>NZ_JAEMTF010000242.1 GCF_016462415.1 Williamsia sp. | reverse complement strand
AGGTGAAGAGCTGGAACGCGTCGAAGATCACTGCGATGCCGCCGGCCACCGCGAGGACGATGATGATGCCCACGATGATCATCACCGTGATGATGGTGGGGGAGAAGCGCTTCGGCACGGTCTGACGGCCGTCCGACGCCATCGAGGTGGATCCGCTGTCGGGAGGGGTTGCGCCCGGAACGAGCTCTCCGCCGTCTTCCAGATCGGTGTCGGGCTTGTACGGGTTCGCGTCGGCTGTCATGTGTGTCCTGTCGTGAAGGAGTCGGCCGCGCACAGATAGTGCGCCGGCAACTGGTTTCTGGGGCGGGAAGGCTCGGAAGTGAACCAACGGCCGTGCGACGGGCTCCGCACTGTGACGTCGTCACCGCAGTCGTCGATCGCGATGATTCGCGGGCACTTGTCTCGAACCCTGCGCGTCATCCAGCCTACGCCGCGGACACATGAGTGTTGAACAGGTTGTTCAGTAATCCGGGTCACTCCGTCCCGCGTATCGGTCGGTGTGATCTCCGCCTCTGGCCGGAATGGGCGGCTACTGGTCTAGGGTTCCATTATTGAACATTTGGTTCACTTCGTGGAGATCCTGAGGAGGACGTATGACTCACGACGACACGCATGACCGGATTGTGCAGGCACGCAAGGCCGCAGTACTGAGCAAAGTTGGCTCTCTCGCGGGCGCCGTCGGCGTGGTCCTCATCGCCCTGGGCGTGGTCGGACTGCTGACCGGGCGGACCGCCCTCGGCATCATCGCCGTGGTGGTCGCGGTGGTGCTCTTCGGTGTGACCGTAGTCGGCACACGCACCAACTCGAAGGCGCGACAGGATCCCGGCGTGCAGCAGCGTTCGAGTCGACTCCGCCGGGCCCGTTACCGCAGCGCCTACCCGCAGCATCAACAGCAGCAGCAGAACCAGCGCGCCGGCACCGACGACCGTCCGACCGAGTGACGCGTCACCAGGTCTGTTCTGCCGAACAAACCAGCATCTCGTTCACGGCGACCCGGCGGTCCCTCGTCACCATGTAGGTGACCGCGTCGGCGATGTCGTCGGGCAGTAGCGGCACGATGGCGTCGACGTTCGCCCGCATCGCCTCCCGGGCGCTGTCGCGGACGTGGTCGAGCAGTTCGGTGTCGACCGTTCCCGGTTCGACCACGCGAACGCGCGCACTCAGCAGTCCTGGCGGAGTGACTCGCTGAACGCGTTGACCCCGAACTCGGTCAGGCTGTAGATCCCGGTGCCCGCGTTGATGTCCAGCATGCGATCCCACTCACCGTGGGAGCCTCGGCGATGGGGCCCGACAGCATCAGTCCCGCATTGCTCACGAGGATGTCCAGACGCCCCGACTCCGCGACGACTGTCTGCACGGCTGCCCGTGCGCGCGCCTCGTGTGATTGTTCGGTGGACTGCGAGTGCGGTGATCGGGGTCAGTTCAGTGTCGTGTGTGACGGCTACCGTTGCGGCGCAGGTGTCTTGGCGACTCAGCGAAGGTGGTTGGCGGTGTCGCCGGTGAAGTCCATGAACGTGTAGT
>NZ_JAEMTF010000164.1 GCF_016462415.1 Williamsia sp. | reverse complement strand
AACCGTTGACCTTTTCCTTACCATGGAAACGCTCTACCGACTGAGCTAAGGGGGCGGGACCCGGAGCATCTTGCGACGCCCCGAGAGCCTTAACGAGGTTACACAGCCGCCCGCGCAGTCGCCAAATCGCTGGGATCCGACGCCGTCGAGACGGTGCTTGCCTCTGTATTCAGGCAGCTCACAAGGGATTCGAAGGTGAATTCGAGGATCCCAGGTGAGGTGGTGGCACGTGTAGGATTCGAACCTACGTAGCTTGCGCGACGGATTTACAGTCCGCTCCCATTGGCCGCTCGGGCAACGTGCCGCGCTGCGTTCCCCGCCGTGAGACACCGCGGAGGCAACGCCGAGAAGACTACAACGCAGTGGCCCCAGTTGCGAAAACCGCATGTCGTGACGCCCCCTCCGACGGGCGTTCGCATCGTTGGTGGCTGTTCGCATCACCGATGCACGGTGCGAACGGCACTCGGTGTTGCGAACCGATCAGTTCCGCGCCCGCTCGATCGCTCGGCGTATCCGTTCGATGACCATGTCCGGCCGGTGGAGCAGTTCGTGCCAGGTCCATCGGACGACGACGTAGCCCAGGTCCTGGAGTTCCTGCGCCCGGAACTTCTCCTCGTCGAGAACCTCGCGGAGGCTCTTGTCGGAGTACTGACCGAAGTACTTGCCCATGCCGTCGCACTCCCCCACCACGCCGAACTCCTCCCAGAAGAAGTCCACACGGGCGATGAGGCGGCCGCAGTCGTCGACGATCTCGCGCTGCAGGTCCGGTGTCGGCAGACAGGACCCGACGATCGCCAGGCGGCTGAGGGATTCCAACGGGCTCTCTGCACGGCGGTCGACACCCGCGATCAATCTGCGCGCTCGCGCACAACCGTCGACCGCACCCATACCGTTCAGCACGCTTCGCAGATCCTCGGCGTCACAGAGTTTCCGGTGCAGAGCGGCGTCGGCCGTGACGGTCGCAGTACGGACGGACTCCGAGCGCGCGAGGTCGACAACGGTTCGGGCGACCGATGTCGACCTCACTCCACGGACCACGATCACGTCCTCCTCGGCGATGTTCCGGTGCACCACGGTCACAGCGGTCGTCCTCGACCCGGAGCCCGTCCCACCCGGCCTGGCGAGATGGACGCGCGACAGCGCAGCACCTCCCACCGGCAGGTCGAGGTTGACCGCCGCGCTGACCCGCGCCAGCGCGTCGCGCCCTCCGCGATCGGCGATCACCGCCCGTGCCAGCGCCAGGTGCTGGTTCTCCGGGAAGACCCCCACCTCCCCGGCGGGCAGGTAGTAGCCCGGGGCGAGCGACACCAGTTCCCGCGACCGGATCGCCACCTCGATCGCAGTGCGCGTCATCCCGGCCTCCATGAGGCGTCGTCGTGTCGTGGCCGTCACGGGTGCGGAGAGCATCATCGGTCCACCATGGCGTCGAGACGGATCCGCTCAACTGCAGCATTCGGGCTCTGGGCCCGGTTGTCCCCAGCTGGCCACGTGTCCCCAGCCCTCGACGTTCGCATCGCGGCGGGTCGTTCGCACCCTGCATGCGCGGCGCGAACGACCCTCGACGGTGCGAACGCCACCGTCGAGGCCCACGTCGCTACCCTGAGCGCATGGCAGATTCATCATTCGACGTGGTCAGCAAGATCGATCGGCAAGAGGTCGACAACGCCCTGAACCAGGCCGCGAAGGAACTCTCGCAGCGCTACGACTTCCGGGGCACCAACACCAAGATCGACTGGTCCGGCGACGAGACCATCGTGATCACCTCCGACACCGAGGAACGCACCGAGGCGGCTCTCGAGGTGTTCAAGGAGAAGCTCATCCGTCGCGACATCTCGCTCAAGGCGTTCGACGCGGGCGAGCCGGCGTCGTCGGGCAAGGGCTACCGCCTGTCCGGCACCCTCGTCCAGGGCATCGACTCGGAGAAGGCCAAGAAGATCACCAAGGCCATCCGCGACGAGGGCCCCAAGGGCGTCAAGGCGCTCATCCAGGGTGACGAGCTGCGGGTGTCGAGCAAGAAGCGCGACGACCTCCAGGAGATCATCGCGCTTCTCAAGGGCAAGGACTTCGAGATCGCCCTGCAGTTCGTGAACTACCGGTAGGAGCTCAGCGGGGTCCGCGGGCCATCGCCTCGAGACGGGCGATGCGGTCCTCCATCGGCGGGTGCGTGGCGAACATCCGGCCGATGCGCTCGCCGCCGCGGAACGGGTTGGCGATCATCAGGTGCGACTGCGCGGCCAGGTCGGTCTGCGGGGGCAGTGGCTTGGCCTCGACCCCACCGGAGATCTTGCGCAGCGCCGACGCCAGCGCCAGCGGGTCGCCGGTCAGCTCCGCACCCGATGCGTCGGCCTGGTACTCCCGCGACCGCGACACCGCCAGCTTGACCACGGTCGCCGCGATCGGACCGAGCAGCGAGATCAGGAGCAGCGCAAAGGGATTGGCGCCGCCCTCGCGGTTGCCGCCGAACATCCCGGCGAACATCGCGAAGTTGGCCAGACCGGTGACGACCGCCGCCATGGCGCCGGCGATCGACGAGATCAGGATGTCGCGGTTGTAGACGTGGCTCAGCTCGTGGCCGAGCACCGCGCGCAGTTCACGTTCGTCGAGGATCTGCAGGATCCCCTGCGTGCAGCACACCGCCGCGTTCTTCGGATTGCGTCCGGTGGCGAAGGCGTTCGGCGCCTCGGTGGGGCTGATGTACAGCGCGGGCATGGGCTGACGCGCGTTGGTCGCGAGCTCACGGACGATGCGGTAGATCATCGGCGCCTGGACCTCGGTGACCGGCTGCGCGTGCATCGCCTTGAGCGCCATCTTCGCGCTGTTGAAGTAGACGTAGGCGTTCATCCCGACCGCGAAGACCACCGCGACCAGCAGGATCGCCGGGCTCTGGAAGGCGGCGCCGATGCCGACGATGATCGCCGACATGAACCCGAGCAGCAGTACGGTCTTCAGTCCATTCGCGTGGCCGTGCATTGCGGTCGCTCTCCTCGGTGCTCGGTGACAACGGAGATCTCTGTCTCCGCCCCCTCAACGAGCGACCGGGCGGCAAAGTTTCCGTTGCCGAGGAACGGGTGCGGTCAGCCGATCCGCTCGACGGTGTAGCTGACCAGCGACGTCAACGCCTTCTTGGCCTCGTTGTCGGGCAGCTGCGCGAGCTCGGAGTAGGCCCGCTCGGCGTAGCCGGCCAGCGTCTCGCGGGCGCGGACCATCCCGGCCGAGGCGTTGAGCAGACCGAGCGCCTCGGCGACCTCGGCATCGTCGGTGAGCGGCAACCGCTCGCCGGAGGCCGAGAGCAGCAGTTCACGCAGCCGATCGGCGTCGGGCCCCTGCTCGGTGAGCGCGTAGAGGACGGGCAGCGTGTGCACACCCTCGCGGAGGTCGGTGCCCGGGTTCTTTCCCGAGTCGCCCGGCTGCGAGCTGATGTCGATGATGTCGTCGGACACCTGGAACGCGGTGCCGATGGCGTCGCCGAGGCGCGAGAGCCGCTCGATGTCGTCGGCGGTGGCACCCGAGGTCATACCGCCGAAGCGACCGGCGGCGGCGATCAGCGACGCCGTCTTCTCCCAGACGACGCGCAGGTAGTGGTCCACCGGGTCGGTGCCCGACGGGTTGCCGATGGTCTCGCGCATCTGGCCGGTGACCAGCTCGGCGAAGGTGTCGGCGATGATCAGCACCGATTCGGGGCCCAAAGTCGAGACCAGGCGGGACGCGCGTGCGAAGAGGAAGTCGCCGGCCAGGATGGCGACGCTGTTGCTCCACCGCGCGTTGGCGCTGACCGCACCGCGGCGTAGCTCGGCCTCGTCCATGACGTCGTCGTGGTAGAGCGTGGCGAGGTGGATCAGCTCGACGACGGTCGACGCGGTGATGACCTCGGAGGCGTGCGGGTTCGGGCCGAACTGCGAGGCGAGCAGGGCGAACACGGGCCGGAAACGCTTGCCGCCCGCCTTGGCGAGATGGGTGGCCGCCTCGGTGAGGAAGTCCTCGCCCGAGGACAGCTCGGCGAGCAGCAGCTCCTCGACCTTGGCCAGCGAGTCACCGATGCCGGACGAGAACTCGTCCGAGCCCATGTCGATGCCCATGAACGTGGTCTTCACGGTTTCCAACCACTCCATCTACTCGCTGCCGGCGCGTCCGCGGCGGCAACTCATTCGGATCACACGTCGGGGCCGGAAGGCCCCACTACGACCGAGCGTAATCGTTGCCCTCGGAGTTCGGCGATAATGGCCCTGTGACCTCTGACCGTTCTGTCCCCACCCACGCCGATGTCCTCGTCGTCGGCGCGGGTCCGGGCGGTTCGGCCGCCGCCGCGCACGCGGCCGCCGCGGGTCGGGAGGTCGTCCTGCTCGACGACGCGGTGTTCCCCCGCGACAAGACCTGCGGCGACGGCCTGACACCGCGTGCGGTGGCCGAGATGGACCGACTCGGTCTAGGAGAGTTCCTCTCGACGCGTCCCCGGATCGTCGGGCTGTCGATGCGTGGATGGGGTGCCAGCCAGGAGATCCGTTGGCCCTCAGGTCGATTCCCCACCTATGGCAGCGCGGTCGCGCGCACCGAACTCGACGACCGCATCCGACACGTCGCGCTGGATCGCGGGGCGGTCATGGTGCAGGGCACCAAGGCGGTCGGTGTCGAGATGCGCGACGGCGCCGTGCATTCCGTGGTCGTCGAGGGTCCGCAGGGCCGCTCCGACATCCGCGTGCGCCAGCTGATCATCGCCGACGGGGTGCGCTCGACCCTGGGACGCGAACTGGGCCGGGAGTGGCACCGCGACACCGCCTACGGCGTCGCGGCACGTGCGTACGCGACGTCGGCGCGCGCCGACGACACCTGGATGGGATCGGACCTCGAACTCCGCGACGGCGCAGGCGAATTGCTCCCCGGGTACGGCTGGGTGTTCCCCCTGGGCGCGCAGAGCGGACTGGTCAACATCGGTGTCGGCGCACTGGCCACCGGCAAGCGCCCGGCGCACATGGCGCTGCGTCCGATCGTCGACCACTACAACAATTCCCAACGCGATCGGTGGCAGATCACCGGCGATCCGATGCGCGTCACCTCGGCGCTGCTGCCGATGGGTGGCGCGGTCTCCGGGGTCGCCGGACGCAACTGGATGCTCATCGGCGACGCCGCGGCGTGCGTGAACCCACTCAACGGCGAGGGCATCGACTACGCCCTGGAAACCGGACGGATGGCCGTCGAACGACTCGATGAGACCGATCACACGTCGGCGTGGCCTGCCGTGCTCACCGAGCACTACGGGACCGCGTTCTCCGCCGCTCGCCGACTGGCCGGTGTGCTGACGTTCCCGCAGGCGGTTCCGGTGCTCGGCCGACCCGGTATCCGCTCGGCGGCGTTGATGTCGATGGTCGTACGGGTGATGGGCAACCTGATCACCCCGGAGGACGGGGATCTGCTCGCGCGGGCCTGGCGACTGGCCGGTTCGGCGTCGGTCC
>NZ_JAEMTF010000241.1 GCF_016462415.1 Williamsia sp. | reverse complement strand
TGCCGCGTTCTTGGCCTTGTCGACGATTCCCATGGTGTTCCTCCTGTGATGGGGGGTGGTCCAGCGGTTGCCGGGCCGTGATGGTCGGGGGGATCAGCGAGCCTGGTCGGCTGCTTCCTTCTCGGACTTGGCGCCGGCGGTGGAGAGCTCGCCGGTGTAGTTCTCGAGGTGCGCACGGACGAACCAGTGGAACTTCTCCAGCTCTGCGGTCTGGCCGATGAGGATGTCCTCGGTGACCGGGTCGATCTCACCGACCGACTTGATGGCATCGCGATGAGAGGTGATGAAACCGACGTAGACGAGGTCGAGGGCTCCGAGGTGGGCCTGAACCGAGTCGCGGCCCAGCGTGTAGTCGTCCCACGAGCGATCCTTCTCGATCGCGTTCGCGGTGCCCCGCGGCGACTCGCCGAAGGTGGCGATGCGCTCGGCGAGGGTGTCTGCGTAACCGCGGACGAGCTCGACCTGCGGATCGATCATCTCGTGCACGCCGATGAAGTTCGTGCCGACGACGTTCCAGTGGATGTGCTTGAGGGTGAGGTGCAGATCGTTCAGGGCGCTCAAGCGCTCCTGCAGGGTGCTCGACACCGCAGCTGCGTCCTCGGGGGAGATTCCGGGCGTTGTGAAAGTAGCCATGTCCTCGACGGTAGGTGCGATTACCGTTCTTGCCCACCGCCCTGATCGAATCGCAATCAGACCGAAGCTGCGGTAACGATCCGGTAACGAGTGTCGAGACCAGACTGTGTTCGTTCTGTTGTCGATCCGTGACATCGAGGATGCGGTGCCGCGATGCGGGGGTGACAACGTCATCTCTCGACAGCGTGCGAAACCAGTCGGCACGATTACCCGAACGACGATCGCACGAACCAGACGAGGAGCGTCATGCACGCAATCCTGGACGATTCCGATCTCACTCCCGACGATTCCACCACGGCTCATGAGGGCATCCGGCTGAGCGGTGTCGTGGTCACCCTCGCCCTTTTGACCTGCATGTTCATCGTTGCGCTGCCCCTGCTGGGGTCGCTGGCGATCGCCGCGGTGATCCTGGCCCTGTTCGCGAGCGCCGGACTGGCGACGATCTACGCGCTGTCGCGCCTGTAGTCCGAGGCGGTCAGAGGCCAACGAGAGTCAGGCGAGCCCGCCGGCCTTGCCCACCCAGTCCGTGCCTGGCGGGGTGAACACGTCCATCACGACGTCGTCGTCGGTGTACGTCGCCTGTGTGGGACCGAGCACCGTTCTGAGACGTTCGTGTACCTCGTCACCCGTCCACGGATACGCGGACACGTGGTGTCGCCAGTGGGCGACGATGACCGTCGCACCGGCATGACGGTGTCGGTCGAGGGCCTTGGTGACGGCGGTCAGTCGATGGTCGTCGAGGTAGTAGAGGACCTCACTGGCGACGACCAGATCGAACTGGTCGCCATCGGGTTCGATCCCGTCGGCGATGTCGGCGACGTGCACGGCGACCCGGTCGCCGACCTCGACCAGTCGGTCGCGGGCCAGCTCGACGGCTCGAGGGTCGAGTTCGAGGCACACCATCGACTCGCAGCGCTGC
>NZ_JAEMTF010000163.1 GCF_016462415.1 Williamsia sp. | reverse complement strand
GGCGTCCGATTCGACTTCACCGGGCGCATCGCGCAGCGTTGACACCATGGCGCACACCGACACCCCGACAACCGCCGAGCCCACCGAACGCGGCATCAGCCGTGGGCTGGTGGCGCTGTTCGCGCTGACCGCGGGCGTCACGGTGTCGGCGATCTACTGCCTGCAGCCGCTCCTGGAGGACATCCGCACCGACTTCGACATCAGCTCGTCCACGACCAGCCTCGTCGTCACCGCACCGCAGCTGGGATACGCGCTGGGCCTGCTGCTGTTGGTCCCGCTCGGCGACCGCCTCAACCGGCGGGTGTTCGCGCCGCTGCTCATGCTCGCCTCCGCGGTGGCGCTGCTGCTCTCGGGCATCTCACCGGGCTTCCCGATGCTGCTGGTCGCCTCGTTCGCGGTCGGTGTCTTCGCGGCCACCGCGCAGGTCGTGGTGCCGTGGTCGTCGTCGCTGGCGGCTCCGGCCGACCGGGGTCGGGTCGTGGGAACCGTCATGAGCGGCCTGCTGATCGGCATCCTGCTGGCCCGCGTGGTCAGCGGGTTGATCGCCGGACTCGGCGGATGGCGACTGGTGCTGTTCGTGGCCAGTGCCCTGATGGTGGCGCTGGCGGTGCTGGTCTTCGCGACGACACCGGCCGACGGACCGCGGTCGACCCAGCCGTATGGGCGACTGCTGCTGTCGGTGGCGACGCTGGTCCGCGAGGAGGCCGTGTTGCGGCACCGCATGGCCCTGGGCTTCCTGACGATGTTCGGGTTCAGCGCCATGTGGACCTCGGTCGCGTTCCTGCTGGCTGGTTCACGCGGCGAGGACTACCACTTCTCCGAGACGGTCATCGGTCTGTTCGGCCTCGCCGGCGCCGCCGGTGCCGCGGGTGCCCCGTTGGTCGGGCGTCTCGCTGATCGCGGCCGCTCCCGCCTGGCGACCACCTCGGCGTGGATCGTGATCATCGTCGGCTGGGTCTTCCTGGGCTGGTCGGGTGTCTCTCTGGTCGCGCTGGTGATCGGCCTGCTGGTGTTCGACCTGGGGATCCAGGCGTCGCAGCTGTCGAACCAGACCGCGATCTACGCGCTCGCCCCGGACGCACGCAGCCGCGTGACGACGGCGTACATGGTGACGTACTTCCTCGGTGCGGTCGCCGGGTCGGTGTGCTCCGGCGTCGCCTACGAGGCCGGCGGCTGGCTCGCGGTGTGCGGGATCGGGGTGGCTGCCGCGGTCGTCGGGATCGCTCTGTGGGGGTTGTTCGACCACCTCGAGCGCCGTCCCGCCGCAGTCGCACCGGAGGGCGTCGTCACGCACTAGCGTGGAGCTCGTGCAGACCTTCGACGACATCGTCATCGGCGCCGGACACAACGGGCTCACCACGGCCGCCTACCTGGCCCGCGGCGGACGTCGGGTGCTCGTACTCGAACGGTCCGATCACGTTGGTGGCGCCTCGATCTCGGCCCACACATTCCCCGGCATGGACGCCCGGCTCTCGCGGTACTCCTACCTGGTGTCGCTGATGCCGCGGCAGATCATCACCGACCTCGATCTCGACGTCCGCCTGGTGCGGCGTCGCTATTCCTCGTACACACCGCTGCCACGTCGACCCGACACCGGCCTGCTGGTGGACAACGGCGACCCCGAGGCCACGCGGGCGTCGTTCGCATCGGCGACCGGTTCCGACGCCGATCACGATGCGTGGCAACGGTTCTACGGCCGGATGGAACGGCTGGCGCAGCGGGTGTTCCCCACCGTCACCGAGCCGCTGCGCAGCGCGGATGAGGTACGGGCGCTCGTCGATGACGACGAACTGTGGTCATCGCTGGTCGACGCCCCGATCGGCCGGCTGATCGAGTCGACCTTCACCGACGACACCGTACGTGGGGTGGTCGCGACCGACGCACTGATCGGGACCTTCGCGGACCTACACGATCCGAGCCTCCGACAGAACATCTGCCTGCTCTACCACCTGATCGGAGGCGGCACCGGCGACTGGGACGTCCCCATCGGCGGGATGGGTTCGGTCAGTGGCGCTCTCGCCCGATCCGCGGCGGCCGCCGGGGCCGACATCCGGACCGGTGCGCGGGTGGTGGCGGTCGACCCCGACACCGGCACCGTCGAGTGGGAGGGCGGCCGGGCGCAGGGGGCGATGGTGCACGCCGGGTGTGCGCCGACCGTGCTGAACACGATGCTCGACCGGCCGGTCCGGACCGAGCCGACACCGCGCGGCGCACAGCTGAAGATCAACCTTCTGCTCGATCGACTTCCCCGACTGCGCGACACCACGGTCGATCCGACGGCCGCGTTCGCGGGCACCTTCCACATCAACGAGGACTTCTCCCAGCTGCAGTCGGCGTATGCAGCGGCTGCCGCCGGGCAGATTCCGTCTCCTGCGCCGTGCGAGATCTACTGCCACACACTGTCCGACCGGAGCATCCTCGGGCCCGACCTCGACGGCATGCACACCCTGACCCTGTTCGGTCTGCACATGCCACCGGAGCTGTTCACCTCGTCCGATGCCCTGCAGCAGACGGTGGATTCCACGCTGGCGTCGCTCGATTCGGTTCTGGCCGAGCCCATCTCCGACGTCATCGCGCGCGACGCGGACGGGCGACCGTGTATCGAGGCGCGATCACCGCTCGACCTGCAGGATTCGGTGGGCCTGCCCGGCGGCAACATCTTTCACCGGTCGCTGCAGTGGCCGTGGGCGGAGAGCCCGGGCGAGGTGGGGACCTGGGGTGTCGAGACGCAGCACCCACGGCTGACCATCTGCGGTGCCGGGGCGCGACGCGGCGGCGGGGTCAGCGGGATCCCCGGCCACAACGCGGCCCAGTTCACGCTCGGGCGCTGACTTCACTGGTGGCCGGTCACCGGCGAGCCAACCGCGTGCGGGCGGTGTCGCGACCCCGGCCCAGCGCCACCGACTCCCCGGCTTCCGCGAGGCCCACAACCGGCATGTTGACGTACACCGACTCGTGGTCGCCGGCGTGGATCCGATAGGTCTCATGGAAGATCCCGACGTCCCCGTTGTCACCGACGGTGCGGTTGAACGCCCGCCAACTCGCCAGGTGCGGATCGTCGGTGTTGCGCGCGAACGCCTCCAACTGTTCGAAACTCCGCCAGTACTGGACCAGCGAGATGGTGCGACCGCTCATCGACATCCGCACGCCGAGCAGTCCCTTCTCCGGATGTTTCCGAAGGTCCTGCAGCATCTTCGGCATGGCCAGGAACGGGCCGAGCCACGACCGCACCTTCCACAACCGGTTGAACCTCAGGCCGATGAGAAAGACGACGAAATCGCCGTCGATCTGGGCGGTTGCGCGTCCGTTGCGAATCGTCGTGCGTGCCATCGTCGTCTCCTCGACTGTGAACCTGACCGACCGGATAGTCGAACTATCCGTTAATGGATAGTGCTACTATCCATTGGTGATGTCAAGAGCGCCCCGATGAGGATCTCCGAGCTGAGTCGTCGCAGCGGCGTGAGTGTCGCGACCATCAAGTACTACCTCCGGGAGGAGGTGCTGCCCGCCGGCGAACCGACATCGACCAACCAGGCGTCCTACGACGAGGGCCACATCCGACGACTCCGACTCATCCGGGCGCTCATCGACATCGGGGGCCTCTCCCTGGCCAGGGTCCGCGATGCCCTCGCCGCGACCGAGAACGATGAACTGCCCCTGCACGACGCGTTCGGCGCCGTGATGCTCGGGCTCGACGACCCGGGCACGATCGCCGTCGACGGCGACACCGTCGGCGAGGTACGTGACTGGCTGGCCGAACGCCGGTGGACGATCGCACCCGATGCGCCGGCCACGCGACGACTGGCGGAGTTGATCGAGATCCTGCGCGAATTCGGCCTACCGGTGACGGCGGACAGTTTCACCGCGGCCGCCAACAGCGCCGAGGCCACCGCGATCGACGAGGTGCATTACGCCTACGACCAACCCGACCGGATCGCCTCGGTCGAGATGATGCTGATCGGCACGGTCGTCTACGAGCGTGCGATGGCGATGGTCCGCCGTCTGGCACTCGAGGCGGCCAGCGCCCGCATCGAGGACAGCGCCCGAATCGAGGACAGGGGCCGACGCTAGGTTCCGCAGAAGGTCTGGAAGCCCTCGCCGAACTCGTCCGGCGCGGGCTGGGCGTAGGCACCGAGGGCGGGGTCGGCGTCGAACGGACGGGTGATCACGCTCAGCAACATCTGAAACTTCTCGAGGTCGCCGGCCGTTGCCGCACGTAATGCGATGTCCACGAGATGGTTTCGCGGGATGTAGATCGGGTTGACGCGATCCATCGCGTCCGCCGTGGCAGAGTCGGTGTCCGCAAGGGCTCCGCGCCAGCGCGACAGCCATGGGGCGATGGCGTCGCGCGGGATGAGGTCGTCGAGGGGACGGGAGTTGCCGCGCAGCTCCTCGGCGAGTGCTCGGAAGGTGCCGGTGAAGTCCGGGCGGTGCTCGCGCATCACGGCCTGGAGATCGTCGATGAGGTCCTGATCGTCGACGGCGATGCCGATCTTTGCGCGGAAGTGGTCGGCCAGTCGGGCGTCGTGCCGATCGAGGAAGGTCCCGAGGATGTCGGTGAGCGCCGTGATCGCCGCGTCGGTGTCCCCGGTCTCGGAGTCACCGCCGAGCTGCTCGGCCACGAGCGGGATGAGCGACTCGGCGAACCGGGCGAGGTTCCATCCGATAACCGGCGGCTGGTTGGTGTACGCGTAGCGGCCCTGGACGTCGATGGAGCTGAAGACCGTGGCCGGGTCGTAGGCGTCCATGAAGGCGCACGGTCCGTAGTCGATGGTCTCGCCCGAGATGGTGGTGTTGTCGGTGTTGAGGACCCCGTGGATGAATCCCACCGCCATCCACTGCGCCACCAGCGAGGCCTGCCGGTCGACGACGGCCTCGAAAAATCGCAGGTAGCGATCATCGGCGTCGACGAACTCGGGGTAGTGCCGCGCAATCGTGTAGTCGGCGAGCGGCTGCAACGGAGCCCCCTGCCGCAGAGCGAACTCGAACGTCCCGACCCGGATGTGGCTCGACGCGACGCGGGCGAGTACCGCCCCCGGCTCCATGACGTCCCGAGGCACGTCGTCGCCGGTCGCCGTGACCGCGAGCGCGCGTGTGGTCGGGATCCCCAGCGCATGCATGGCCTCGGAGATCAGGTACTCACGCAGCATCGGGCCGAGTGCGGCCCGACCGTCGCCACCTCGGGCGAAGCGAGTACGACCGGACCCCTTCAGATGCAGGTCGCGGCGGTGGCCGGCCGGGTCGATGAGCTCGCCGAGCAGCATCGCGCGACCGTCACCCAGCAGCGGCTGGTAGCCGCCGAACTGATGTCCCGCGTAGGCCATCGCGATCGTCGTCGCACCCTCCGGCGGCACCGACCCCGACAGGACACCGGCCGCCTCGGGGCTGTGCAGGGCGTCGGCGTCGAGACCCAGTTCCTCGGCCAGCGCCGTGTTCACGACGAGGACCTCGGGGTTCGACGCATGCGTCCCGGCGAACGGGACGTACATGCCCTCGAGATCACGCGCGTAGGTGTTCTCCAGGGTGAACAGGGTCGACGTCGTGGAGGAAGTCATGCAATCCAGGCTAACCGCGTCGG
>NZ_JAEMTF010000073.1 GCF_016462415.1 Williamsia sp. | reverse complement strand
TCACCGCGGGCGGAATCGCCACCCCGGCCGACGCCGCGATGATGATGCAGCTCGGCGCCGAGGGCGTGTTCGTCGGATCGGGCATCTTCAAGTCCGGCAACCCGGCCGAGCGTGCCGTCGCGATCGTGCAGGCCACGACCTTCCACGACGATCCGGATGTGCTGGCCAAGGTGTCGCGCGGACTGGGCGAGGCCATGGTCGGCATCAACGTCGAGCAGCTCCCGGTGGATCACCGCCTGGCCGAGCGCGGCTGGTAGCGGCGCGATGGGGCGGGGGCCTGTGAACGCGAGTGTGATCCCGATCGCCGATCCCGTCGGGACGCGGCGATGAGCGGAGAGGCGCTCCCGACGGTGCGCAACGCGTCGACGTCGGGAACACACGAGTTCGCCGGTCTGCGCGTCGACTGGGCCGCGGTCAGCGACCGCGGTCTGGTACGCGAGGCCAATGAGGACGCCGCCCTGGTGACGAACCTGTCGTATCTGCTCGCCGACGGCATGGGCGGGCACGACGCGGGCGAGATCGCGAGCGAGGCAGCGTTGCACGCCCTCGGCGCGGTCCACCCGACTGACCGATCGAGCACGCGAGCGGCGGTGCTCGACGCGCTCGTCACCGCCCGCCACGACATCGAGAACATCGATTCCAGCCACGGACGCCGTGCCGGGACCACGGTCAGCGGCGCGCTGCTGGTGACCTTCGACGACCATCCGCACTGGTTGGTCCTCAACATCGGTGACTCGCGCACCTACCGCTGGTCGGACTCGGAGATCGAGCAGGTCACCACCGATCACTCGCAGGTCCAGGAGCTCATCGATGCCGGCTACCTGACCCCCGAGGCGGCACGGGTGGACCCGCGGCGCAACGTGATCACCCGCGCGCTGGGTGCCGGAATGGACGCCGAGGCAGACTTCTTCACCTTCCCGGTCATCCCCGGCGACGTGGTCCTGGTCTGCTCGGACGGTCTCACCGGTGAGCTCCCGGACTCCGAGATCGCGCAGATCATCACCGAGGCGACCCCCGATGCCGCCGCCGTCGCGGCCGAGCTGGTCTCCGCCGCGCTGTCGCTGGGGGCACGGGACAACGTGACCGTCGTCGTCGCCGTCGTGCACTGAGACGGGGTATGGCGGAGATCACCGCACCAGCCGGGTGACACACTGGGCCGTCGAGAAAGCCACGTGAGCCACCGGCGTGCGCGTGCATGAGGAGGAATCACACCATGGCGACCATCGAGGAGATCCTGCAGCTCGAGACGATCGACGCGGACATCTACCGCGGCGGCGCGCACGCGAGTCAGCTGCAACGCACGTTCGGTGGGCAGGTCGCCGGACAGGCGCTGGTCTCGGCGACGCACACCGTCGACCCGGCGTATCGGGTCCACTCACTGCACGGCTACTTCCTGCGTCCGGGCAACCCGGACGCACCCACGATCTTCCTGGTCGACCGCGTTCGTGACGGACGGTCGTTCTGCACCCGCCGCGTCACCGGCATGCAGGGCGGCGAGGCCATCTTCTCCATGTCGGCGTCGTTCGGGATCCCCTCCGACGGCCTGGTGCACCAGGACGAGATGCCACCCGCACCGGACCCCGAGAGCATCGCCGATCCGTTCCTCACCCGCACCGAGGCCCAGAAATCGGTGTTCCGGGAGTGGGAGAACTTCGACATCCGGATCGTGCCGCACGAGCAGATGGTCCGCTACGAACGATTCGCCGCGCAGCAGCGCGTGTGGTTCCGCTACCGGCACCGCCTGCCCGACGACCAGGTGTTCCACGTCTGCACCCTGGCCTACATGAGCGACATGACGTTGCTCGGTTCGGCGAAGGTCGCCCATCCCGACGCCAACCCGCAGAGCGCGTCGCTCGATCACGCGATGTGGTTCCTCCGGCCGTTCCGCGCCGACGAGTGGTTGCTCTACGACCAGACCTCGCCCTCGGCGGCCGACGGACGCGCCCTGACCCAGGGGCGGATCTTCGACGCCCACGGTCGCATGGTCGCGGCGGTGACCCAGGAGGGTCTCGCGCGGGTGGGCCGCGAGATGCCCGTCGACCAGCACGCGAGACGCGCCCGAGATCCGAAGTGACCGACACGCAGTGACACCGACCGTCGGCGTACTCGCCCTGCAGGGTGACGTGCGCGAACACATCGCGGCCCTCGACGAGGTGGGCGCCCGCGGGGTCCTGGTTCGTCGTCCCGCCGAACTCGCGGCCATCGACGGCATCGTCATCCCGGGCGGCGAGTCCACGGCGATGAGCCGGCTTCTCGACCTCCTCGATCTGCTCGACCCCCTGCGTGCGCGCCTGGCCGAAGGGTTGCCCGCCTATGGATCGTGCGCGGGGATGATCCTGCTCGCCTCGAACGTCCTCGACACCCGCCCCGACGCCCATCACCTCGACGCGCTCGACATCACCGTGCGCCGCAACGCTTTCGGGCGTCAGGTGCAGTCGTTCGAGACCGACCTGGAGCTCGCCGGGATCGCCGACGGTCCGATGCGGGCGGTCTTCATCCGCGCGCCCTGGGTGGAGGAGACCGGCGACGGCGTCGAGATCCTGGCTCGTGTTCCGGACGGCCCGGCCGCCGGACGTGTGGTGGCGGTGCGCCAGGGGCAGGTGCTGGCCACCTCGTTCCATCCCGAGGTGACCGGCGATCGGCGCGTCCACCGGCACTTCGTGGAGATGATCACCCGGTCGGCGTGACGGGTGTGAATGCGTGGTGGCGCAGGGGTGTCCGGGTAGGATCGCTTCGGCACCGACGCCGCTGCGCGCCCCGATGACGACGGGCGCGGCGTGGCCGCGGCGGTGCGAGACGAACGCGAATAAACCCCGACACGCCTCGGCGTGATCGGGTGAGAAAGGGGCACCTGCGATGAGCGGCCATTCCAAGTGGGCCACCACCAAGCACAAGAAGGCGGTGGTGGACGCCAAGCGCAGCAAGATGTTCGCGAAGCTGGTGAAGAACATCGAGGTCGCGGCGCGGACCGGCGGCGGCGACCCCGTCGGCAACCCCACCCTGTTCGACGCGATCCAGAAGGCCAAGAAGTCCTCGGTGCCCAACGAGAACATCGAACGCGCCCGCAAGCGCGGCGGCGGCGAAGAGGCCGGCGGCGCCGACTGGCAGAACATCACCTACGAGGGCTACGGCCCCAACGGTGTCGCGCTGCTGATCGAGTGCCTGACCGACAACCGCAACCGCGCCGCCGGCGAGGTCCGTACCGCGATGACCCGCAACGGCGGCAACATGGCCGATCCTGGGTCGGTGGCGTACCTGTTCACCCGCAAGGGCGTGGTGACCCTGGAGAAGGCGGACCAGTCCGAGGACGACGTGCTCGACGCGGTCCTCGAGGCCGGCGCCGAGGAGATCACCGACCTCGGCGACTCCTTCGAGATCATCAGCGAGCCCACCGATCTCGTCGCGGTCCGCTCCGCCCTGCAGAACTCGGGCATCGACTACGACTCGGCCGAGGCCAGCTTCCGCGCATCGGTGGAGGTGCCGGTGGACGCCGACGGCGCCCGCAAGGTGTTCAAGCTGATCGACGCTCTCGAGGACTCCGACGACGTGCAGAACGTCTACAGCAACGTCGACATCAGCGACGACGTGCTCGCGGAGCTGGAAGACGACTGACCCACCGGTCCCGCCGGGGTCAGTCGTCGGCGGGCGGGTGCTCCGCCACGCAGAAGAGGTTGCCCTCAGGATCGGCCAGGGTCGTCCACGCAACCCACGGCACCTCGTCGAGCACCTCCCACCGCCACGTTGCACCGAGGGCGACCAGACGCGCCACCTCGTCGCCGCGCGTGCCCCAGGCGGCGGTCAGATCGAGATGCGTGTCCTGGTCGACCGGTCGCGGATGCGTCCGTGGCCGGAAGAACATGGCGAAACCACCGTCTCCCGCAGCCACGAAGACGCTCTCGCCCGCGGTGCCCGCGACGCGCCCCCCGATGACCTGCGCCCAGAAGGCCGCGAGGTCGGCGGGATGCTCGGCGGTCATGTTGACCGCGCCGAGGGCCAGGTGGACGGTGGGCGCGAATGCGTCGGTCACGCACCGACCGTACGGATTGTTCGTCAGGTCCGGGTCATGATCGCCGGCCGATCGGCGTGCTCGTAGCGCACCGTCACATCGGCCTGGTCGTCCGCGGTGCGCGCATGGTCGACGACGGCGTCCACCGTCCACGCATCGTCGGCCGGGGTGGTTCGTCGGAGCGCGGCCTCGCTCATCGTCAGTGCGATGGTCGGGGAGAGCGCCAACCCGCGTCCCAGCAGCATCGGGCCGGCCACGATCACCACCTGATCGGGTCCGGCGGTCTCGGGTGTGTCGCGTGGGGAGCGATCGGTGCGCTCGTCCCAGAGTCGGGGGAGCCACACGCCGGACTCCCGGAGTGCGGTGATCACCTCGCGGTCGAGGGCGTCGTAGTCGAACCACAGCGTCCGATAGCTCTCGGAGTCGGTGCGTCCGAACTCCATTCGTACCGAGGCGGGCCGGATGTAGTCGACGACGCGGACGACCGCGGCCGGGCGACCGGAACCGCGCAGCGATGCCGCGACATCATCGGCGAGCCGATCAGGGTGCGCCGCATCCGCGCCGTCGATGGCCCCGACCACCGGGCCGCGGAGGCTGTCGAACACGGCGACACACGCCTGCACGAGTCCGTCGGGGGTGGTCGGTCGGTACGTCGGCATCGGTGCCGATTCTCCCGTGTTGCTGCCGGGCGACCGTCACGGACCCCGCTAGACTCTCGAACAACTGTTCGCTTCTCCTCGGAGGTACGAGTGCGCGTCATGGGTGTCGACCCAGGTCTGACCAGGTGCGGTATCGCACTGGTCGAGTCCGGTTCCGGACGGTCGGTGACCGCGCTCGACGTCGACGTCGTGCGCACGCCCGCCGACATGGACCTCGCCGAGCGGCTCCTCGCGATCCACACCGCCGCCGTGCACTGGCTCGACACCCATCACCCCGACGTCGTCGCCGTGGAACGGGTGTTCGCGCAGAACCAGGTGAGCACGGCGATGGGCACCGCCCAGGCCGCCGGAGTCATCGCACTCGCGGCCGCGCAGCGGGGCGTGCCGGTCCGGTTCCACACCCCCAGTGAGGTGAAGGCCGCCGTGACCGGCAGCGGACGTGCCGACAAGGCCCAGGTGACGACCATGATCACCCGCATCCTCGGGATGCAGGAGAAGCCGAAACCCGCCGACGCCGCCGACGCGCTGGCGTTGGCGATCTGTCACTGCTGGCGTGGTCCCGCAGCGGAGCGACTCGCGCAGGCCGAGGCCCGCGCCGCCGCGATCACCGCGTCGCGCCTCGCCGCGCACAAGGCGGCCGGAACACCCACCCGTTCGCGGGTCGCCCGATGATCGCGTCGTTGCGCGGCCCGGTGCTGCACATCGCCCTGGATCACCTGGTGATCGAGTGTGCGGGCGTCGGCTACCGCGTCCTGGCGACCCCGTCGACGTTGGCGGCGGTCCAGCGGGGATCGGAGACGACGCTTCTCACGACGATGATCGTCCGCGAGGACTCGATGACCCTGTACGGGTTCACCGAGCCCGACGCGCGGGAGTTGTTCGCACTGCTGCAGACGGTGACCGGCGTCGGCCCGCGGTTGGCGATGGCGACCCTGGCGGTCCTCGAGCCCGATTCGCTGCGGATGGCGCTGGCCGACTCCGACATCAAGGCCCTGTGCACCGTCCCGGGAATCGGTAAACGGGTCGCCGAGCGACTCGCGGTCGAGTTGCGTGACAAGGTCGATCGTCCGAGCGCCGGACCGCGTGCCCACGAGGGTGCCGGTGCACCGATGGGCGTCGGCGACCAGGTGGTCGAGGCCCTGACCGGTCTCGGGTTTCCGCTGCCCGCGGCCGAACGGGCGGTGGCGAGTGTCCTCGCCGACGAACCGGACGCGGACTCGGCGAAGGCGCTGCGGGCGAGTCTCGCCCTGCTCGGGAAGGGCACGCGATGACCGAGGGCGCAGATCAGTACCCGGGCTCCGACACGTTCGGCGAACCCGACGACCGGGACGTCAGTCCGTTCTCGGTCACCGGTGACGGCGACTTCGACACCAACCTGCGGCCGCGGAGCCTGGGCGATTTCATCGGCCAGCCCCGGGTGTGTGAGCAGCTCGAGCTGGTCCTGGCTGGGGCTCGCGGTCGCGGCGGCACGCCGGACCACATCCTGCTGTCGGGCCCGCCCGGGCTCGGCAAGACCTCGCTGGCGATGATCATCGCCGGCGAGATGGGTGCCGCGATCCGCGTGACATCGGGTCCCGCCCTCGAACGCGCCGGCGACCTCGCCGCGATGTTGTCCAACCTCGTCGAGGGTGACGTGTTGTTCATCGACGAGATCCATCGGATCGCCCGGCCTGCCGAGGAGATGCTGTACCTCGCCATGGAGGACTACCGCGTCGACGTCGTCGTCGGCAAGGGCCCGGGCGCGACGTCGATCCCACTGGACGTGGCCCCGTTCACGCTGGTCGGGGCGACCACGCGGTCGGGGTCGCTCACCGGCCCCTTGCGCGACCGGTTCGGCTTCACCGCCCACATGGAGTTCTACGAGGCGTCGGAGCTGCTGCAGGTCCTCACCCGATCGGCGGGGATCCTGGGGATCTCGATGAACCACGACGCCGGAGCCGAGATCGCCGGTCGGTCACGGGGGACACCTCGTATCGCCAACCGCCTGCTTCGCCGCGTCCGCGACTACGCGGAGGTCCGCGGGGACGGGCTGGTCACCCTCGAGGTCGCCCGTGCGGCGCTGCGCGTGTACGACGTCGACGAACTCGGCTTCGACCGACTCGACCGGGCCGTGCTCAACGCGCTGGTCCGCGGCTTCGGCGGGGGACCGGTCGGGGTCTCGACGATCGCCGTGGCGGTCGGGGAGGAGCCGGCCACCGTCGAGGAGGTCTGCGAGCCGTTCCTGGTCCGAGCCGGGATGATCGCACGCACCCCGCGCGGCCGGATCGCGACAGCGGCCGCGTGGCACCACCTCGACCTCACCCCACCTGCGGGCGCCCTCAACGCGTCGTTCGGTGTCCGGGTCCGTGACGACGACACCCTGTTCGGCCCCGACCTGTAGAGACACGATCGTCCGAGGTCATGCCGTGGATTCTGGACGTGCCGGGAGAAGGTGGCACACTGGTACATCAGCGTGACCCAAGTCGCGTTCTCGGATCACCACCCGAGACGACCGCTTTTCCAGACAACCCCGACGAGGACTGAACGACACCATGGAATTCCTGTTCCCGATCCTGCTGATCTTCCTGGTCGGCTTCATGTTCCTCTCCGTTCGGCGCCAGAAGAAGGCCGCGACCGCCGCGCAGGAGATGCAGGACTCGCTGCAGCCGGGCGCGCGGGTCCAGACCACCTCGGGCACGTACGCCACCGTGGTCGGGCTCGCCGACGGAGTCGTCGACCTGGAACTGGCCCCCGGCGTCGTCTCCCGCTGGAACCGGCTCGCCGTCCGTGAGGTCGTGCACGCCGACGACCTCGCCGCGTCGTTCCCCGGTGCCGCCACCGAGCACTTCGACGCCGACGACGAGCTCGAGGCCCACGACGACTTCGAGTCGACCGATCACGACACCGACGACACGGTGACCCTCGACAAGAGGGCCGACAGCGACAAGTGACGCAGTGGCCGCGACCATCGGTGTCGCGGCCATCGCCACGTCCGACAGGGCTACGTACCCGGTGCACGAGACCGGGCACGTAGCCTGTCGTGCGGGCCGATGACTTTCACCCGTCGTCGGTGAGTGGATCCAGCCCGGGTCGGCACACCAGTTCATACGAGGAGACGTAAGCAGCGTGGCATCGTCCAATCGCGAGATCCCGCCCGTGCGGATGTTGACCATCTTCTTCCTGTTGATGGCCATCGTCTTCGGGTTGGTCTTCTTCACCGGCGGCGGCAAACCCGAACCGAAGCTCGGCATCGACCTGCAGGGCGGTACCCGTGTGACGTTGACCGCGCGCACCCCGGACGGGAGTGCACCGGCCAAGGACCAGCTCGACAAGGCCAAGCAGATCATCGAGCAGCGCGTCAACGGCCTCGGTGTCGGCGGGTCCGAGGTCATCACCGACGGAAACAATCTGGTGATCACGGTGCCGGGCACCGACGGCCGTCAGGCCCGCTCGCTCGGGCAGACCGCGCGCCTCTACGTCCGCCCGGTCGAGACCGTGAAGCCGGCCACCCCTCAGCAACCGGTGACGCCGCCCGCGGGACAGACCGCGGCCCAGGCCATCGCCGAGGCGAAGGCGGCGCGGCAGGCCCCGGCGGGCAACGCCGCAGCCAATCAGGCGGCGGTCGCGAAGTTGACGCCCCAGCTGGACAAGACCAACTGCAACACGCGTGCGTCCGATCCGCTGGCGGGTAACGACGACCCCAGCCAGTACCTGGTGGCGTGCTCGCAGGACGGCACCGAGGTGTACTTGCTCGCCCCGCAGATCATCGACGGCCGCGACATCGGGGAGGCGAGCGCCGGCACCAACACCCAGACCGGTGGCGCATGGGTCGTCAACGTCGGCTTCAAGAACAAGGCCAAGGACTTCTGGCCCCAGTACACCGCGGCCAACACGGGAAAGCAGACCGCGTTCACACTGGATTCGCGGGTGGTGAGTGCGCCGTCGATCAACGGTGCGATCAACACCCCGACCACCGAGATCAGTGGCAACTTCACCCAGTCCACCGCCAAGGACCTCGCGAACGTGCTCAAGTACGGCTCGCTGCCGTTGTCGTTCAGCTCGTCGGACGCCGAGACCGTTTCGGCCACACTCGGACTCGCCTCCCTGCAGGCCGGTCTGATCGCGGGCGCCATCGGTCTGATCGCGGTGCTCCTCTACGCCCTGCTCTACTACCGCATGCTCGGCTTCCTCACGATGCTCTCGCTGATCGTGGCCGGGATCATGGTCTACGGGATCATGGTGCTGCTGGGCCGCTACATCGGCTTCACCCTCGACCTGTCGGGCATCGCCGGTCTGATCATCGGTATCGGCATGACCGCCGACTCGTTCGTCGTCTACTTCGAACGAATAAAGGACGAGATGCGCGAGGGCCGAAGTTTCCGGTCCGCGGTGCCCAGAGGTTGGGTGCGGGCGCGGAGAACGGTCTGGTCGGGCAACGCGGTCAGCTTCATCGCCGCCGCCGCGATCTATTTCCTGGCCATCGGTGAGGTGCGCGGCTTCGCGTTCACCCTCGGCCTGACCACCATCCTCGACCTCGTCGTGGTGTTCCTCGTGACCCATCCGCTCGTGGTGCTCGCGAGCCGGTCGACGTTCCTGTCCAAGCCGTCGGTCAACGGCCTCGGCGCCGTCACCGACGTGGCCAAGGAACGCCGTCAGGCGGCTGCTGAGGCGGCCTCGTTGCAGAAGGAGACCGTCTGATGGCCAGAGAGACCTCAGGACGCGACGACTCGGGCCGCGAGGACTCCGGGCGCGCCGTCCGCGACGAGACCCCGGTCTTCGATCAGACCACCGAGGACCGCAATCGCGCGGTGGCGCAGAAGCACTCCCTGCTGTCGCGGCTCTACACCGGGACCGGCGCCTTCGAGATCGTCGGCAAACGGAAGATGTGGTACCTCGTCAGCGCGGCGATCATCGCGATCTGCCTGATCAGCATCGCCGTGCGCGGGTTCACCCTCGGCATCGACTTCGAGGGCGGCACCCAGATCTCGTTCAAGTCGACCAGCGAGACGTCGGTCTCGGCGGTGGAGGACGCGTTCTCCGAGGCCATGGGCAGTGACCCGCAGACGGTGCAGACCGCCGGCTCGGGATCGTCGAAGACCGTCCAGATCCGCACCGAGACGCTGAACCAGGCCGAGACGGAGAAGATCTCGGCCGCGCTGGTCGAACGTTTCGGACCCGACCTGACCGCCAACGACATCAACTCCTCCGATGTCAGCTCGACCTGGGGCGGTGAGATCACCCAGAAGGCGCTCCTCGCGCTGGCCGTGTTCCTGGTGATCGTCCTCATCTACATCGCGGTTCGATTCGACAAGGAGATGTCGGCGGCGGCGATGGCATCGCTGATCTTCGACATCGTCTGTACCGCCGGCGTGTACTCGCTCGTCGGGTTCGAGGTCACCCCGGCCACCGTCATCGGACTGCTCACCATCCTGGGCTTCTCGCTCTACGACACCGTCGTCGTCTTCGACAAGGTCGAGGAGAACGTCCGTGCCGTGTTGCACACCACGCGAAGAACCTACGGCGAGCAGGCGAACCTCGCCGTCAACCAGACGCTGATGCGGTCGATCAACACGACCGTGATCTCGGTGCTGCCGATCATCGCCCTGATGATCATCGCGGTGTGGTTGCTCGGTGTGGGCACGCTCAAGGACCTCGGGCTGATCCAGCTCGTCGGTGTCGTGGTCGGCGCGTACTCGTCGATCTTCTTCGCGACACCGCTGCTGGTCACGCTCAAGGAACGTCGCAGCGACATCAAGACGCACACCGCGAAGGTGCTGGCCCGTCGCTCGGGATCCGACGCCGAACCGGTTGCGGCCGGGGTCGGTGCGGGATCACGGCGCTCGACGGTGGACACCACCAAGCGGTCCTCCGCGGCCGTCGACGACGTGCGTCCGTCCGGCAAACGCCGCCGCAGCAACTGACCCGCCCCGTACCGGTGGGCGTCATGACCCGGATCCGTTCCGCACGACGCGTCGGCGTCCTCACGATCGCGCTCATCACGGGCATGATCGCCGTCCTCACCGCGTGCTCGGGTGCGCAGGAACCCGACGGGATCGACTACGTCACCGACGCGACGCTGAGCACGTACAACCCGGCGACCGTCGCGGGCTCGTCCGGCGGCGCCCTGATGGCGTTCACCCGTACCCTCACCGGCTTCAGCTATCTCGGCCCGGACGGACGCGTCGTACCGGACCCCGATGTCGGTACCGCGACCGTCGTTCCCGGCGACGCGGGCCGGCTGGTGGTGCGCTACGACGTCAACCCCGCCGCGACCTTCTCCGACGGTTCGGCCCTCGACTGCGACGATCTGGTGCTCACATGGGCTGCGAACAGCGGACGTTTCCCCGGGTTCGCGCCCGCGACGACCGCCGGCTACCGCGACATCGACACGGTGGACTGCACTGACGGACAACGTTCCGCCACGGTGACGTTCGCCGCCGATCGCCCGTATCGCGACTGGCCCGCATTGTTCGGCGCGGGCACCCTGATGCCCGCGCACGTCGCGGCCCGTGCGGCCGGGGTCGGCTCGGTCGTCGGGCCCATCCGCGCCCGTTCGGCGGGCACACTCGGGGCCATCGCCCGGTTCTGGAACACCGGATGGGACCTGAAGGCCGGCTCGGTCGACGAGAAATCGTTCCCGTCGGCGGGGCCGTACCGGTTGACGTCGGTGACCCGCGACGGTGCGGTGGAGCTCGAGGCGAACCCACGCTGGTGGGGCGAGGCGCCGCAGGAGAGCGCGGTCACCGTCTGGCCGCGCGGTTCGGCCGGTTCCTCGGTACTGGGTGGCAACGATGCCGAGGTGATCGACGTGGCCACCGGTACCTACGAGACCACCGGCGGCGCGTCCGACTCGACGACCACGCCGACCGCCGGTCCACCTCCGGCACAACAGGACCCGGGACCGGCAGTCGACCAGCTCGTGTTCGCCACCAGCGGGGTGTTCGCCGATCCGGCGACCCGCCGGGCGGTGGCGGCCTGTGTGCCCCGCAACCGACTCGCCGCTGATTTCGGGTACGGCGCCGACCCGTGGAACCTGCACCTGATCGGACCGGGTGATGTCGCGGCCGCCGAACTCAACGGGCAGTACGGTTCCGACTTCGCCCGCGTCGACATCCCCCGGGCGCGTGGCGCACTGGGCCGGGAGATCACGGTCCGCATCGGTTTCGTCGAACCGGACGCCCGCCGCGCCGCGATGATCGCCGCGATCGCCGAGTCGTGTTCGGCGGCGGGCGTGCGGGTGGAGGCGGTCCCGCAGGCCCGACCCACCTTCGACGCGGGCACCGATGCGCTCATCGTGACAACCGGATCGTCGAGCGCGGCGTCCGGTGCCCTCGACCCGACCCGCGACAGCTACGCCTATGTCGCAGGCGATCCCGCTGACATCGATCGTTTCGTCGACCCCCAGGTGTCGGCGGCGATCAACCGTCTCGCGGTCAGCGACGACGAGGAGTTGCGACTGAACCTCGTGCGGTCCGTGGAGAACGCCCTGTGGACCAAATTGCCCGCGCTCCCGCTGTTCGCCACCCCGCGCACCCGCGGCGGGAGCAGCGAGATGACCGCCGTCGTACCGGGTGTCGCCCGCAGCGGCACCGGCTGGAACATGGACCGGTGGAACCGCCCCTGATGCGCGTATCCGACGCACGACCGACCACCCAATCCACCGAACCACCGGAGGCCTGATGACCGACACCCAGATCACCGACGCCGCCGACCGGGCCCGGGCGGCGATCGCCCGGCACACCCGCCTCGTCCCCGACTTCCCGAGTCCGGGCATCGCGTTCAAGGACCTCACGCCGGTCCTGGCCGATGCCGAGGGCCTGTTCGCGGTGACCACGGCGCTGGCACAGGCCGGCGGCGACATCGACCTCGTCGCCGGTATCGACGCACGTGGGTTCCTGCTCGGCGGCGCCATCGCCCTGCAACTCGGTGTCGGGGTGCTGGCCATCCGCAAGGCGGGCAAGCTGCCGCCGCCGGTGCGCAGCGCCGACTACGACCTCGAGTACGGCACCGCCAGCCTCGAGGTGCCCGCCGACGGAGTCGATCTGCACGGCCGCCGGGTCCTGGTCGTCGACGACGTGCTCGCCACGGGCGGAACACTCAACGCCGCCATCGGGTTGTTGGAGGCGGCGGGCGCCGTCGTTCCCACCGCCGTGGTGGTCATGGAGATCGACGGATTGCCTGGGCGCGAGGCAGTCGAGTCCGCACACCGTGACCTCGTCCTGACCAGTCTCGCGGCTGGGTGAGGACTACGATCGCGAGGAAGTCCGACAGTCCGGTCCGGCCCGACCGACGAGCAGTTCACGACCCTGTGGCGAGGAGGTGCGCATGACCGAGCCCCCGACGGTCCGCGAATCGAACGAGTCGTCGCCGACCGATGCGTCCGGCGAGAACGGGACCGGCGAATCGTCCGGCCTCCGGTCGACGGTCGCGTCGTCGTCGTCGACGTCACGTCGGGTGCGTGCCCGTCTGGCGCGGCGGATGACCGCCACCCGCAACCCGATCCGACCGGTCCTCGAACCGCTCGTCGCGCTGCACCGCGATCTGTACCCCAAGGCCGACGTGGTGGTGCTGCAGCGCGCATACGACGTCGCCGACCAGTACCACGAGGGCCAGTTCCGCAAGTCCGGGGATCCGTACATCACCCACCCGCTGGCGGTCGCCTCGATCCTGGCCGACCTCGGCATGGACACCACGACGCTGACCGCGGCGCTGTTGCACGACACCGTCGAGGACACCGGTTACAGCCTCGACGCGCTGGCCGCCGACTTCGGTGACGAGGTGGCCCATCTCGTCGACGGTGTCACCAAGCTCGACAAGGTGGCGCTGGGCAACGCGGCCGAGGCCGAGACGATCCGCAAGATGATCATCGCGATGGCCCGCGACCCGCGGGTGCTGGTGATCAAGGTCGCCGACCGGCTGCACAACATGCGCACGATGCGTTTCCTGCCGCCGGAGAAGCAGGCCCGCAAGGCCCGCGAGACGCTGGAAGTGATCGCGCCGCTGGCCCACCGTCTCGGCATGGCCACGGTCAAGTGGGAGCTCGAGGACCTGTCGTTCGCGATCCTGCACCCCAAGCGGTACGAGGAGATCGTGCGCCTGGTGGCCGATCGGGCGCCGTCGCGCGACACCTATCTCGCCAAGGTGCGCACCGAGATCACCAAGGCCCTCGGCGGGTCCCGGATCGACGCCACGGTCGAAGGACGCCCGAAGCACTACTGGTCGATCTATCAGAAGATGATCGTCAAGGGCCGGGAGTTCGACGACATCCACGACCTGGTCGGCATGCGGATCCTGTGCGACCAGATCCGCGACTGTTACGCCGCGGTCGGCGTCGTGCACTCGCTGTGGCAGCCGATGGCCGGCCGGTTCAAGGACTACATCGCCCAACCGCGTTTCGGCGTCTACCAGTCGCTGCACACCACCGTCATCGGGCCCGAGGGCAAGCCGCTGGAGGTGCAGATCCGCACCCGGGACATGCACCGCACCGCCGAGTTCGGCATCGCCGCGCACTGGCGCTACAAGGAGACGCGGGGACGCAACGGCGGCAAGACCGACGACGCCGCCGAGATCGACGACATGGCGTGGATGCGCCAACTGCTCGACTGGCAGCGGGAGGCCGCCGACCCGGGGGAGTTCCTCGAGTCGCTGCGCTACGACCTCGCGGTCAAGGAGATCTTCGCGTTCACCCCGAAGGGTGACGTCATCACGCTGCCCGCCGGATCCACGCCCGTCGACTTCGCCTACGCGGTGCACACCGAGGTCGGACACCGGTGCATCGGTGCCCGCGTCAACGGTCGACTGGTCGCCCTCGAACGCACCCTGGAGAACGGCGAGGTGGTCGAGGTCTTCACCTCCAAGGCGCCCAACGCCGGGCCGTCGCGGGACTGGGCGACGTTCGTGGTGTCGCCGCGTGCGAAGACGAAGATCCGCCAGTGGTTCGCCAAGGAGCGTCGCGAGGAGGCGCTGGAGAACGGCAAGGACGCCATCACCAAGGAGGTCCGCCGCGGTGGACTCCCGTTGCAGCGGTTGATGAGTGCCGAGTCGATGGGGTCGATCGCCACCGAGCTGCGCTATGCGGATGTCTCCGCGCTGTACACCGCGATCGGTGAGGGACATGTCTCCGCCCGACACGTCGTCGGCCGGTTGGTCGCCGCATTGGGCGGTCTGGAGGACGCCGAGGAGGAACTCGCCGAACGGTCGACGCCGTCGACGATGCCGACCCGGCCGCGGCAGACCGGTGACGCCGGTGTCGTGATCCCCGGGGCCGACGGGGTGTTGGCCAAGCTGGCGAAATGCTGTACCCCGGTGCCCGGGGACGAGATCCTCGGGTTCGTCACCCGCGGCGGCGGCATCAGCGTGCACCGCACCGACTGCACGAATGCCGATGCGCTGCAGGAACAGTCCGAACGCATCATCGAGGTGAAGTGGGCCCCGTCGCCGTCGTCGGTGTTCCTCGTCGCGATCCAGGTCGAGGCCCTCGACCGATCACGCCTGCTCTCGGACGTGACCCGGGTGCTCGCCGACGAGCGCGTGAACATCCTGTCGGCGTCGGTGACGACGAGCCGCGACCGGGTCGCCATCAGCAAGTTCACCTTCGAGATGGGCGACCCCAAGCACCTCGGTCACGTGTTGAACGTGGTGCGCAACGTCGAGGGCGTCTACGACGTCTACCGGGTGACCTCGGCCTCCTGATCGCGCCGGGACACCTGCGCAGCCCGTCCGACCGCACCGGGTTCCGGTGCGGTCGAACGGGTCGGCGTCAGCTGACGGTGACGGTCTTGATCTCGACGGGCAGAGTCGGCGCACCGTCACCCGGGGTGGGTGCGTAGGTCACGGCGCCGGTGTTCGGGTCCTGGCTCGGACG
This sequence comes from Williamsia sp., assembly GCF_016462415.1. Lineage (GTDB taxonomy): Bacteria > Actinomycetota > Actinomycetes > Mycobacteriales > Mycobacteriaceae > Williamsia_A. Next base: position 6,375 of record NZ_JAEMTF010000073.1, on the reverse strand, counting down.
GACCCCGGGGGTGACGCCGCCCTTGTAGACGGTGTCGAGCACCTTGAGGCCGTCGGCGTCGACCTTGCCCACGACGCTGTAGTTCGGCGGGAGCTCACTGTCGTTGACCACCAGGAACATCTGCGCCGAGCCGGTGTTCGTGCCGCTGGCCTGACCGCCCTGTCCGGGTTGGTAGCTGTTGGCGATCGCGACTGTCCCGCGCGGGTAGATGACCGAGTTGGGCAGTCCCATCGCGGCCAACTGCTCATTCTGCGGAACCACCTTGAGGTCGGTGGGGAATTCGTCGGGACTGCTCCAGCCCGGCGCACCCGCGCCGGTGCCGGTGGGATCGCCGCACTGCAGGACCGCGAGCTTGCTGGCGCCTGCAGAGGTGTCGGTTCCGGCCACGGTCATCCGGTGACACGTGGTGTTGTCGTAGTACTTCTGCTTGATCAACGAGGTCACCGCGGCCACGTTGCACGGGGCCGAGGACCGGTCGAGGGTCATGGTGATCGGGCCCTGACTGGTCGTGAACTGTGCGGTCAGCTCGCCCTTCTTCAGCTCGCGGTCGGCGGGGATCTGCGCCTTGCGCTGCTTGGACTTGCCTGCGGCGAGATTGTCGACGTACTGCTTGCCCAGCGCCTGCTGGGCCGGGGGGAGATTCCCGGGGACCGGGGGCAGCTGGGCGAACGGGTCCGCGTCCGCGGGCGTCGGCGTGTACGCGCAGGCTGTGTAGCGAGCCTTCTCGCGGTCGTCGAGCACCTTGTTGACGACCAGGGTGGTCACGGCCGCGGCGACGACCAACACCACGATGACCGATGACGACACGATGATGATCTTGCGTTTGCGCGCCGCGGCCTGCTGGGTCTCCAGGCGCTGCTCGAGCTTGCGTTTCGCATCCTGACGCCGCTGCTCGTTCGTGGGCTGGTCGTTGCTGGGTTGCTCGTTGCTGGGCAAGCCGCGATCCCTCCATCGACAGATGTGGAACGCATGGTGCATTCCGATCGTCGAACTCGTAGATGAGGCGCCGGTGGCACCACTGCCGGTGAAAGTGTGCCAGCACACCCTGTGAACGTCCTCAGGGGGCACCGGCGGGTCGCCCCGACGGCACCGGCGCGAATGTTTGCGATGATGTAGCCCGACCAACCCGAAGGAGCACTCGATGCTGATCACCGGTTTCGCCGCCGGCATGTTCGCGACCAACTGCTATGTGGTCGCCGAACAGCCGGGCTCCGAAGCCGTCATCATCGATCCCGGACAGGATTCGGCCGCCCAGGTGCGCTCGATCCTCTCCGAGCACTCGCTGACGCCGGTGGCCGTTCTGCTGACCCACGGTCATCTCGACCACACCTGGGATGCCGCGGACCTGTGTGATGAGTTCTCCATCCCGGCCTACATCCACCCCGAGGATCGTCCGATGCTCGCCGATCCCGCCTCCGGGATCGGTCCGGCCCTCGGATCGGTCATCGGTGGAATGGTGTTCCGGGAGCCGGAGAAGGTGATCGACTTCGTCGACGGCGAGGACATCGAACTCGCCGGCATCGGCTTCGACGTGGCCGCAGCCCCCGGGCACTCCCGTGGATCGGTCCTGTTGACCGTGGACGTCGCCATCGACGACCGGACGGTGCCCGTGTGCTTCTCCGGCGATGTGCTGTTCGCCGGGTCGATCGGGCGGACCGACCTGCCCGGTGGGGACCACGAGCAACTGCTGACCAGCATCGCCACCACGCTGTTGCGTCGCCCCGACGACACCCAGGTCCTGCCCGGCCACGGCGCGCAGACCACGGTGGGCCAGGAACGGGCGACGAACCCGTTCCTGGTCGGACTCCCCGGGGTGTCCGACGCCGCGGCCACCTCACCCACGAAAGGACGTCACGGACTGTGACTGCGCAATTCCAGGCGCCGCGAGGGATTCCCGACTACATCCCACCGGCGTCGTCACGATTCGTCGCCGTCCGGGATGAACTGACGCGGGCCGCGCGGCTCGCCGGCTACGCCCACATCGAGCTGCCGGTCTTCGAGGACACCGCGCTCTTCGCGCGGGGGGTCGGGGAGTCGACCGACGTCGTCTCCAAGGAGATGTACACCTTCGCCGACCGCGGTGACCGCTCGGTCACCCTGCGACCCGAGGGGACCGCCGGGGTCATGCGCGCGGTGCTGCAGCACGGCCTCGATCGGGGCGCGCTGCCGGTCAAGCTGAGCTACGCGGGCCCGTTCTTCCGGTACGAGAAGCCGCAGACCGGTCGGTACCGCCAGCTCCAGCAGGTCGGTGTCGAGGCCATCGGCGTCGACGACCCTGCACTCGACGCCGAGGTCATCGCCATCGCCGACGAGGGCTTCCGCCGGTGCGGTCTCACCGGCTACCGCCTCGAGATCACCACCCTGGGCGACGACACCTGTCGCCCCGCCTACCGCGAGGCGCTGCAGGCGTTCCTGTTCGGTCTCGACCTCGACGACGAGACCCGTCGGCGGGCCGAGATCAACCCGCTGCGCGTCCTCGACGACAAACGGCCGGAGATCAAGGCCGCCACCGCCGACGCGCCGCTGATGATCGACTACCTGTCGGACTCGGTCCGCGAGAACTTCGAGTCGGTCCGTGGGCACCTCGACCGGCTCGGTGTCGGCTACGAGGTCAACCCCCGTCTCGTCCGCGGACTCGACTACTACACGAAGACCACGTTCGAGTTCGTCCACGACGGACTCGGGGCGCAGTCGGGTATCGGCGGAGGCGGTCGCTACGACGGACTGATGAGCCAGCTCGGCGGCAAACAGGAGCTGTCCGGCATCGGTTTCGGACTCGGCGTGGACCGCACGGTGCTCGCGCTCGAGGCCGAGCAGGTCGCCGATCTCGGGGCGGCCCGCGCTCAGGTGTACGGGGTGCCGATGGGCGCCGCGGCCCTCGACCGGCTCGTGGTCCTCGCCGGTGAGCTGCGCGCACAGGGCGTCAGCACCGACCTCGCCTACGGCGGACGGGGACTCAAGGGCGCCATGAAGGGCGCCGACCGGTCCGGGGCACGATTCGCCCTGGTGCTCGGCGACCGGGAGCTCGACGCCGGTCAGATCGAGGTCAAGGACCTGACCGACGGCACGCAACGCACCGTCGCCCTCGATGCGGTCGTCGCCGACGTCACGGCCACCCTGCGCGGGTAGCGCTCACGTCCGGCCGATCAGCTCCGCGCGCAGGACGTCGAGGCTGACGCCGCCGAGGCGCAACGCCCGGGAGTGGAAGTCCTTGAGATCGGCGTCCGGGTGGGTGCGGAGGAACTCCGCGCGCGCCTGTTCCCAGACGCGTTGTCCGAGTGCGTAGGACGGCGCCTGCCCGGGCCATCCGAGGTATCGGTTGAGCTCGAAGCGCAGCACCGACCTGTCCATCGCGACCGCGTCGCACAGGAACGTCCACGCCTTGTCCGCATCCCAGATCCCGCCGCCGACGGAGTCGGGGGCGCGCAGCCCGCAGTGCACGCCGATGTCGACGACGACGCGTGCGGCCCGGAGGCGTTGCGAATCCAGCATTCCCATCCGGTCACCGATGTCGTCGAGCCAACCGAGTTCGGACATCAGCCGCTCGGCGTAGAGCGCCCAGCCCTCGCCGTGGCCGGACGTGAAGGAAGCGAGTTTGCGCCACCGGTTCAGTTCGGGGCTGGTCATGGCCTGGCCCAGCTGCAGATGGTGTCCGGGCACGCCCTCGTGGAAGACCGTGGTGGTCTCCTGCCAGGTGTGGAAGACCGTCTGCTCGGGCGGCACCGACCACCACATGCGGCCGGGTCGGCTCAGGTCCTCACTGGGCATCGTGTAGTAGATGATGCCTGTCGCCGAGGGGGCGAGCCTGCACTCGATGCTGGTCAGGGCGGCGGGGATGTCGAAGTGGGTATCCGCGAGACCGGACGTCGCACGGTCGGAGAGTTCCTGCATCCAGGCGACGAACGTGTCCCGGTCGGTCATCTGGTAGCGGGGATCGTCGTCGAGCGCGGCCAACGCGCCGGCCACACCCGCTCCCGGTGCGATCTGCTCGGCGAGCGTGGTCTGTTCGGCCACAATCGATTCGAGGTGCTCGAGACCCCACAGGTAGGCCTCGTCGGGGTCGATGTCGGTGCCGACGAACTCCGCCGAATGCAGCCGGTAGCGATCGCGTCCCACCCCGTCGGCCTCGGTCGCGGTCGGCAGCACCTCGTCGGTGAGCACCGTGCGCAGTCGGTCGAAGGCGGCGCCCGCACGGCTGTGGGCGGCGGCGAAATCGGTCGAGTACGTGGAGTCGGTGTCGAGGGCGCGGTCGATGTTGCTCAGCAACGCGTCCGCCGCATGTGCCGCCTGACCGGCCACCAGTTCGACCTGCCGGCGCGCCGGCTGCGGCCCGGTGGCGATCCGGTGCCGCAAGCCCTCGATGATCGATTCCACGCTCTCCCCGACGGCGCGGATGCGGGTGAGCATCGTCGATCGATCCTCATCGGTGTCGACGGGCATGAGATCGAACACATCCCGGATCGCCTGCAGCGGCGACTCGATCACGTTGACCTCACCGGTCCGTAGGCCGGCCTCGTCCACGGCCAGCCCGCGACCGAGCTGATCGGTCATCGTCGCCACGGTCACACGGTCGACGTCGTCGGTCGGGGTGGCGGCGATCAAGGCGCGCAGCGTGTCCCGGGTGAGCGCGGCGCGGTCGTCGACGGCGCCGGGGGAGTAGTCGGTCAGCGCGTGGTCGTTGCCGCTCACCCCGGTCAGCGTCGAGAACACCGGATCGGCGACACACGCCCGGGTGAGGAAATCGTCGGCGATCGCGTCGATGGCGGTGGGTGTGCGCGGGGAGTCGGGACCGGTCATGACGTCCATGCAATCAGATCTGCCGTCGACCAGCCGACCGGTCGACGTCCGCAACCGCCCACTCGGCGTCCGCAACCGCCCAGTCGACGGGTCAGAGGCGGTTGGTGGAGAAGGTGTCGCAGCTCGCGGGATCGCCGGACCGGTAGCCGGTGGTGAACCACCGCGTCCGCTGCGCCGCCGACCCGTGCGTCCACCCCTCGGAATCGTTCTTGCCCGACAGGGTGTCGTCACCGATCGCCTTCGCGGTGGTGATCACGTCGCCGATCTGCTGTTGCGTCAGCGGTTCGAGCATCGCGTCGGGTCCCTTGTCGGCGTGCTCGGCCCAGACTCCGGCGTAGCAGTCCGCCTGCAGTTCGAGGCGAACCGAACCCGATGTGGCGCCGCGCGATCCGAGCTTCTGCGCCTTGTCCATGGTGCCCATCAGGTTCTGCACGTGGTGGCCGAACTCGTGGGCCACCACGTACTCCTGCGCCAGCGGTGCGTCGCTGCCACCGAGCTGGTCGGCGAGGGTGGTGAAAAAGGTGGGGTCGAAATAGGCCGTCTGGTCGCCCGGGCAGTAGAACGGGCCGACCGCCGATGTCGCCGAGCCGCACCCGCCGGTGTCGACGGCGTCGGCGAAGATCACGGTCTTCGGCTTGGTGTAGTCCGGCATCAGCGTGGGCCAGACCCGGTCGAGGCTGTTCGTGGTCGCGACGATGCGACAGACGGTGTCGGTGTTGGCCTTGGCGATGGTGCAGCTGTCGATCTCCGACTGGATCGCGCTGTTGGGCGCACCGGCGTTCGACCCCGACGTACCGCCGTCGCCACCGAGGATGTCACCGGGGTTGACCCCGAACAGGATCGCGACGATCGCGACCACGAGACCCGCGCCACCGCCGAGCGCCATGCGCCCGCGGCCACCTCCGCCGCCCCCGGAGACACCGCTGGTGTCCAACGGTCCGTTGCCCTGGAACGTCATGACTCTCCTGTTCGACGACAACGCATTCGTGATGGGTTCCTCATGCTACGTAGGATGACCCTCGTCCCGTACCCAAGACCCCTGCATTCACATCGGCGATCGCCACGGCGACGCCATCGGAAGGACTCCCGTGCTGCGCACCCATTTCGCCGGATCACTGCGAGCCGACAACGCCGGTGACACCGTCACCGTCGTCGGCTGGGTGGCGCGTCGCCGTGATCACGGCGGGGTGATCTTCATCGACCTGCGCGACAGTTCGGGTCTGCTGCAGGTGGTCTTCCGCGACGAGCAGGTCGCGCAGGCGGCCCACCGACTGCGGGCCGAGTACTGCGTCCAGGTGACCGGCACCATCGAGGCACGCCCCGAGGGCAGCGAGAACCCGAACCTGGAGTCGGGTTCGGTCGAGCTCAACGCCGGGGAACTGGTGGTGCTCAACGAGTCCGCGCCGCTGCCCTTCCAGCTGGACGAGAAGCCCGGCGAGGAGGCGCGCCTGCGCTACCGCTACCTCGATCTGCGGCGCGAGGGTCCGGGGAACGCCCTGCGCCTGCGGTCGAAGGCGAACGCCGCCGCGCGCTCGGTGCTCGCCGACCACGACTTCATCGAGGTCGAGACCCCCACCC
>NZ_JAEMTF010000240.1 GCF_016462415.1 Williamsia sp. | reverse complement strand
GACCACCGGGATCGCCAGCGCCGGCCACGGGAACACGGTCTTCCAGTGGCCGGACGACCAGCCGAGGATGGCGCACACCCCGACGATGAACAGGGCCACTCCCGCACAGAGCACCCACCGACCGGCGTCGGTCAGCTCCCCCACGGGGTGCAGGACGTACTGCCCGATGCCGATGCCCAGCAGCGCGGCCCCGAGCGTGAGCGGCAGGTGACCGTAGATGTAGCCGTCCGCGCGGCCGCTGTCGACAGCGCTGTCGTCGTCCTGGATCTCGGTCTTGGCCTCGGCGCCGCCGATGTCGAAGTACATCCACCACACCGCCGCCGCGATGGTGAAGCCCAGCGCCGCCACCGCCAGCGACGACCACGCCCACTCGGTCTCGTTCATGCCGAGCACGATGGCCGAGATGGCCTCGCCGAGCACGAGGATGACCAGCAACCCGAATCGCTCCGGCAGATGCGTGAGGTGCAGCGGCACGTCCGGTCCCCACCGGGTCGCGGCGAACGGCGCACCCGCCTCGACCGCGATGCCCACACCCCACAGGACGTAGGTGATGGGCGACGGGGTGAACAACGAGACCGACCAGATCAACGCGCTGATCGCGGTGGCGCCGAGGTAGAGGTCGATGGTGGCCCGCACGTCGGTGATGTGGCGCCAGGCGCGCAGGTAGAGGACGACGAGGATGACGCGCGTCGCGATGTAGCCCACCCCGAACGCGACGGTCCCGTCGCCACCGACCGCGGTGGCCGCGGCTGCGGCCATCACCGCGACGGCGAACGTCGCGGCCAGCTTGAGTACCCGATAGATGACGTCGTTGGTGTCGAAGCGGTTCGCGTACAGGGTGGTGGTCACCCAGGACCACCACGTCACCACGAAGAGGCCGGTGAACACGGCGACGCCGTGCCAGCCCAGATCGGCCTTCAACGCCAGGGCCAACTGATGGATGACCAGCACGTAGGCGAGGTCGAAGAACAACTCGAGTCTCGTTGCCCCGCGGTCGTCTTCGGTACGTAGTCGCGGTGGAGCGATGAGCGGCGTCCGCTGGTCGGCCCCCGACTCGCTGTCGTCGTCGGACCGTGGGGTCGCGTCGTCGGTGGACCGATCGGTCATGTGAGTGCCCTTACGTCGGACCTGTCGCGACGTCGACGTACATCGACTCAGGTGCCCGGAATCGGGCTGCTACTCAACCGCGTCTCACGGTAACACCGCATATCGGTCTTCTCGGACCAGCGAGCCCCAGCCGTCAGCCGTTACCGCCCCGTGACTTTTCGTTATCAAGCGGTGACCGTGCGGGCGCTGACGCTCGACGTCTCCGTTGCATCGTCGGATTCAGACATCGTCGTCGGGGCGGTGCACGGAGTTCTCGGGAGGACCTCACATGTCATTCACCATCAGTTCCGCGCGACGGGCCGCGGGCATCGCGACCTTCACCCTGCTCGCCGCCGGAGGCACTGCCTTCGCCGCGGCGCCGGCGTCGGCGGCACCCGATGTCTGCCCGGCCACACCCGGTCAGAGCAGCATCCGGACCGATTGCCAGGCGACCTCGTCGGCCACCGGGACCTCGGCCGCCATCGG
>NZ_JAEMTF010000072.1:20835-22013 GCF_016462415.1 Williamsia sp. | reverse complement strand
GTGGTGGGGTTGATGGGGACGATGGGTGTTCCGTTGCCCGTTCCGGGTCCGGGGCCGGCGTCGATGCCGATTTGCGGGCCGCCACTGGACTGCCCGCCCGGATTGGTGGTGGTGGGTGCTGCTGGTGCGGTAGGGGTGAAGGTTTTGGTGGGCAACGAGATACACGGGTAGCCGGGACCGAAACGGGCCCGCATCGCATCACACAGGGCATCAGCGTGGGCGGGCGCGGGAGTGGCGGCAATGATGAACCACGCCAGTGCGAGGGCGGTGGTGATGGCGGCCAAGACCGCCGCCATCATGCGGACGGTGTATCCCGCGCTCGAGCCAGGTCGATCGGTGCTGGGGTGTTCGGGCGTGGCCAGGTGGGTCATTCGCGCCCGCCGATGACGCGGTTCAGGGCGGCGTCGATACCCATCCAGAACCAACGTCCGGCGATCGACATGACGAGAAAGAAGCACGGGAACACCAGCATGGTGCCGTGCTCGCGGGTCCACTGCGGGACTTTGCTTCCCAACGCCCACGCACACGCCACCAGCACGACACAGCCGATGACGAAGCTGACCCACCGCCACAGCACCGGCCACACCCCCCAACCATCACCGCTGTGCGAGTCGTTGCCGACCCGGGGCATATCGGTGGCGGTGAGCTGCTCGGTAGGGGTGTCGTCGAGCGGGTTCCGGTGTGGTGATGAGGCTGTGGGTGCGGTCATCGACGTGTCCTTACAGCTGCAGAGACGGTCAGTGGCTCCAGTACTGGGCCACTGTGACCGGCACATTCGGGTTACGGGTGTTGATGAGAATGCCGATGCGCCCCGTGGGGTGGGCGGCGGTCTCGGCAACGAGATTCTGAGTACGGACGGTGACGAACAACCCAGGCTTGCCTGGGATCCGATGCGGAGCCTGGCGATACCGCGAATCAGGTCGCATGTAGACACCGACGTGCTCCGCGACGCCGGGCGTGGTGCTGATGTAGGTGGCCAGACCGCTACGGGCGGCTGCAACGGTCTCGGCGTGGGTGAGCCAGATGACGCCCCCGGTAGGGGTTGAGACGTACTGCGCCGCAGAGGCCGATCCGGCAGTGCCGGCGGCGACCGCAACTGCAACACCAGCGGTCACAGCGACGGTGATCACGGACCTGGCGGCAGATTTCAGGCGAGGCAACATCAGAAATTCTCCTTG
>NZ_JAEMTF010000072.1:16596-20735 GCF_016462415.1 Williamsia sp. | reverse complement strand
TGATCACGGACCTGGCGGCAGATTTCAGGCGAGGCAACATCAGAAATTCTCCTTGGGAGCTGGGTGGTATCGCCGGATCGGCTGTGCAACAACGTCCGCTCCGGGGTCGGCCTGTACGCCTGAGCGGCGTTGTCAGGAGAAACAGTGACACACCGTCGTTTCACACACAATCGGTCCTGAGTCGAGTGCGGGACAGTATCAACCGGTGAGGTGGATCACCGTCAGGCTGTTTCCGCAGCTAACGGCCCTGCCGATGAGCAGCGCCGGATTTGGCGACGGGGGTCAAGTGCACGATCGGTGACCAAATTGTGACCATTGCCGCAGGTCAGAGCGGTGTGAAATACGCCATTTTCAGCTTAGGGCGGTTGTGGCGCCGCCAGGATTGTGTGAGCGTTTCGGGACACGCACCCGAATCGCGGTGTGGGGTCGTCGCTTCCGACTCGGCAACGACGAATCGCCTTTGTTTAATCAAAGATTGGATGTTCCTCATGTCGTTCTCACGTCGTATCGCCGTCACCGCAGGTGCGTGTGTTCTGGTGGGTGCAGGGGCTGCGCTGACCGCTCCCGTGGCCTCCGCTTTCACGATCGCGCCGGCTCCCGGTGGGGCAAAGATCACCGCAACTCAGTCCGAGGCCCGGGCTATCCACGACGCGAATCTCAAACCGGCGCTCGATGCCGCGCTGCCAAACTTTCGCGGCGAGCGCACCGGAAAGTCGTTGGGGACCTTGGTCGATGAGTACTCCGGCAAAGCCGCGGTCACCCCCGGCGCGACGTTCTACACAACCGTGACAGGGATCCCGGATCGGACCTACATCGACGTCGGCTACCGCTCACGCAGGTAACGCCAGGCACCGCTTTCGCCGACGTGCCCCGCACGTGGGCAGGGTCTACGGAACGGTCCCGATGACGACGACACCAGCACACATCGTCGAGGCGCTGACCGCCGTCGAGTTCGCCATGAAGGTCATCCGCCCCGATACACGCCCGCACGCCCGGCGTCTCCACGCCGGATTCCTCGCCGCCCGGGGTGTCGACACCGACACCATCGCGGCGCATTGGGACAACATCGCCGATCGCTGGCCAGACGACAGCTAACGTCCGCCCGAGGTTGCGGACGCGCCGTTGCGATCTGCGGCGGGCTCGCGGTGGGGGACCTTCACAACGGTGACACCGGCCGCCTCGAACGGGTCGGTGAGGTCGGCTGTCGCCGAGGCGTCGGTGACCAGTGTCGTCCCCGGGGGCAGTGGCGCCCAGGCGTGGAAGGGGCGCTTACCGAGCTTGGCGGCATGCGCGAGGACGTAGACGTTGTCGGCACGTTCCATCATCGCTTCTTTGAGCCGGGTCTGGACGAGTTCGGCCTCGCAGATGCCGTACTCGGCGTCGACCGCGTCGGCGCCGAGGAATGCGCGGTCGACGGTGAGCCGGGACAGCGTCGCCTCCGCGAGCGGCCCGACGAACCCCTGGGTGAGTGGGCGCAGGGTTCCGCCCAGGCATTCGATACGGATCTCCGGGCTCTCGACGAGCGCCTCCAAGATCGTGAGGCCCGCGGCCACCACGGTCACGTCCCGGCAGTCGCGGAGGTGGACACCCATCGCTCCGACGGTGGTACCGGCGTCGACGAGGACAGTCTCGCCCGGTTTCACCTGTTGGGCGGCCCAGGCGGCGATGGCGCGTTTGGCGTCGAAACCCTCGACGGAGCGTTGCCGCAGCGACGACTCGTGGGTGGTGTCGATGGCGATCGCGCCGCCGTAGGTGCGCGCGATGAGGCCACGGGAGGTGAGGTGGCCGAGGTCTCGGCGGATGGTCGAGGGGGTCACACCGAACTGCACGGCGAGGTCCTCCACGCCCGCCAGACCGGTCGATCGGGCCTGACGGACGATCTCCGCACGTCGTGATTCGGACTCGCGCAGGGCCATGAACCAGAACCCTACTTCAAAGCCACTGTGCTGGTTGCCAGTTCAGCGGCCTGTCGGAGAGCCTCGACCATCGACCCCGGCTCTGCGATGCCGGTCCCGGCGATGTCGAAGGCGGTGCCGTGGTCGACCGACGTGCGGATGACCGGCAGTCCGACGGTGATGTTGACGCCGGCCTCGATGCCGAGCACCTTCACCGGTCCGTGGCCCTGATCGTGGTACATCGCCACGATGAGGTCGTAGTCACCGCGGCCGGCGAGGAAGAACGCCGTGTCGGCGGGCAGCGGCCCGCGTGCGTCGATCCCGTCGGCCTGCAGCTTCTCCACCGCGGGGACGATCTTGAGGTCCTCCTCGCCGTATCCGAACAGGCCGTTCTCCCCGGCGTGCGGGTTGATGCCGCACACGCCGATGATCGGGTCGGCCACACCCGAGCGGCGCAGGGCGTCGTGTCCGCGGCGGATCGTGCGTTCGACAAGGCCCGGTTCGATCCGGGCGACAGCGTCGAGCAGACCGATGTGGGTGGTCACGTGGATGACCTTGAGCTTCGGTGTCGAGAGCATCATCGACACCTCCTCGGTGCCGGTCAGGTGCGCCAGCAGTTCGGTGTGTCCGGGGAAGATGTGACCCGCGGCGTGCAACGCCTCCTTGTTCAGCGGTGCGGTGCAGATCGCCTGCACCTCACCGGCCACGGCCAGTTCGCTTGCCACGCGGATGTATTCGTAGGCGGCGTGTCCGGCGACGGCGGAGAGTTCGCCCCACTTCAGGTCGTCGGGAAGCAGGTCGAGGTCGATGACGTTGATCCGCCCCGGTGTCGACTCCGCCTCCGCCACAGTCGAGATCGTCACGATGTCCGGGGTGAGGCCGAGTACCTCGGCCGCGAGACGCAATCGCTTCGCGTCGCCGATGACGACGGGCAGGCACCACGACAGGGTGCGCGCGTCGAGCACGGCCGGGACGATCACCTCGGGTCCGATCCCGGCCCCGTCACCCATCGTGAGGGCCACGATGGGGACCGCGGACGTCGCGGGTACTGCGGTCACGGCGTCGATCGATGTCATGGCACAACCTCACTGTCGAGAGAACTGTCGGATGTCTGAAGGTGGGTTCCGCCGAGCGCACGGAGATGGTCGACGATGCGCCGCAGCGTGTCGGTGTCGCCGAACGAACCGGGCTTGGTGGCGATCAGGCGGTTGTCGGGGGTGATCGAGACGACGGCGCCCCGCTCCACCTCGCCGATCGGTCGCAGGGACTCGATGCCGAGCGCGTCGATGACGGCTCGCGCGGTCTCGCCGCCGGTGAGCACCAGGTGGGCTCGGCAACGCACGTCCAGGGCCGCGACGGTGGCGGCCAGCGCTCGCGCCACTCCCGATGTGGTGCCCGGCGTCAGATCGCCGTCGATCGTGACGACCGCGGCGCCGGTTCTCAGTGCGCGGACCAGGGCGTCGAGGTCGACGGTGTCGGCGAGGAGATGGTCGACGTGCACCGGCACCTGCGGGACTCCCGCGGCCTCGAGTGCCGCGATCTGCGCAGACCTGATCTCGTCGGCTGTCCCGACGACGGCGAGCACCGGCAACGACGCAGGCCGCGGAGACGGCGGCGTGACGTCGTACGGCATGGTCCGTGCGACGGCCGCCGCGAGCGCGGAGGTTCCCACCAGGCGTACGTCGGGGATCCCCGACGCGATCGCGACGATGGTGTCGAGGTCGGTGTCGTCGGCAACGTCGCAGATTGCCACCACGCCGCCTCGGCATGCGTCCTGGATCTGCCCGGCGCGATGCGGGCCGCGTCCGATCACCGTGCGCGCGATCGCCGCCAGCATCCCGGCGATCGATGTCGGTGCGGGGGTCGACTCCGCGGCCCACAGGGAGGTCTCGTGCAACGGGGTGTCGTCGACGTGGACGACCCCACCGCGCACGATGCGTCGTGCAGCGGGCAGTCCCGCGGCCACGATCACCGGATGCCTTTCTGCGAGAGAACAGATCTCGGACGCCACATGTCCGCGCAGGAGCGAGTCGATCTTCTTCACGACCGGAGTTCCCGCGGGGACCATCGACACCGCATGGGTGAGGGCGCTGACCGCGGTGTGTTCGTCGCAGGTGCGGGTGCCGAGGTCGATCACCTGCGTGGGCAGTCGGTGGGCGGCGGAGGTGCGCAGGGTGTGGTCACCGAGGTGGAGTTCGACGCCGCCGCTGCGGCCGAGGAAGACCGCGGCGGTCTCCGCCGCGC
>NZ_JAEMTF010000072.1:9253-16496 GCF_016462415.1 Williamsia sp. | reverse complement strand
TGGAGTTCGACGCCGCCGCTGCGGCCGAGGAAGACCGCGGCGGTCTCCGCCGCGCCGGTGAGGTCGTCGGCGATGATGACGGGCGCGGGTCCGGAGATCGGGTGCTCGGTCATCGTCACCTCCTGTTGCGCGAAACGTGCATTTACCATATCAATATTGCGCGAACCGCGCATCAACCCAGCGATGTGCCCGCGCACTGCACCAGGGTCTGCCCGGTGATGCTGCGCGCGGCGGGACTGAGCAGGAACTCCACCGTCGCCGCGACCTCGGCCGGGTCGATGAAATGGCCCATCGGTGGGGTGCGGGGCGGGGTGGCGCTGCGCGCGGGATCGCTGAGCATAGGAGTCGCGGTCGGCCCGGGAGCGACCACATTGACGGTGATCCCGCGGCCCACGACCTCCGCGGCGCACGATCGCGCGAAGCCGACGAGCGCTGCTTTGGTCGCCGCGTACTGACTCTTGCCCGCGACGCCGGTCATGGTGCGCGATCCCAGCAGCACGATGCGTCCGCCGTCACCCATCCGATCGACGGCCGCGTCGACGAGAACCTGCGCGGCAGCGACGTGGATCCGCCACATCAGATCGCCGTCCGCATGATTCAGCTGACCGACCGGCGCGGAGAACTGCAGCCCGGCCGCATGCACCACTGCGTCCGCGGCCGGCGATTCCACCGCGATCCGCGCCAGCTCGTCGAGGTCGGCGAGATCGCATTCCTGCCAGGTGAATCGCTCGTCGGTGAACTCGGGTCGGCGTCGGGACAACCCGGTCACCGACCACCCGGACTTGGTCAGCAACGCCACGATCGACGCGCCGATCCCCGAACTGGCCCCGGTGACGATCGCGTGCCCGGGCAGCGTCGCCGACGTCACGTCTGCGCTCCGCTCACCCAGTCGATGGGTAGCCGCACGTACTCGATCGCCTGCCGGTAGCGGGTGAAGGCGGTGTGCAGGGTGTCGTCGACCGCAACGATGCTCGGGTAGGAGAACTCCCGGTTGAGACCGTCGCGGGAGTTGTTGCTCAGGCAGTAGCCGTCACCGGTCTCGATGTCGCGTCGGTGCGGCCAGGTGATGCCCTCGTCGTCGGAGATCGCCACGGTCATCGGTGCGCGCGGCGCGCCCCAGAACGCCGAGCGGGCATCGCCGTCGTCGAGTGGGGTGGCCGCTTCGGCCGCGACCGCGGGGTCGGTCAGACCGCCGTCGGGATCGATCTCGTCGTAGAGGGAAACGCGTCGGGCGGTGGCGTCGAGTGCGCTGGCCTCGTTGAACACCATCGCGAGCCGGTCGTCGTCGAGGACGACGAACTGGATCGACGAGTTGTTGTTGGGCACATCGATCGGCTCCGGCGCGGTCCACGTCTCGCCGTCGTCGTCGGAGACCGACCGGTACACGTGGTCGGCCCAGCGACTGCGGTAGATCGCGACCAACCGCCCGCTCGAGAGCCGTCCGATGTTCATGTGGACGCAGCCGATGCTGTCCGGCACCGTCACCTCGCGCCAGGAGTCGCCGTTGTCGTCGGAGACGAGGACCGAGCTGTAGTCGCGGTCGCCCACCCACCGCCGCCCGTCGAGCCGCACACAGTGAAAGATCGGCAGCAGCAACCGGTTCGACGGCAGTCGAACCGGGGGTTGGCGCACGAACACCCCGCCGGCCTCGGTCTCTGGGATGAGCACGGTCGGCTCGGCCCAGGTCCGTCCGCCATCCGTCGAGATGCGTCGGCACACGCGGGCGGTGTCCTGGTCGCCCGCGCGTTGCGAGGTCCACAGCAACCAGACCTCGTTCTCGTCGACGACGTGTAGGACCGGGTTCTGCTCGGACCGGTGCGGATCGTCGGACAGCGCGATCGGATCCGACCACTGCGACGAGCCGGGATCGAGTCGGGAGAACCAGACGCTGATGTCGGGGACGCCCTCCTGCGTTCCGGCGAACCACACGCACGCCATCGAGCTGTCGGGTAGAACGCACAGGTTGGCCGCGTGGTTCTGGATGGCCGGCGCCGGGAGCAGCGCGTCGATGCGGCCATCCGCGTCGACCTCGCGCAGCACCCCGTCGGAGACGCCGGCGTCGACCGGGGCGGTGTCGGTGGTGGTGGTTTGCGTCATGGTGGTCTCCGATGGGGTCGGCGGGGTCACGCGCGCAGCGCCGCGGCGGACAGGTCGTAGGAGTTCGTGGGCCGCAGTCCGATGTCGTCGATGCGGGATCGGCGTGCCAGAACGACTTTCGGCACGAACGACCACAGGAACGGCGAGGTGTCCCAGACCTGCTTCTGGGCGGTCGCCAGCAGTTCCGAGCGACGGGCCGGGTCGACGGCCTCCGACGCCTGGGTGATGGTGTCGGTGATCTCGGGGAACACGTAGCCCTGGTAGGTGTCCCGCGTGCGCTCCTTGGCCGCGGTGCCGGCGAACATGCCCTGCATGATCGTGATGCCGAGTCCGGTGGGGCCGGGGAAGCCGTTGCCCAGGACGTCCCAGTCGCCGCCCTTGCCCTGGCGCCAGGTCATGATGTCGCCACCGGGTTCGAACTGCTGCAGCGTCGCACGCACCCCGGCCGCCGCCAGCATCTGCACCACCGACTCCATGATGTCGGTGTCGGCGACGAATTCGCCGGTCTCCCAGATGAACTTGAGCGTGAGGTCGCGGACGCCGAGTGCGGCGAGCTCGGAACGGGCGCGTGCCGGGTCGTAGACGTAGCGGCCGGTCTCGATCGCGCCGTCGAGCGTCATGGGGATGACGCCGGTGGCCTCGGTGGCCGCACCCTGCATCACCTGGTTGATCAACGCCGGACCGTTGATGGCGTAGGTCAGTGCCTTGCGCACACGGGCGTCGGCCAGCGGGTGGTTGCGCGGCTTGCGGAAGTTGTAGAACAGCTGGTTGAGGCGCACGCCGTCGGCGCGATCGATCGACACCCCCTTGAGGCCGGCCAACTGGTCGGCGGCGTCGGGGCTGATCGAGTCGATCACGTCGACCTCGCCACTGCGCAACGACACCACCCGGTTGGACTCGTCGGGTACGAAACGCACCTGCACCGACTCGATCTGGGCGGGCGTGCCCCAGTACTTCGGGTTGCGCTCGAGCGTGTAGTTGCCGGTCCCGCGATCCGACGACGTCACCACATACGGCCCGGAGCCGAGACCGCTCTGCAGTTCCTCGGGCTTGTTGGCCCGCGCCGGGGTGATCAGGATGTTCGTCATCAGGTAGTCCAGGACCGGGACCGGGCGGTTGGTGTTGAGCAGGAACGTCGAGCCGTCGACCTGCTCCACCGTGGGCCACTCGGGGAAGAACCCGCCGACGAAGGAGCCGTCGACCTCGCTGTACATCTTCAGTGCGGTGGCGACGTCGGCGATCTCGACGGGTGAGCCGTCCGAATAGTGCGTGCCGGGGCGCAGGTGGACGAGCCACTGCGTCGGGGCGACGAGCTCGAACCGGTCGGCCAGCACGAGCTGCGGCTTGAGGTCCTTGTCGAGCGTGATGAGCGACTGACGCACCCCGCGCTGCACGGTCAGCGCGGCGTCGAACTGGTTGAGTTTGTTGTCCAGGCTGACCAGCGAGCGATTGAGCGCCAGGCTCACGGTGCGCGGACCGGGCGTGCCGGTGGGCGTCGCGCACGCGCCGATCGACCCGATCGCCAGACCGGTGGCGCCGAGGGCGAGACCGGAGCGCAGCAGGGTCCGTCGCGACATGGTTGTCCTCGAATGGGACTGCTGTACATCGGAACTGGTCATCGTCGACCTCTCGCGGACAATCGTTCTCAGGCGTGGTCGCGTCGTCGGTGCGACGCATGCGCCCGTCGCGGATGTGACGGCGAGCACATCTGGACAGTACGGCAGACTGCTCGATATGCGCAATAGCGATCCGGGTATTGCGTAATTCGCGCAGCAATGCCATTGTGAGCTGAGTAACACCGATCACCCGCGACGGGCACGCGTGGGTGAGCGCAGACAACGACGTCGCCCAGCTCTGGCAGAAGGTGGATCCATGGAAAGCAACGAGAGTTCACAGGCGGTGCATCGATGAGCGCGTCGACGGACTCCATCGCGGTGCAGTTGCCACCACCGTCACCGGAGAAGGCGCCCGGTCGCGGCGGTTTCGGTGTCGAGTCGGTGATCCGCTCGGCCACCCTGCGCTACGTCATCAAGCGTCTGGCGCAGAGTGTCCTGACCATCTGGCTCACCATCACCACCGTCTTCGTGCTGATCCGCATGGCGCCCGGCGACCCGGCCTACTCGGTGGCCGGTCCGCTCGCGTCGTCGGACGAGCTGGCGCGGATCCGAACCAGCATGGGCCTCGACGACTCGGTGTTCACCCAGTACCTCATCTACCTCAAGGACGTCGTCCGGCTCGACTTCGGCACCTCCTACTCGTTCCAGGCGCCGGCACTCGACGTCGTCCTCGATCGCCTGCCGTACACGATCACCCTGGCCGTCGCCGCGATCCTGCTGACCGTCGTCGTCGCCGTGCCGCTCGGTGTCTGGATGGCGCGCCACGCCGACAGCCGCCGCGAGCTGGGCGCCAACGTGGTGACCATCGCCGGTCAGTCCATGCCGGACTTCTGGACCGGGCTGATGCTGCTGACGTTCTTCGCCGTCGTGTTCCCGATCTTCCCGGCCGCCGGCTTCACCTCCTGGTCCGGCCTGGTCCTGCCCGCGGTCACCGTCGCGGTGCTGCAGATCGCGTTGATCTCCCGGATGGTCCGGCGCGAGATGGTCAACTCCTTCGCGTCGCCGTACATGACTGTTGCGCGGGCTCGCGGCCTGACCGACCGCCGTCTGACCTGGCGCTACGCGATGCGCAACTCCGCCATCCCGGTCCTCACCGCGCTCGGCACCCGGTTCGCGGCTCTGCTCAACGGTGTCGTCGTCGTCGAGGTCGTGTTCGCCTGGCCCGGAGTCGGTTCGCTCGTCGTCCGAGCGCTCGAGACCCGCGACTACCCCCTGATCCAGGCGACCGTCCTGGTTACCGCAGTCCTGGCGATCGGCGTGCAGCTGCTCGTCGACCTCTGTTACCCACTGCTCGACCCGCGCGTCCGCCTGGGAAAGGGAGCCAGCAAATGAGCGTCGTCATCGAACGCCCCACCGAACCCCGTCCCAGCGCGGTCACCCCGAAAGATGTCGCCCGCTCGGCGGCCACCCGTCGGAGCCGCGACTCCCGGATGAAGATCTGGATCGGCAGCATCTGCGCTCTGCTCGTGATCCTCCCCGTCGCCTTCGCCCGGGTGCTGCCCATCCCCGACCCCGACGTCACCAACCTCGGCGACCGCCGCCTGGCCCCGTTCACCGACGGCCACCTCTTCGGCACCGATCAGCTCGGTCGCGACCTGCTGGCCCGTGTGCTCTACGGCGGCCAGGTGTCGCTGACCATCGGCATCCTCGCCGTGGTGGTCTCCGGCCTGATCGGATTGATCCTCGGGGCGTTGGCCGGCTACGTCGGCGGCTGGGTCGACGCGGCCATCAGCCGCCTCCTCGAGGCGCAGATGTCGCTGCCCCTGCTGATGATGCTGCTGCTCGTGGTCGCACTGTTCGGGCCGTCGATCCCGGTCATCACCTTCGTCATCGCGATCGCCCAGTGGCCCGAGATCGCCCGCCTCACGAGATCACTCGTACTGGTCGAACGGGAGAAGCCCTACGTCGCCGCCGCCAAGGTGCTCGGCCTGGGCAGTGTCGCCACCCTCATGCGCCACGTCATCCCCAACGTCATCAAGTCGGTGTCGCTGGTGGTCCTGCTGCTGCTGGCCCAGGCCGTCCTGCTCGAGAGCGCACTGAGTTACCTCGGTGCCGGCCCGCAGCGGCCGTTCGCGACCTGGGGTCGGATCATCTCCGACGGTCAGGACTACATCACCACGTCGTGGTGGCTGGTGACCCTGCCCGGCATGGTCATCGTGCTGCTGGTGGTCGGTGTGAACCTCCTCGGCGACGGACTGCGCGACGGCGCACCCAAGCTCCGCCGCTTCCCCTTCAGCCGTAAGGACAAGTGATCATGGGAAATCTGTTGCAGGTGGACGACTTCCAGGTGGAGCTGATCACCGACAAGGGCGTCATCCGCGCCGTCGACGGGATCTCGTTCTGCATCGACGCCGGCGAGACCGTCTCGATCATCGGTGAGTCCGGCTCCGGCAAGTCCACGACCGCGATGGGCATCCTCGGGTTGCTGCCCGACGATCTCGCCGTCCGGTCGGGATCGGTCCGCTTCCGCGGCGCCGACCTGCTGGCCGACGAAGCCGCGCTGCACGAGGTGCGCGGACGGCAGATCGCGCTCATCCCGCAGGACCCGATGGCCGCGTTGAGCCCGGTCCACACGGTGGGATCCCAACTGCGCGAGGCGGTCGCGCACAGCGGCGTGCGCGGACGCGCGGCCCAGAAGGCGCGATGCGTGGAACTGCTGCACCAGGTGCGCATCCCCGATCCCGAGGGCCAGCTGGGCCGCTACCCGCACCAGTTCTCCGGCGGCATGCTGCAGCGTGTGCTGATCGCCGCCGCGCTCGCGTCGTCACCGGTACTGATCGTGGCCGACGAGCCCACCAGCGCACTCGATGTCACCGTGCAGGCCAGCATCCTCGACCTGCTCATGGAACTGCAGGAGCGCACCGAGATCGGGATGCTGGTCATCACGCACGATCTCGGGGTGGCGCGGCTGGTCTCCGACCGCATCCACGTGATGAAGCAGGGGCGCTTCGTCGAGGTCGGGCCCGCCGACGAACTGGTCCGAACCCCGCAGAGCCCGTACACCAAGAAGCTGCTCGACGCCGTCCCACAACTGGGACCGTGGAGCCTGCCCGACGCGTCCACCGCGCGGGCCCAGACGTCCGGAGTCCCCGCATGAGCGCACCCGAGAAGTCCACGCCCCAGAAGTCCATGCCACTGCTGACCGTCGACGACCTCGCCGTCGAATACCACACGGGTGCAGGGGTGTTCCGTGCCATCGACTCCGTCTCGTTCGAGGTCGACCGGGGCAAGACCCTCGCGATCGTGGGCGAATCGGGGTGCGGGAAGTCGACCATCGCCAAGGCGCTGGTGCGTCTGCTGACCCCGTGCGGCGGGCGGATCGTGTTCGACGGCACCGACATCGCGACACTGTCCGAGCGGGCGCTGCGCCCGTACCGCTCGCGGATCCAGATGGTGTTCCAGGATCCGTACGGCTCGCTCGACCCACATCTGACCGCCCTCGACATCGTCGCCGAGCCACTGCGGATCCGCGGCACCGGCAGCCGGGCCGAGCGCATGCGGCGCGCCGAGGAGCTCATCGACCAGGTGGG
>NZ_JAEMTF010000072.1:0-9153 GCF_016462415.1 Williamsia sp. | reverse complement strand
GGACTCGTCCTCGGGACGATGACCTTCGGCGACACCGCCGACGCCGCCACCTCGGCGAAGATGGTCGACGCCGCACTCGACGCAGGCATCCGACACATCGACACCGCCAACGGTTACGCCGGGGGAGAGTCCGAGCGGTTGCTCGCGTCCATCCTCGCCACCCGCCGGGACGACGTCACCCTCGCGACCAAGGCGGGTATGCCCAATCCCGATGCGGGCGAGCACTCCCCGCTGTCGGCGGCGGGTCTGCGCGCGAGCCTGGAGGCCAGTCTGCGTCGGCTCGACACCGACCACGTCGACCTGTTCTACCTGCACCAGCCCGACCGCGCGGCGTCGCTGCACGAGACCCTGACGACCGTCGCCGAACTGGTCGCCGAGGGCAAGATCGTCGAACTCGGTGTCTCCAACTTCGCGGCCTGGCAGATCGGCGAGCTCAACCACGTCGCCGACGAGGTCGGTGCGCCCAGACCGGTTGTCGCCCAGCAGCTGTACAACCTCATCGCCCGTCGTATCGAGGACGAGTACACCGAGTTCGCCTCGGTCACCGGGCTCGCCACCATGGTCTACAACCCGCTCGGCGGCGGTCTGCTCACCGGGCGACACACGTTCGAGGCGGCGCCCGACGAAGGTCGTTTCGGCGACTCCCGGCTCGCCGCGATGTACCGCGAGCGGTACTGGAACGCCGAGTTGTTCGAGGCGATCACCGCGTTGACCGGCGTCGCGAGCAACGCCGGGATCCCCCTCGTCGAGCTGGCGCTACGCTGGCTGGTGTCGAAGCCGGCGACATCGTCGCTGCTGCTGGGCGGGTCGAAAGTCGAACAGCTGCAGTCGAACATCGCCACCGTGGCCAAAGGCCCGCTGCCCGCCGACGTCGTCACGGCGTGCGACGAGATCGGTGCCGCGCTGCGGGGTCCGATGCCGAACTACAACCGCTAGGAGCTCCTCGAGATGACCCGCAGAACCGCGGCCCGCGACTTTGCCGCCCGTGTCCGCGCCCGCGACCGGATCCTCGGCTACTGGTCGGTGATCGACAGCCCCGTCTCCACCGAATGGCTCGCCCACGTCGGGTGGGACTACATCGCACTCGACCTGCAGCACGGCCTGATCGGCTACTCCGGCATGCTCGCCGGCATCACCGCTATCGACGCCGCCGAGGGTCCCGTCGGACTCGTACGTGTGGAGAGCAACGACCCCACCCCGATCGGTCGGGCGCTCGACGCCGGTGCCGCCGGAGTGATCGTCCCGCTGGTCAACTCGGCCGAGGAGGCCGCCGCCGCGGTGGCGTCGGCCAAGTACCCGCCGGTCGGAGTCCGGTCGTACGGACCCATGCGGTCGCAGTTGCGGATCGGGCCGGTCCCGGCCGAGGCCAACAGCGAGACCATCGTCCTGGCGATGATCGAGACGCCACAGGGGTTGGCGAACGTCGCCGAGATCTGCGCGGTCGAGGGACTCGACGGCATCTACGTCGGCCCGTCGGACCTGCGGATCGCCGTCGGCGGTGCGCACTCCAACGACCCCGCCGTCGACGCCGAGTTCGAGGCCGCGTTGACCACGATCCGCGAGGCCGCGGCCGCCGCCGGCATCACCGCGGGGATCCACACCGCATCCGGTGAGCTGGCCGCCAAGCGACTGGCCGAGGGCTACACGCTGGCGACCGTCGCCTCCGACCTCACGCACCTCAAGGCCGTGTCGCAGTCGCATCTGGACGCGGCTCGCGGCTGAGGCGTCAGAGCGCGTCTCTGTGGAGCGCGCAACTCACTCAGCGCCAGCCGAGCTCCGGTGCGACCTCGGTCAGAATCGATTCGATGACGTGCGCGTTGTACTCGACGCCCAGCTGATTGGGGACCGTCAGCAACAGCGTGTCGGCCTCGGCGATGGCCGAGTCCTCCGCGAGCTGCTCGATGAGCTTGTCGGGCTCGTCGGCGTATGACCGCCCGAACCGTGCGATGCCGCCGTCGATGTGGCCGACCTGGTCCGCCTCCGTGCCACCGCGCCCGAAGTATGCGCGGTCGCGGTCGTCGGTGATGGCGAAGATGCTGCGGCTCACCGACACCCGCGGGGTGAACGCGTGGCCGGCGTTCTCCCACTCCTTGCGGAAGACGCGGATCTGCTCGGCTTGCAGCTCGTGGAACGGGACACCGGTGTCCTCGGTCAACAGCGTCGAGCTCATCAGGTTCATACCCTGCCGCGCTGTCCACTCCGCCGTCGCTCGGGTGCCCGCACCCCACCAGATGCGCTCCCGCAGACCCTCCGAGTGCGGCTCCAACCGTAGCAGGCCCGGCGGATTGGGGAACATCGGCCGCGGGTTCGGGCGGGCGAAGCCCTCTCCCTCGAGTGCCTGCAGGAACACCGCGGTGTGGCGACGTGCCATATCGGCGTCGGTCTCACCCTCGGCGGGCGCGTAGCCGAAATACTTGTAGCCCTCGATCACCTGCTCGGGCGACCCCCGGCTGATGCCGAGTTGCAGCCTGCCCCCGGAGATCAGGTCCGCCGCGCTCGCATCCTCGACCATGTACAGCGGATTTTCGTACCGCATGTCGATGACACCCGTACCGATCTCGATACGGGACGTCCGTGCGCCCACCGCGGCGAGTAGCGGGAACGGGGACGCGAGTTGACGCGCGAAGTGGTGCACACGGAAGTAGGCACCGTCCGCGCCGAGCTCCTCGGCCGCGACGGCAAGGTCGATGGACTGGGTGAGCACATCGGCCGCGGACCGCGTCTGCGACTGCGGGGACGGCGTCCAGTGCCCGAACGAAAGGAACCCGATGTTCTTCATGATCGCCATAACGGACCCCGGTCCGTTTGTATTCCAGAAATGGCCTGAACGCATGCGTCCGGGCCGGCGTCGACCCCTGACCCAGACGATCAGTAACCACCCAGCTTTGACGGAGGCGAGCCACCCTGGTCGCCGAGGTTCCCGCGTCTTCCGATACCAATGACTCGGAGCGCGGACGCGCTCGGAGGTGATGTGGAATCGAGGACCCGGAGACGATGTCAGAGTTGCTGTACGCCGAGGACCTGGTGATCGGTTCCGAATGGGACCTGGGCAGCTGCCTCGTCACCGAGCCCGAGATCATCGAGTTCGCGCGGCAGTGGGATCCGCAGGGATTTCACGTCGACCCCGACATCGCCGCCGCCGGGTTCTTCGGCGGCATCATCGCCAGCGGCATCCACACGATGGCCATCTTTCAGCGGCTCGCGGTGCCCGCGGTGTTCGACCGGTGGGCGACCATCGCCGGTCGGGGCATGCGTGACGTCCGTTTACTGCGCCCCGTCCGTCCGGGGACGACACTGACCGGCACGATGATCGTCGACGTCGTCGACCTGCACCGCCCCGACCGCGCCCGCGTCGAGATGACCGGGCGTCTGGTCGAGGACGGCGGGACCGTGCTCGAGATGACGATGGAGATCTCTGCGCGCCGACGCTGATCTCGGCGTCGGCGACGTGATTCAGCGCAGGGTGCGGGCGAACAGAGCCTCGAGTTCGGCGAAGCTGCGTTCGGCTCCGGCCTCCTGGTACATCGAGGTGTCGGCCATCGAGTAGCCGTGCGGCGCATCCGGATAGATCTCGTTCGTCGCGGTCAGACCTGCGGCATCCAGAGCGGCGCCCAGCGTCTGCACCGCCTCCGGCGGCATCGAACCGTCGTTGTCGGCGTGGCCGTAGACGAACTCGGCGCGCGCGGTGGCGACGGACAGATGCGGGCTGTCGGGCTGGTCGGTGACGAGGCCGCCACCGTGGAACCCGGCCGCCGCGACGACGTGGTCGGGATGGCTGCCCGCGTAGCGTGTCACCAACCGTGCACCCATGCAGTAACCGACGGTCCCGACACGGTCGCCGACGACGGCGTCGAGCCCGAGCAGCGTCTGATGGAACACCTCGGTGTCCGCCGTCGACTTGTCCGTCGTGAGATTGCCCATGCGCGGGCCGACGCCGGCGAAGAAGCTCTCGCGCTCGCCGGGCTGCCGCAGGTCGCCCTTGGGCATCAGTTCCTCGGCGGTGCCGTCGCGGTAGAACAGGTTGGGCGTGAGGACCACGTATCCCCAGGATGCGATGCGTTGCGCCATGGTGATCAGCTCGGGCCGCAGGCCGATGGCATCCATGAACAGCAGCACGCCGGGTCCTGAACCCGAAGGGGGAGTGGCGACGTGGGCTTCGACGTTTCCGCCGGGGGCATCGAATGTGATCAGATCCATCACTCCAGCGTACGGATCGCGGACGTCACCAGCGAAGGACTCCGCTGCGGTTGCTGACCGTCCCGGTGGGGCCGTCGGCCGGAACAGTCGCGAGCCGCACGATCTCATCGGTTCCCTCGGTGACGTCGTGCGCGCCCGCGCCTGCATTGAGATCGGTGCGGGTGTATCCGGGGTCGGCTGCGTTGACCCGCATGGTGAGGAGCGCTTGAGAGTACTTGAGCGTGAGCATGTTCAGAGCAGTCTTGGACACCGCATAGACCGGGGGCACGACGTGCCAGTCCGAATAGTCGTGTTCGACCGTGTCATGAAGGGACCCGACTCCGGAGGAGACGTTGACGATCCGCGCGTTGTCCGACCGCTCGAGCAACGGGACGAACGCGTTCGTCACCCGCATGACACCGAGAAGGTTGGTGTCGAGTACCTGCCTCGCGTCGTCGATCGACCCGCGTTCGAGTGGGGCGAAGGTCCCGGTGATGCCCGCGTTGTTGATCAGGACGTCGAGCCGGCCGTGCTCGGAACCGATCTGATCGACCGCCGCGTCGACGCTGTCCTGATCGGTGACGTCGAGGTGGACGAACTCGACGCCGAGGGCCGCGGCCGCCGATCGGCCGAGTTCCCGGTTGCGTGCGCCGAGAACGACCGTGTGCCCCGCCTGATGAAGCCGGCGTGCCGTCTCGTGGCCGATTCCCTTGTTCGCTCCGGTGATCAGCATGATGTCGTTCATGCGCTCGACGGTATGGCGCCGGCGGACCACCGGGAAGATGCCGATCATCGGTAGGACTGCCATCACCACCTTCGTTCCCCGCCGATGGCGGGGCAGACTGGAGCGATGTCGGTTGACCAGCGGGGAGTGGGGCGCCAGGACCTGCCCACGGGGTTCTCCTCGTTGCTCCGCGGATGGCGTGATCGCAGCGCGCCCGTTTTATCGGCGTCAGAGGTGCGACCCCGTCGGTCACCGGGGCTCCGTCGTGAGGAACTGGCTGCCCTGGCGGGGATCTCGGTCGACTACCTTGTCGAACTCGAGCAGGGGCGCGCGTCGAACCCGTCGGCGCCGGTCGTCGCGGCGCTGGTACGTGCCCTGCGGCTCGACCTCTCCGCCGCGGCCCTGCTCTACCGCGCGGCCGGGCTGGCGGCACCGACCTCGGCCGTGGATCGGTCGGTGCCCGACGGCGCTGAACGACTGCTCACGCGTGCCGATCGATGGCCGGTCGCGATCTACGCCGCCGACTGGTGGTTGCTCCGATGGAATCCGGCGTGGTCGGCGTTGATGGGCGACCCGATGGACCTACCCGGTCGGTCGCGCAATCAGGCGTGGTTCGAGATGACCGAGGACACCTCGGCGATGTGGGTGGACCGCGACGAACGCGAACAGTTCCGCGACGCACTGGTAGGCGACCTTCGCGTTGCACAGGTGGCGCACCCCGACGACGCCGAGCTCGACGGTCTCATCCGGGACCTCCACACCACGGGCCGGGAGTTCTCCGACCGATGGCGTACCGCGAGGCCCGCGGTCTACCGGGGAGCGCGAAAGAGGATCGACCATCGCCTGGTCGGGGAGATGACGCTCGACGGCGACGTCTTCCGTCCGGCCGGCTCGGACGTCCGTGCGATCGTCTACTCCGCGGTACCCGGGTCGCGCGACGAGGCGCGACTGGACTCGCTCACGAACGGGTGCTCGGGCTGATCCTTCGTGAGGTGCAGAAGCCAGTCGCGACCGGTGTTGATCAGGGCATATCGAACGACGTCCCGCTCGCCGTGGAGCTCGAACACCAGCCGTCGATCGCTGCTGTCGATGAGGTCCCACCACCCGTGATCGGCAATGCTCTTGTGTTCATCGGTGTAGGTGGCGTGATCCATGTCGTGATCTCCGACCGCCACGGCGAGACGGTCGTGCATGACGTCGGTCGGCATGCCCTTCGGTACCGCCCACGACCGGAGGACACCGTCCTGCTCGAGCCGCAGGTCGAAGTGCGGACGCGGTTTCCGGTGGTCGTGGAGAACGAAGACGGGGTTCACCATCACCTTTCCGAGGTGGGTCGAGGTGCTGGGTGCAGCGCGAAGAACCGATTCTCCTCGGTCTCGCCGCCGATTGTCAGCGCCACCGCCGCGACGATCGACTCGTGGTCGTAGCCGGTCCACCGTTCGGTGTGCTGACGGCGGTACTCCGACCACGACCCGACGGCGAACTGTTCGACGACGAGTTCGGGGTCGTCGCCGCTGCGGTACAGACGCCAGCAACTACCACCGGTGCGGCGCCGTCCGCGGGCCACGCGCGCCATCGCCCGCGTGAAGTCGTCGAGGGAGTCCGGGTGGACGCGGTACCGCACGGTCACCAACACCGGTCCGTCGTCGGGTGCGGGCTCGAAGACGAGCGTGGGCACTGGCCACGTCATCGCCACCTCGCGATCCAGCGTGCCGGTGCTGTCTCGCAACGGGAGGTGACGCACGCTCAGCGCGACCACCCCGAGTACGACCCCGGCCACGAGCAGTGCGGTCCGGTAACCGACCGCGGTGGCGACCGCACCCCACACGTACGACCCGACGGCCTGTGAACCCATGAAGACCAGGAGGTAGGCGCCCATCGCACGAGCCCGCACCCAGGCAGGCAGCGACAGTTGGATCCCGGAGTTGATGGTGGTGAGCGCGGCGATCCACGCGGCGCCGGCGGCGACCAACGCGGGGATCGCCAACCACAGTGGAGCGAATCCGAGGGCCAGGGTTCCGATCCCGAAGACAGCTGCGCCGCCACCCAACACGATCGACGCCGACACCGATCGTCGGAGGCGGGGGACCAGCACCACGCCGAGCAGTGCGCCGAGTCCGAGTACGCCGAGGATGCCGCCGTAACCGGCCGACCCCAACCCGAGATGTCTCGACGACGCAACCGGTAGCAAGGCCCACAGAGCCGACGCCGGGAACGCGAACATGGCGGCGCGCAGCATCAGTCGGCGGATCGTCGGCGCGGCGAGCACATACCGGACGCCGACCACGAGCGACGTCCCGATCCGCTCGCGCTCGATGACGCGGGTGTCGGGTGGGCGCCGCCAGATCGCCAGTGCCCACACCACCGCCAGATAGCTGACCGCGTTGAGCGCGAACACCGCGCCCGGTCCCGCGGCCGCGACCACCACTCCGGCCAGCGCCGGCCCCACCGCGCGGGCGCCGTTGACGGTGACGCTCCCCAGTGCCGATGCCGACGGGATCTGTTCGCGCGGCACCAGTTCGGGTTGGATCGCCTGCCACGCCGGCGACGTCAGCGCAGACCCGGCGCCGAGCAGGAAGGTCGTCACCAGCAGCCACGACGCGGTGAGCAGGCCGGTCCATGCGAGCACGGCCATGACCGCCCCCACCACTCCCGAGTAGATGGACAGGGCGATCAACATGCGGCGGCGGTCGAGGAGATCGGCGAGCACACCGGCGAGCAACGAGAACAGGATGGTCGGCGCGAGGCTCGCGGTCTGCACGAGTGCGATGACGGTCGGGCTGCTCCCGCGTTCGACCAGGAACCACTGGGCGCCCACCGATTCCATCCACAGGCCGATGTTGGAGATCATCTGCGCCAGGAAGAGGTTGCGGTAGACCGTGTTGCGCAACGGAGCCCATGCGGCACCCCCGGTCGTGGCGGTCATCGCGTGCTGATGACGCCGTCGAGCCATTCTCCGAAGGTTTGCCATCCGATACCGGGGTGGGCGGCGTGCAAGGTGGCCATGTCGGCTGAGTAGCCGTGGTCGCCGAGGTAGGTGAACATGGCACGCATGTCGTCGGATCCGAGTTCGGACGGGTCGGTGGCGACGGCGGTGACGTCGCGTCCCAGAGCCGCGCCGAGTGTTGCCGCCATCTCGTCGGGGGTCGGGTTGTCCGAGGCGATGTCGACACGCCGACCGTCGAACGTCGACGGATCGGTCAGCACCGCTGCGGCGAACCGGCCGAGGTCGCGACGCGAGAGCTGCTGCAGGGGTGTGGTCGTCGGAATGGGGAGCTCGAGCCGGCCGGTCGTTCGGATCTCGTCGAGGCTGCCGGCGATGTTGTCGTAGAAGTACGTGGGACCGATGACGGTGTGCGGGCGCCCGGAGTCGCGCAGCGCCGCCTCGACGACGGCCTTGCTCTCGAAATGCGGGATGCCGGTCCGGCGGTCGGCGTCCGACACCGACGAGAACACCAGATGCGGCACGTCGCCGGCCGCGGCGAGGATGGACATCCCCTGGTCGATCTCGGCCTGTGGGCCGCTCTCGAACGGGGTGGTGACCGCGAAGACGGTGTCGGTGCCGACAAACGCCGCGCGCAGGGCAGCTTGGTCCAGGAGGTCGGCCTCGACCACCTCGACGCCTGCAGCCGACAGTGCCTGCGCTCGTGCGGAGGTTGCGTGGCGGGTGACCGCCCGTACGGCCTGGCCTGTCTCGAGCAGTGCGGTGACGACGGCTCCGCCCCGAGCGCCGGTTGCACCGAGAACCGTGTGGAGCGACATGGCGTCCCTTCGAGTTGATCGGATCGGTCGACACCGATCCGATCAACTCTAGGAACTGCGGGTGCTTGCCGCCCCGCTTTCTGGGCCGTCAACACCCCGGATCGGGACGCGGCGGCAGCGGTTCCCGAGCAGGATCGGGCCGTTGCCGAGGTCGATGCAGCCGCTGAAGGTCTGGAAGTCACCCGCGAACGACGGTCCGCCCGAGCAGGTGGCCGGGTCCTTGCCGTTGAGGGTGACCGTCGCGCCGCGGCCCGCGATACCGATCGCCAGGCCCGGCTTGATGCCGGTCAACGTCGCCGAGGAGCGCGGGCCGACGGCAATCGCGGCGGGCGCCGAGTAGTTGGTCGCCGAGGACGTGGCCGTGCCGCCGTCGAGCCCGATTCCCAACGAGAGGCCGTTCCGTCCCGCGGTCGCACTCGCCGCGTCGGTGGTGTCTCCGATGGCGGCCGAGGTCCCGGTGGCCGACGAGGTCGCCTGGCAATCGGTCCGGA
>NZ_JAEMTF010000071.1:18189-22045 GCF_016462415.1 Williamsia sp. | reverse complement strand
GTTCCCCACCCTCCCGAGGTTCCCGGGTCAGATCCTGCAGGTCCCCGGGAACGTGCTGGGCGGGGTCACCGACACCGCCGGCGGGGTCCTCGGTGGTCAGTGACCTCACGTCGCCCGTGGGCGCGCTGGCCGGGATGCCGGACGCGCAGTCACTGCTGCTCGACGTAGAGGCGAGCGCCGGACGTCCGTTCTGCGCCCACGTCATCGGTGTCGCGGGAAGCGGGAAGAGCGCTGTCCTCACCGCGCTCGCGGACGCGTTGCACCGCATCGGTGTTCCCGTGGTCCACGACGTGCCTCTCGATCCCGAACCCGGGTGCGCCGTGGTGGTCGACGACGCACAGAACCGTGACGACGCCACCCTGGCCCACCTCGAGACGCTGGCCGCGCGCAACGACATCACGCTCGTCGTCGCAGGCGAACCACGCGACCACCGCGACGCGCTCGTCGATCTGAGCGTCGCGCTGCGATCACGCGGACGGGTCGTGGCCCTGCGACCCATCTCCGCGGCGGGGGTGGTCGAACGGTCCGGTCGCCACCTGCTCGCCGGGCCCGCCGCAGCGATCGCCCGCGCCACCGGCGGCAACCGTGCCGCCATCGACGCCGCGCTACACGCCGTCGACGTCCAGGGCCACGGCACCGACGGACGCACGCTGGACACCGTCGCAGCCACCGCGGTCTCCGCCTGGCAACATCGCCTGCTGCGCCGCCTCGACCGAAACGCCCTGGTGGTGCTGACCATCGCCGCCGCCGGTTCGTCCGCCGACCCCGACACGGTTGCGCAGACCGCCAACGTGTCGCGTGCCGATGCGGTGGACGCGATCGACCGCGCACGTGGATCCGGCTTCCTCGGTGACTCGGACTTCTTCCTCCCGGGTGCGCAGGACTCCCTCGTCGCGGTGGTCGGCGCGCACCAGATCGGTTCCACCCGTGCGGCACTCGTCCGGGTCCTGATCGCCAACCGGGCGCTCGACGCCGACAGGGCCATCGCTGCGGCCGACGAGGGCATGACCGATCCGACCCTGGCCGCGACCCTGTGCGACTTCGCGCGCGCAGCCTCCGGTCATCGTGCGGTCACGCTCTGGTCGGCGGCCCGTTCCGCCGGCTCCGACCCCGCCACCACCGATGTCGCCCTCGCCCAGGCCGCGCTGGACGCCGACGATCTCGACGTCGCGTCGCGCATCGCCGACGCGGCACTGGCGTCGGAATCGACCGACACCATCCGCACCGGCGTCCGCGTCGCTGCTGCGGTGGCGTCTCGGCGGGGGACGTACTCTCGTGCCGCGCAGCTCTTCCGGTGGCTCGGCCCCGATCGCGCCGGTCCCGACGCCGCGATCGGAGTCGTCGCGCTGATCGCCTCCGGGGACCGCGAGGGCGCCACCGCGTTCGCCGAGGCCTCCCACAACGCTCCCCCGACCGCCGACAACGCCTCGTCCGGACTGCTCGCCGACGGATTGGTCGCCTCGCTGGGGTCCGATCCGGCACCCGCGCTCGGGCCGGTTCTGCGGTCGATGTCGTTGCGGCGGGTGTCGATGGTGGAGCCGGAATCAGCCGCTGCCCTGGCGATACTGCTGAACCTGCACAGCGGTGATCTCGGCGGGGCGCAGGCGGTGCTCAACCGGGTCCACGAGAGCGGCCAGGGCTACGTCGTGCGGCTGGACCTGCTGCGTGCCTGGACCGCGATGATGGCAGGTGACCTCGGCGAGGCGACCGCGATTGCCACCGCGGTGACCGCCCGATCGCATCGAGATCTGTTGCTACGCCATGCACTTGCGGTCGGCATCGCCCGACGACGCGGCGATTCGGGTGCCCTGATGAACGCGTGGCGCGACGCCCAGGCGATCGTCGCCGAAGCCGAGGTCGATCTCTTCGCGCTGCTCCCGCTCGGCGAGCTGTGGCTGGCCGCGATCCGGTGCGGCGACCTCGCGCGGGTGGCGCATCTGGCCACCGACGCCGGTCGGTTGCTCAGCGATCTCGGTGATCCACCGGTGTGGGCGGCGGCGTGGCACTGGTACGGCGTGCAGGCCGCGATCCTCTCCGCCGACCCGGTGGCGCTCGTACCGCACGCCCGCGCGCTGGGTGATGCCGCGGAGTCCAGTTCGCACGCAGCGGTTCTCGCGCAGGCGGGCCGGGTGTGGTTGAAGGTGTTGCAGGGCGACGACGCGCAGACGCCGGTGGTCGCCGCCGACATCGACGTCGCCGCGCGCAGCCTTCAGCGGATCGGACACGCCTTCGACGGCGCCCGGCTCGCCGCCGAGGGGGCGCTACGCGTCGGCGACACCCGTGCGGCGACGGCATTGCTGCAGACGGCCCGCACCATCGGTCCGACCGCGTCCACCGCACCGGTCGGCGCCGGCGATGTCGGCACACAGTCCGCACTGTCCGATCGAGAGGCCGAGGTCGCCGAACAGCTCGTCCTGGGCCTGACGTACCGCGAGATCGGTGCGGCCCTGTACATCTCGGCCAAAACCGTCGAACACCATGTGGCCCGCATCCGTCGGCGTCTGGATGTGGGTTCCCGCTCGGAGCTGATGTCCGCGTTGCGCGCGGCGGGATACGGAGCCGGCGCGAGCTAGTCCGTCTCCGCCCCGGACCCACCCGTCGACTGGGCGGTTGCGGACGCCGATTGGGCAGCTGCGGACGCCGACTGGGCACCTAACGACGTTGGTTGGGCACCTACGGACGCCGATTGGGCATCTACCGACGTCAATTCGGCACCTACCGACGCAGACTCCGCGTCAGGCTTTCGATGTTTCCCCGTGGTTGCGGCGGCGGTCGTCGTCGCCGGGGCCGAGGCTACCGACGGGATCTGTTCCTGTTCGGCAACCGACGGCGTCGACACCGACGATCGGGTCACCGGGGCGACGCTTTTCGAGGCCACCTGCTTCGACACCGTCGACGTCGCGGCCCTACTGCTCACCGACACCGCGTTCTTCGACTCCGTCGTCGGCAGGGTGAACAGATCGGTGCCCACCCTCACGCCGCTCGGACCGCCCACCGACACGCGGATCAGGTCGCGGGCGAAGTGCGGAATGGGCAGGGCGCCATCCCCGCCGAGGGTGAACGATGTGGGGTCGGCGATGGCGAACGTCCACACGTCGGACCCGGCCGCGTTCTTCGCCGTGAAGATGTAGAGCACGCTGGTGCAGGCTCCGACGCCGTCGGCGCTGGCGTGGCCGTACAGCGCGGTGCAGGTGACGTTCTTGATGCCGAGGATGTTGATCGCCGTGGCGACGCCGCCCACCGACACCGCCGAGGCGGTCCCCGACCCTGCTGCGGCCACCGCGACACCGGACACGGCGGTTGCCGAGGCGGTCCCCTTCCCGGTCCCGATGGCGAGGGCCGCGCTCAGCGGGGTCACCGCGTTCGCCGTCGAAGTCCCACCGACACCCCCGATCAGCGGGGCGTTGAGCGCCTGCGCGGCCAACGCGAACCCGGTACCGGAGATGGTGGCGGTGCCGTTGCTCGCGATCACGATCGCCGACGAGTTGAGGTCGATCTTCAAGAACTTCAACACGGCGGTGAGGTCATCGGGGAGTGCCGCACCGATCACCGACCCGATGGGCGACGCGACACTGTTCTGGCAGTTGACGTTCGACGCCACCGTTCCGCTGCCACCCGCGCACTTCTGGCTCAGCACGAACGGGGCGGCCGCCGCCGGTGCCGTCGGGACCGTCGCGCCTCCGACCACGGCCACCGACGTGACCGCCGCGGCGACCGCTCCGACCCGTGCCCCGGTCTGCGATGCACGACTGCGTGCGCGATGACGTCCCCTGTTTCGTGTGGACACGCGACTCCCCGATGTGTGGTGATCGGCCCCGCGCCGATCACACCGGAGCAGAACCTATCAACACGGGCA
>NZ_JAEMTF010000071.1:0-18089 GCF_016462415.1 Williamsia sp. | reverse complement strand
ACCAGTGCACTCGTACGGGGCACGGGCACCAACTCGGTCCCACGCCGACCGCGAGCGGACCGTTCGGCGGCCAACTCGTGCTCCAGTTCACGCACCCGCTGGGCGAGCGCGTCGACGTGATTGGTCAGATCGATGATGCGCTTGATGCCCTCGAGGTTGACGCCTTCGTCCTGCGAGAGCCGCTGCACCTCGCGCAGCAACTCGACATCGCGAGACGAGTAGCGACGGCCACCGCCGGCGGCGCGTTGCGGGCTGACCAGACCGAGCCGGTCATAGGTGCGCAGCGTCTGGGCGTGCATGCCCGCGAGCTCGGCCGCGACCGAGATCATGAACATCTCCTCGCGACCCTCCATCACGCACCGCCCCAACCGGCTCGGGGTGCGAACCCGCTGGCGCGCTCGGCTTCTGCGTACTCACGCAGCTTCTCGGTGGCGTTCTCGTCGAGCGTCGACGGCACCGACACCTTCACGGTCACGAGCAGGTCGCCGGACCCACCGGCCCTCTTGGTCACTCCGCGTCCACGAACCCGGAGGGTGCGGCCGTCGGAGGTGTTCGGCGGGATCTTGACGCCGACATTGCCGTCGAGCGTCGGCACCGACACCGTCGCGCCGAGCACGAGTTCGCCGAAGCTGACCGGCAATTCGACCTTGAGGTCGTTGCCGACGCGGGTGAACACCGAGTCCGCACGAACGTGGACGACCACGTAGAGGTCCCCCGACGGTGCACCGCGCAGACCGGCCTCGCCCTGGCCCGCGAGCCGGATCCGTTGTCCGTCCTCGACTCCCACGGGGATGCGCACGTTGATGGTGCGGGTACGCACGGTGACACCGTTGCCCGAGCAGTCGGGGCAGGGATCGTCGATCCGCGAACCGGTTCCCTGGCAGTCGGTGCACGGTTCACTGAACCCGAACGCGCCCTGGTTGCGGCTGACGACGCCCGCACCGTTGCAGGTGGAGCACACCTTGGGACTGGTCCCCGGCTTCGCGCCGCTGCCGTGGCAGGTGGTGCAGGGGGCCGGACTCGTCAGCGACAACGACACCGTCGTGCCGAGGGCGGCGTCCCGGAAACCCAGGGTCGTCTCGGTCTCGAGATCGTTGCCTCGCTTGGGGCGTGAACCACCGCGCGGGGCACGATTGAACAACCCGCCGAACAGGTCGCCGAGGTTGCCGGCGTCTGCGCCGCCGCCGTTGCCGAACAGATCGCCGACGTCGAACTGCTGACCGCCCGCCGGACCGCGTCCGGTGGTGTAGCCGCCGGGGCTCGAACCGTAGGGGAAACCGCCGCCGGCGCCGTTACCGCCGCCACGGAAACGACCACCCGCGAACATGCTTCGCGTCTCGTCGTATTCCTTGCGCTTGGCCGGGTCGGACAGGACGCTGTGCGCCTCCGACACCCGCTTGAACCGCTCCTCGGCCGCGGCGTCGCCGGGGTTGGCGTCGGGATGCAGTTCGCGCGCCAGCTTGCGGTACGCCTTCTTGATCTCGTCGGCCGACGCGGTCGAAGCAACGCCGAGGTCCTTGTAGAAGTCCTGTTCGAGCCATTCGCGTTGGGGAGCCATCAGGCGTCACCTCCTCACGTGAGAAACATCGTCATGAAGTCGACGGACCTCACATCGTCGGCACGAACCATTGTCGCAGTTCGCGTCGACGATGTGAGGTATCCGTCGGTGGTGGGCGCGGAGCTAGGCTCCGGCACCCGCGTCGGCAGCGTCGGTCACGGTGACCATCGCGGTCCGCAACAGCCGCTCGCCGAGGCGGTATCCCTGCCGGTAGACATCGCCGATGACCGGGTTCGCGCCGTCACCGTCGTGCTGCACGGCCTCGTGCAGCGCGGGGTCGAACGCGTCACCCTGGGCACCGAAGGTGTTGAGCCCCTGCGACTTCAGCGTGTCGACGATCTTATCGGCGACACCACGCAGCGGTCCCGACTCGAGATCGCCGTGCGCACGCGCGCGGTCGAGGTCGTCGAGCACCGGCAGCAGCGAGCTGATCAGCGTCGCCTTGCCGGTCTCGACTGCGCCCTGACGTTCGCGGTCGGCACGCCGCCGGTAGTTGGCGTACTCGGCCTGCAGTCGCTGCAGGTCGGCGAGCAACTCCGCCTCCTTGGCCGACTGCGATTCTTGGGTCGGCTCCGCCGAGGCCTCTTCCGGCGTGAGCTCGGTCGGGGCGGCACCGTCGGCCTCACCGGCTTCTGCCGGTTCGGCGTTCGCCGCCGCCTCTGCTGCGGCGGCCACGTCCTCCGGGTTCACCTCCCCGAGGTCGACCGGATCGCCCGGCTCCTCGGGTGTGCCCGGCTGATCAGCCGTCACTTCTTCTCACCGGAATCGGCGTCGGTGGGCTCGTCCACGACCTCGGCGTCGACCACGTCGTCGGCCCCGTCAGACGAACCGGGTGCACCATCGGCGCCGGCCTCGGCCGCGGAGTTGGCGTAGATCGC
Organism: Williamsia sp.; assembly: GCF_016462415.1. Taxonomy (GTDB): domain Bacteria; phylum Actinomycetota; class Actinomycetes; order Mycobacteriales; family Mycobacteriaceae; genus Williamsia_A. Next base: position 15,653 of record NZ_JAEMTF010000071.1, on the reverse strand, counting down.
CTGTCCCAGGGCCTGCGACTCGGTGGACAGGGTCTCGACCGCGGACTTGATCGCGGCGAGATCGGTGCCCTTGAGTGCCTCGTTGGCTCCGGCGATGGCGGCTTCGACCTTCTCCTTGGCGTCGGCGGGGACCTTGTCCTCGCTCTCCTTGAGGAACTTCTCGGTCTGGTTCACCAACGACTCGGCCTGGTTGCGGGTCTCGGCCTCTTCCTTGCGCTTGCGATCCTCGTCGGCGTGCGCCTCGGCATCCTTGATCATGCGGTCGATCTCGTCCTTCGAGAGGCCCGAGCCGTCCTGGATCCGGATGGTGTTCTCCTTGCCGGTGCCCTTGTCCTTCGCGGTGACGTGCACGATGCCGTTGGCGTCGATGTCGAAGGTCACCTCGATCTGCGGGACACCCTGCGGCGCAGGCGCGATGCCGGCCAGCTCGAACGATCCGAGCAGCTTGTTGTGCGACGCGATCTCACGCTCACCCTGGTACACCTGGATCTGCACCGACGGCTGCGAATCCTCGGCCGTGGTGTAGGTCTCCGACCGCTTGGTCGGGATGGTGGTGTTGCGCTCGATCAGCTTGTGCATGACGCCACCCTTGGTCTCGATACCGAGGCTCAGGGGCGTGACATCCAGCAGCAGAACGTCTTTCACCTCGCCGCGCAGCACACCGGCCTGCAGTGCGGCACCCACGGCGACAACCTCGTCGGGGTTGACGCCCTTGTTGGGCTCCTGTCCACCGGTGAGCTCCTTGACCAGCTCGCTGACCGCGGGCATACGGGTGGAACCGCCGACGAGCACGACGTGGTCGATGTCGCCGACCGCGACGCCCGCGTCCTTGATCACGGCCTGGAACGGCGCACGGGTGCGCTCGAGCAGGTCCGAGGTGATCTTCTGGAACTCACTGCGCGAGAGCTGCTCGTCGAGGAACAACGGGTTCTTCTCGGAGTCCACGGTGATGTAGGGCAGGTTGATCGAGGTGCTCTGACCGGACGACAGTTCGATCTTCGCCTTCTCGGCCGCCTCGCGCAGACGCTGCAGCGCCATCTTGTCCTTGGTGAGGTCGATGCCGTTCTGCGCCTTGAACTTCTCGACGAGCCAGTCGACGATGCGCTGGTCCCAGTCGTCGCCGCCGAGCAGGTTGTCGCCGGAGGTCGCACGGACCTCGACGACGCCGTCACCGATCTCGAGCAGCGAGACGTCGAACGTGCCGCCACCGAGGTCGAAGACCAGGATGGTCTGCTCGGACTGGCCCTTGTCGAGGCCGTACGCGAGGGCGGCCGCGGTGGGCTCGTTGACGATGCGCAGGACGTTGAGGCCCGCGATCTGGCCGGCTTCCTTGGTCGCCTGACGCTGCGAGTCGTTGAAGTACGCGGGGACGGTGATGACCGCCTCGGTCACCTCGTCGCCGAGGTAGCTCTCCGCGTCACGCTTGAGCTTCATCAGCGTACGGGCGCTGATCTCCTGCGGGGTGTAGTCCTTGTCGTCGATCTTCTGCGACCACTCACCCTCGCCCATGTGGCGCTTGACCGAGCGGATGGTGCGATCGACGTTGGTGACCGCCTGGTTCTTGGCGGGCTGGCCGACCAGGACCTCGCCGTTGCGGGCGAATGCGACGACCGACGGGGTCGTGCGCGATCCCTCGGCGTTGGCGATGACGGTGGGTTCTCCACCCTCGAGGACCGACACCACCGAGTTGGTGGTGCCGAGGTCGATACCGACAGCACGAGCCATATCTTCTTACCTCCTACGTTTACGACGTCGGCCGGACGTTCGGCCGGCAGACCACTGATGTCTCGAACCTCAGTGGAGTCCACTCAACTACTACGCGAGGATGTCGTCGGCGTCAAATCAGTTGAGTGGAGCACGCTCAAGGTTCTCGAGGTGTTCAACTCGTGACCCCTCGGATCTGTTCCCGCCGCACGGGAGTTCCTCGCCCGGACAGCCCGGGCCACGCGCGGATATAGTCGGCGGCGATGACTCGCAGACTGTCTCGACGCACGATTGCGCTGGTCACGGCGGTATTGGTGCTCATCGTCGCGGCCGGTGTCGCCGTGGGTGTGCGGCCGTCGACCCGGACTGCGGACCGGGCGACGACGGCGCCGACCTCGACGTCGGACGACCCCGCGACGCGCGGGATCAGCGTGCACAGGTACGCCTACCTCCCCGCCGGGGTCGGCGATCCGCGCCAGGACTACGGCGATCTGTATCTCCCGGCGGGCACGCACGCCGACAACACGGTCCCACTGGTGGTGTTGATCCACGGTGGGGGATGGACGGCGCGGTATTCGACGACGTACATGGAACCGATCGCGCGGGCCCTGGCCGCGCAGGGCGTGGCTGTCTACAACATCGAATATCGGCGCATCGGCTCCGGCGGCGGATGGCCGACCACGTTTTCCGACGTGGCCGCGGCCGTCGACCACGTGCCGACGCTCGGGCGACTGAACCCGGAGATCGACACCTCCGACTCCACCCTCGTCGGGCACTCCGCGGGCGCACAGCTCGCGGTCTGGGTGGGCACCCGCAATCCCGCCACCCCCCGCGAGTTCGGTGACCCGCGGTCGCGGTGGAAGCCCACGCGGATCATCTCGCTGGCCGGCCCGTTGAACCTCGAGCGCGCGTCGAACACCGGCGACACCCGGGTCACCCGGATCCTCGGCGGAACTCCGGCGCAGGTCCCCGACCGCTATCGCGCTGTCGACCCGATCGAGAACATCGACCCGACCATGCCCATCACGGCCGTGCACGGCACGGCCGACCGGGTCGTCTCCCCCGCACAGTCGATGTCGTTCGTCGCGGCCGTTCAACGGGCGCGTGGAGAAGCTCGCCTCGTCCTGCTGCGGGGGCAGTCCCACTCGGCCCTGGTGTCTCCGCGATCGTCGGTGTTCCTGCAGATCATCCAGATGATCGCGGCGTCCACCCGACCGTCGGCCTGACCCGGCCGCCCACCGTCCCCCGCACGATGGCAGCGCACGGACAGGTTTTTCACAGGAACGCACGCGATGCTGGGCGAATGTCGATGTCGCACGCTGCCGGTCAGTGGCCCAGGTCACAGCGCTGGGGGTCGCCGACGGGGGCTGGTACCGTCGCCCCGATGCTGACCGCGACCCCGCGAGCAGGCCGATGACGACGTCGCTCGCCACCTCATCGACCACCGGTGTCTCCGCGGCAGTGCCGGCGAAGACCCGACGCGGGCATCTGCATCAGCTGGACTTCGTCCGTGGCAGCACGTTCCTGATGGTGATCTTCTGCCACGTTCTGACCAACACGAACAACTCCGACACCAGCGTCCTCACCAACGCTCTGGGCATGTGGGGCCACTTCACCCGTAACGCCTTCTTCTTCCTCACCGGTTTCGTGCTGATGTTCGGCAACTACGACAAGCCCGACTTCAAGGCCACCCAGTTCTGGCCACGCCGCCTCAAGCTCGTCGTCATCCCCTACCTGATCTGGTCCGTCGTCTACTGGGGCTACTCGGTGGTGGCCAACGGCGGATGGTCGGACATGGGCTTCTGGTTCGAGCAGCTCCGCAACGGGTTGCTGTGGGGTACAGCCGGTTTCCAGCTGTACTTCATCTTCGTGATCATCCAGTTCTATCTGCTGTTCCCGGCGATCCTGTGGATCGTCCGGAAGACACGCAACCACCACATCGCGCTGCTGGCCACGAGCCTGATCATCCAGCTCGCCATCCTCTACACGCTCAACCACCTCAGCGCGCCGCAGGGCAGCTGGCTGTACGACAACTGGTGGCATGCCTACTCGACGTTCCTGCCGTACCAGTTCTTCGTGTTCCTCGGCGCGGTCGCCGCAGTGCACCGGGAGCGGGTCGACGAGTGGCTGCGTGGACGCGGGTGGTGGATCCTGGCCGGGGTCATCGTCAGCGGTGTGTTCGCCTACGTCACCTTCTCCGAGCGGCTCGCCGACGGCCAACCGCCGTCGCTCGCCGGGTTCGCGCTCAACCCCACGCTGCAGCCGTTCATATTCATGGCGATCATCGCGCTGTACGCGACGGCGTTGCGGTGGTCGGACCGCCGCGACCGGACGCCGCGGTTCAACAGGGTCGTCAGCTACGCGTCGAACCGGTCGTTCGCGATCTTCCTGGCGCACGTGTTCGTCCTGCAGTTGCTGATCCTGCCGCGCCTCGACAGCCCCGCCACCCAGGGCTGGTTCGAGCAGCACCTGGGGGCGCCGTGGGCCACGATCGTCGTCTATCTGCTCACCGTCTCGATCACGCTCGTGATCGCCGAAGGGCTCCGGCGGGCACCGTTCGCGCTGTATCTCACCGGGCGTCCGAGAATTCCGGTTCGGGCGAAACAGACCGCCGAGTCGAGCGTCACATCCGACGCGTCGCGGCAGGTCGAACCTACTCGCGGGTAACCAACATCACCCCAGGTGGCGACTTAGGTCTACCTTCCATGCGAGCACCCGCGGCCAGGCCTTACGGTCTATGTAAGGACACCTGGGCGTCGGCTGTCGTTCGCCCTGGATAGAAAGGCCCCAACGCCTTGAGCGCCACCACCATCACCATCGGCACCATCGCAGCCCTCATCAGTCTCGGATGCTGGGCCCTGTTCTTCTCCGGCGTGTGGAAAATGCTCCGCACGATCGCCCAGGGACAGCGCGACACCACACGACTCACCCCGGTCATCCCGCGTTTCAAGCAGATGATGATCGAGTTCGTCGCCCACACCCGGATGGTGAAGTTCCGCACCGTCGGCTGGGCGCACTGGCTCGTCATGATGGGCTTCGTCGTCGGATCACTGCTCTGGTTCGAGGCCTACGGACAGACCTTCGATCCCGAGTTCCACTGGCCGATCTTCGGCGACACCTTCGTGTGGCACCTGCTCGACGAACTGCTGGGCATCGGCACGGTCGTCGGCATCGTGACGCTGATCATCATCCGGCAGCTCAACCACCCGCGCCGCCCGGAGCGCCTGTCGCGCTTCGCCGGTTCGGGGTTCCTGGCCGCCTACTTCGTCGAGGTCGTCGTCCTGCTCGAGGGCCTGGGCATGATCTTCGTCAAGGCCGGCAAGATCGCGACCTACGGCGACGGACACGTCGGCTCGGACTTCTTCACCATGCAGGTGGCGCACATCCTGCCGGAGAGCCCGCTGCTGGTGTCGATCTTCGCCGCGATCAAGCTGCTCTCGGGCATGGTGTGGCTGGCCGTCGTCGGCCGCCGCATCACCTGGGGTGTCGCATGGCACCGCTTCGCCGCGTTCTTCAACATCTACTTCAAGCGCGAACTCGGCTCCAAGGTCGCCCTCGGTGCCGCCAAGCCGATGATGTCGAACGGCGAGGTCCTCGTCATGGAGGAGGCCGACCCCGACGTCGACGCGTTCGGAGCGGGCAAGATCGAGGACTTCAGCTGGAAGGGCTGGCTCGACTTCACCACCTGCACCGAGTGTGGTCGGTGCCAGAGCCAGTGCCCGGCGTGGAACACCGGTAAGCCGTTGTCGCCCAAGCTGTTGATCATGTCGCTGCGCGACCACGGTTACGCCAAGGCGCCGTACCTGCTCGCGGGTGGTCGCACCGACGCCGCGGGTGACGAGGTCGGACTCGTCGACGCCGAGGGCAACGTCGACCAGGCCGCGTTGGACAAGATCCCGGCCGCGGCGCGCGCCGAGGCCGCCCGTCCGTTGGTCGGCCCGAGCGAGGGCGCCGCCGGCGGGGGCATCATCGACGCGGACACCCTGTGGAGCTGCACCAACTGCGGCGCATGCGTCGAGCAGTGCCCCGTCGACATCGAGCACGTCGACCACATCATCGACATGCGTCGCTACCAGGTCCTCATCGAGTCGGACTTCCCGTCCGAGCTCGCCGGTCTGTTCAAGAACCTGGAGAACAAGGGCAACCCCTGGGGCCAGAACTCCAAGGACCGCACCAACTGGATCAACGAGATCGACATCGACATCCCGGTCTACGGCCAGGACGTCGACACCTTCGAGGGCTTCGAGTACCTCTTCTGGGTCGGTTGTGCCGGCGCCTACGAGGACCGCGCGAAGAAGACCACCAAGGCCGTCGCCGAGCTCCTCGACATCGCAGCGGTGAACTTCCTCGTCCTCGGTGAGGGCGAGACCTGCACCGGTGACTCGGCTCGCCGTTCGGGCAACGAGTTCCTGTTTCAGATGCTGGCGCAGCAGAACATCGACACCCTCGGTGAGCTGTTCGCCACCGCACCGCAGCAGCGCAAGAAGATCGTCGTCACCTGCGCCCACTGCTTCAACGCACTGGGCAACGAGTACCCGCAGGTGGGTGGGCAGTTCGAGGTCGTGCACCACACACAGCTGCTGAACCGTCTCGTGCGTGACAAGCGTCTGATCCCCGTCGCGCCGGTCTCGGAGAACGTGACCTACCACGACCCCTGCTTCCTCGGTCGCCACAACAAGGTCTACGAGGAGCCCCGCGAGCTCATGTCCGCGTCGGGGTCGGCACTGCGCGAGATGCCGCGTCACGGCGAACGGTCCATGTGCTGTGGCGCCGGTGGCGCCCGCATGTGGATGGAGGAGTCCATCGGCAAGCGGATCAACCTCGACCGCGTCGACGAGGCCCTGAGCACGCTCGACGACTCCGGCGAGCAGCCCCAGAAGATCGCGACCGGCTGCCCCTTCTGCAAGGTGATGCTCAGTGACGGCACCACCGCCAAGACCAGCGGCACCGACCTCGAGAACAAGGTCGAGGTCGTCGACGTGGCTCAACTGCTGCTCGAGTCGGTGACCCGCGGGGCCGCCGAGATCAAGCGTGGTGGACGGTTCCTCGGTCCCGCGACCGTCGGGACCGCAACCCTCGACGACACCGACGTCAAGGCCGAGCAGGTCACCGAGACCACGACGTCGTCGGCTCCCGCCGAGGCCGCTGCCGAGGCCACCGGAACCGAGACCAAGGCGAAGCCGAAGGTCGGGCTCGGTATGGGCGGTGGCGTCAAGCGCCCCGGCCAGGCCGCCAGGGCGTCTGCGCCGGCCAAGGATTCGACCGCCGAGTCGAAGGCGGAGCCCGCATCGTCGAACTCCGCGGAGGCGGTCGAGGCGAAGTCCGCGGCCACCGAGGCGAAGTCCAAGGGCTTCGGCATGTCCGGCGGGATGAAGCGTCCGGGCCAGGCGGCCAAGGCGTCGGCACCGGCAGCAGACAAGTCCGAGGCACCTGCGGCTCCGGCCGCGAAGGCACCGGCGACCGAAGCATCGGCACCGGCGGAGGCCTCGACCGAGACGGCTGCACCGGCGGCGGAACCGAAGGCCAAGGGCTTCGGCATGGGCGGCGCGAAGCGTCCGGGCCAGGCGGCCAAGGCGCCGTCTGCGCCGGCCGAGCCCGCGAAGGCACCGGCCCCCGCCGAGCCGGCTGCCGACGAGGCGTCGGCCACCGAGGCGTCGGCCACCGAGGCGAAGGCCTCGGAGCCCGAGGCGACACCGAGCGAGACGGCTGCCGCACCGGCAGAGACCCCGTCTGCCCCCGCTCCGGAGCCGAAGTCCAAGGGCTTCGGCATGGGCGCCGCGAAGCGTCCGGGCCAGGCCGCCAAAGCACCGGCCACGCCGGCCGCGAGCACGCCGACCGAACCCGCGAGCAATGGCTCGGCCGAGACCAACGGTTCGGCGGAGTCCAACGGCTCAGCGGAGTCCAACGGCTCAGCGGAGACCAACGGCTCGGCGGAGACCAACGGGTCAGCGGAGTCTGACGAGTCTGCCGATACGAACGGCTCAGATGCTCCCGCCACCCACGCGCGGGTGATCACCGAGACGGGCACATCGAAGGCCGCCGGCTTCGGCATCGCCGCCGGAAAGAAGCGCCCGGGGTCCTGATCCCACGACTCTCCACCTGACCATCGCCGTCGATTCCCTGTGAATCGGCGGCGATTGTCGTTTCGGCCCCACCGAGGCGGCCCCGACTTTCTATCTGTGACCTTTGGTAACGCGTATAGCTCACGGTCAGCGCACCACGTGGGTTATGCTCAAAAACGTTACAACGAAGGATGTCAGATGACCATGTGGCGTGAACGCACCGTGACCAGCGCAGATGTGCGGTTGGCGGTGTTCGAACTGGGCGATACGAGTAGACCCACCGTTGTCCTCGTACACGGATGGCCGGACACCCATCACCTGTGGACGCACGTGGCCCCACTGCTCGCCGAGCACTTCCACGTCGTCGCCTATGACACCCGCGGGTACGGCGCCACCGACGCTCCGTCGGGCGACGCCCCGTACCGTCTCGAGGCGCTCGCCGGCGATCTGTTCGCCGTCGCCGCGGCCGTCAGCGACACCCCGGTGCACGTGCTGGCCCACGACTGGGGCTCCGTGCAGACCTGGGAGGCCGTGACGACCCCCGGCGCGTCCGACCGCATCGCCTCGTTCACGTCGGTGTCGGGACCCGACCTCGACCACCTCGGGATGTGGGCGCGCAGCAAACTCCGCCGGCCTACCCCCGCCGCCCTCGGCACGGCTCTGACGCAGGTCGCGTCCTCGGCCTACACCGTGATGTTCCAGCTGCCGGTGGTGCCGAAGGTGTTCTTCGGTCTGCTCGGGTGGGCCCCGGTGTGGCGGCAGTTCCTGCACCTCGTCGAAGGCACCGCCGCCGCCGACGTGACCGTCTCCCCCACGCTGCACCGCGACATGATCTCCGGGCTGCGGTACTACCGCGCCAACCTGCGGCCCCGACTGCTGCACCCGGACGCGCGGTCGACCGACATACCCGTCTTCCAGATCGTGAACCGCCGCGACATCGCGTTGCGGCCCGCCATCTACGAACACACCCACCGCTACGTGACGCAGCTGTGGCGACGTGATCTGCCCACCGGTCACTGGTTGCCGTATGCACGTCCGCAGCTGCTGGCCGAGCTGACCCGCGACTTCATCACGTCCCTCGAGAGCGGGACCCCGAGTGCCGCGATCGCTCGCGCCCGTCTGACCGGCACCCCCGCTCCGTTCGCCGGGAAGCTCGCCGTCATCACCGGCGCCGGGAGCGGGATCGGCCGGGAGACCGCACTGCTACTGGCCGAGCAGGGCGGCGAGGTGGTCCTCGCCGACATCGACGTCGCCGCGGCCGAGAAGACCGCGAGCATCATCACCGACACCGGCGGACGCGCCCACGCCTACGCGCTCGACGTGGCCGACACCGACGCGTTCGAGTCCTTCGCCGACACGGTCACCGACACCCACGGCGTCCCCGACATCGTCATCAACAACGCAGGCATCGGCCTGGCCGGACCGCTTCTCGACGCGACCGACGCCCAGATCCGACGACTCGTCGACATCAACCTCGTGTCGGTCGCGACCGGTAGCCGTCTGTTCGGGCGGGCGATGGTCGCGCGCGGGCTCGGCGGGCAGATCGTGAACCTGTCCTCGGCCGCCGCGTTCACCCCGCAGCGCGGGCTCGGCGCCTACGCCGCGACGAAGGCGGGCGTACTACTGCTCAGCGAGTCGCTGCGCGCCGAGCTGGCCGAACACCACATCGGTGTCACCGCCATCTGCCCCGGAATCGTCGACACGAACATCATCTCCGCCACCGAGTTCGCCGGTGCGAGCACCGACGGCCAGGAACAGTTGCGCGACAAGATGAACGGGATGTATCGACGCCGAGGGTTCACCCCCGATCGGGTGGCGGCCGACATCCTGGGGGCGATCGGCGCGAACCGCGCGGTGGTCCCGGTGACGGTGGAGGCCAAGGTCGGCTACCGCATATACCGCTTCGTGCCGGGCCTGTCCCGACGCATGGCCCGCACCAATCTGGTCTGAGGAGATAGTCATGACGCAGTCAACCCACACCTCGAAGCCCGCTCGGATCACACCCGGCGAGCACGACCCGGGACCGGTGTCGTTGCACGCGCGCAACGTCGCGTTCGACTTCGAGGCGACACCGCTGCACTGGATCCCGGGTCACCCGATGTCGTCGAACGTCATCAGCATGTTGAACCTGCTGCTGCCCGAGGGTGAGCGGTGGTTCGTGACGACGTACAACGAGGCACTGCCGCTGGTCGCCGACGAGGAGCTCGCCGCCACCATGCGCGGGTTCATCGGCCAGGAGGCCATGCACGCCGAGGCCCACGACAAGGTGCTGTGGGACTTCCTCGATCGCCACGGCGTCGACCCACGCCCGTTCCAGCGACAGATGCAGTGGCTGTTCCGCAAAGCCCTGTCGCCCAAGCAGTCCTGGTCGGAGGAGCGTCGCAAGAAGGATCTCGTCGAGCGCCTCTGGCTGATCGCGGCGATCGAGCACTACACCGCGATCCTCGGCGACTTCGCACTGAACAACACCTGGCGCGAGCACGGGTCCGATCCGGCCATGACCGACCTGTTCACCTGGCACGGGGCCGAGGAGGTCGAACACCGCTGCGTCGCGCATGATGTCGCGGTCTACTTCGGCGACGGTTATCTCCGCCGCGGCCGGGCGATGGCGATCAGCCTCGTCGGACTGTTGATGCTGATCAACCGCGGAAGCCGCTTCATCGCCAAGAGTGATCCCACGATCGAGTACTCGTACTGGCGGATGATCCGCGAGTACGCACGCGGCGCTCGTGCCGGCGTGTTGCCCACGTTGCGGTCGATCATCTTCGCCACCTTCAGCTATTTCAAGCCGACGTTCTACCCCGACCAGATCGGTTCCACCGCACAGGCTGTCGCCTACCTCGCCGCCTCGCCCGCAGCGCGCGCGGCGCATCCGTGAGCATCACCGTGCCGACCGACGAATCGAACATGCCCCCGGTACCCACCGATGTCGACATGGCCGCCCCGATGGAGATCTACGACGCCGAGGCGACCCCGCCGCACCTCTACGGACGGTTCCGACACGACCCGGCCATGTTGGTCGTCGCCGCCGTGACGCGGTCCTGGTACCCGCTGCTCGGCCGGTTCGTCAAGGCACCCAAGGACACCCATGTCAACACCGGGGTCACCACGGTCCGCATCGCCGAGCGCACCGTGGTGGCCGAGGACGAGAACGTGGTGTCGCTGCGGTTCGTCGCGCTCGACGGCGGGGAGTTGCCGCCGTGGTACCCGGGTGCACACCTCGACCTCCTGCTCCCGTCGGGACGGATGCGTGAGTACTCGCTGTGCGGCGACCCCACCGACCGGACCTACTACCGCATCGCGGTGCGGCGCATCCCCGACGGCGGTGGCGGTTCGGTCGAGGTCCACGACACTCTCCGCGTCGGTGACACCATCTCGGTCAAGGGCCCGCGCAACGCCTTCCCGCTCGCGCTCCCGGGCCGTGGCTCGCCCGCACAACGGCTGCGGTTCGTCGCCGGCGGGATCGGCATCACCCCGATCCTGCCCATGGTCGCCGCGGCCGACCGTCTCGACCTCGACTGGTCGATGATCTACACCGGACGTTCCGAGGACTCATTGCCGTTCGTCGAGACCCTGCGCTCACACGGTGACCGCGTCACGGTCCGCACCGACGACAACGGCGGGATCCCCACCGCTGCCGAGCTCCTCGACGGGGTCGAGGCCGGCACCGCGGTCTACTGCTGCGGACCGGTCCCGATGCTCAACGCGATCCGCCGCGAGCTCACCCACATCGACGACGTCGAGCTGCACTTCGAACGCTTCAGTCCCCCACCGGTCCTGGACGGGTCCCCGTTCCGGGTGACGCTCGCGGCCACCGGTCGCGAGGTCGAGGTCTCGGCGACCGAGTCGACCCTCGCGGCAGTCCGCAAGACGCAACCGTCGGTGCCCTACTCGTGCCAGCAGGGTTTCTGCGGGACGTGCCGGGTCCGCGTCCTCGAGGGCGAGGTGGACCATCGCGATTCGCTGTTGACACCGCCGGAGCGTGCCGCCGGCTGGATGCTCACCTGCGTCTCGCGGGCCGCCGCGGGATCCGATCTGCGACTCGACATCTGACCGGATCCGCCGGGCACCTAGGAGTGTGCGCCGATGACCACCTCGGCGATGCCGGACCCCAGTGGCACCGAACGGCATTGCGGACGCACGGGATGGTCTGGATCGGCGACGTTGATCAGCAGTTGCTGGGCGTACCGGTCGTAGGGCATCCCGAAGTGGCCGACCATGTCGGCGGCGCACCGGTCCGAGATCAGGATGTTCCGCGCACCCCGTGAACGCAGCGCGATGTTGGTGTACGGCTGGATCACCTCGTCATAGCGCGATCCGATCGTGGTGTAGTCCACGCCCGCCACGGTGTCACCGCCGCGATTGAGTCGGCGGAGGAAGTCCGACCCGGCGATCTGCTGGACCAGGGCCGGGCTGACGGTGTCAGAGCCCACCGCGGCGACCAGACCGGGAACCCGGGCCAAGGGCGCGAGCCCGTAGAAGATGCTGCCGTAGGTGGGTGAGGCCAGTCCGATCCACCTGCGCACCTGCCGCGCCGCGCCGAGCTCGGCGATGACGTAGCGCCCGATGGTGGCGCCCTGCGAGTATCCGATGATGTCGAGCGCCGATGCGCCGGTCGCGGCGAGCACCCGCGGGATGAACGCCGCCACCTGTCGTCCGCTGCGGTGGACGTCCTCGGTGCCGAAACTCGTGGTCGACGGGCGGCCACCGTAGTTGATGGCAAAGACGCAGAAGCCGCGTCGGGCGAGCATCGGGGCGATCTCACCGAAGTCGGAGTACGCGCTGGAGTCGGTGCCGTGCAACAGGAGGATCGGGCGCGGATGCGCGGCGTTCGGGCGGCATCGGAAGTCATTGCTGCGCGGCGGCGCCGCGTCGGGATGTTCGTTCGCATAGGCGACCGCCGCGGACTGGGTCCGCACCACCGGGGCCGCCGCGGTCGGGACCAGCGACCGCGACTGCTCGGGCCCGGCGGATGCGACACCACCGGAGGCGAGCGCGGTCATCACGGTCATCGCCACCAGCACGCACGCCCGTCCCGACCACATGTCGATCAGTGTGGCCCCCCGCACGTCTGTCCGCGAGAGGTTGGTCAGATGAACGCCTCCGTGGCGCCGACCGACGCGTCGGCGTCGCGGCGTTCCCGCAATCCGAACCACATGAGCGGCGCGGCGACGCCGGCAGCGGCGACCGCGATCCACACCGACTGATGCAGCCCGTCGACGAAGGCGTCCCCGACCGCGACCCGGATGGCGTCACCCATCTGTACGGGCGCCTGCCGCGCCACCTCGATGCCAGCCATCACCGACGTCTCGGCGGCCACGCGCGCCGAGTCGGGCAGGCCCGCGATGGAGGGCGAGTCGCTCATCGCACCCACGTACACCGAGCTCAACGCCGACCCGAGGACCGCGACACCGAGGGCACCGCCGAACTCGCGGGTCGTGTCGTTGACCGCCGCACCGGCGCCGGCCTGCGCGGGCGGGAGGGCGTTCATCACGACGTGCGTGCACGGCCCGGAGATGAGACCGAGGCCGCCGGCCATCAGGCTCATCGACCAGACGATCAGCCCCCAGTACGACGAGTCGGCGTCGGCGAGTTCGACGAGGGCGAAACCGGCGGCCATCATCAGCGCACCGGTGGCCGACACCGTGGCGACCCCCAGGTACCGCACCAACGCCATCGCGAGCGGTGACACCAGCGCGAGCACCACCGCGAAGGGCAGCGTGTGCAGCCCGGCCGACAGGGTTCCGTATCCCATCACGGCCTGGAAGTACTGCGTCACCAGGAAGATGAACCCGAACAGACAGAAGAACGCCAGGGCGATCAACGCCGAGGCCGACGCGAACTGTCGGTTGCGGAACACTCGGACGTCGAGAATGGGTTGCGCAGAACGTATCTCGCGGCGGACGAACACCGCGGTCAGTCCCAGGGCGACGACGATCCCGCCGATCGTGCGGACATCGGTCCACCCGTGGTTCGGGCCCTCGATCACCGAGTAGATCATCAGGCCCATCGCGGCGACCGAGAGCAACAGACCGAACACGTCGAACGCACCGACATCACGCCGGCGACCACCCGAGGGGACGAGCGCCAGCACCGCGACGACGACCACCGCGGCGAACGGAAGGTTCACCCAGAACACCGACGCCCAGGAGAAGTGCTCGAGCAGCCACCCGCCCAGCACCGGCCCGACAGCGACCGCGACACCGGTCGTCGCCGCCCAGGCACCGAACGCCGCAGCACGCTCACGGGGGTCGGTGAACACCGCGGTGAGCAGCGCCAGCGTCGCCGGGAAGACGAGCGCCGCGAAGACACCGAGACCCACGCGGGACGCGATCAGCATCGCGAGCGATCCCGATTCCGCGGCCACCACCGAGATGGCCGCGAACCCGACGACACCGACGAGCAGGGTGCGTCGACGGCCGAAGCGGTCACCGAGGTGGCCGCCGGTGATCAGCAGGCCGGCGAACGCGAGGGTGTACGCGTCGACCACCCATTGCAGACCGGAACTGCTCGCGGCGAGGTCGCGACTGATGGTCGGCAGTGCGACGTTGACGATCGTGTTGTCGATCATCACCATCAGCGTCGCCAGACAGAGGGCGACGAGGGCGAACCATCTCCGCGCGGCCGGCGCCTCGGACGTGGCGTCGATCGGCGGGGCGCTTGTCTGGGTCATCGGAGCTCCTCAGGGGATGTCGGTAGAACGACGTACCAGTGTTGTAGAACAACGTTCTACCAAAGAAGAACATTGTTCTACTACGCTGTCAAGGTGGCAACAAAGAGAACCCCCGGTGCTGATGTCCGCGCGGCGTTGGTCGGCGCCGGGCATCGTGTCCTCGCCGACAAGGGCGTCCGCGGTCTGACCGTGCGGGCCGTCGCGGCCGAGGCCGGTGTCGCGCCGATGGGCGTCTACAACCACCTCGACGGCAAGGACGGCCTGCTGGCGGTGATCGTCGCCGACGGATTCGAGCAGCTACGGGCGACGACCGCCGACGCCGTCGACTCCGATGCCCGACGGCGACTGCGCGACGCGGGCCGACGGTATCGGCGGTTCGCGCTGGACAACCCCACGCTCTACCGACTGATGTTCTCCGAGAACTGCGACCTCGGTGGTGACGCAGGACTGTCCGCACTCGGGGCGCTCACCGAGATCGTCCGGTACGCACAGGGAGCCGGGGTCATTCGCGCCGACGACCCGTTCGAACTGACCCTGGCCATCTGGTCGTGTGTGCACGGTGCGGTGAGCCTGGAACTCGATGCGGCCGCACCCATCCCGGTTGATCGCGACGCGATCTTCGAATCCGTGCTCGATGTGATCGAGCACGGCGTCATCGTTCGCTGATGTCCGAGACCCGGCTCAGGGCAACAGGATCGGCGGAAGTCCTGGAATCGGGTTGGGGATGCTGCGGGGCCGGGCACGAGGGGCCGGCCTGCTTCGTCGCGGCGCAGCCTGGGCGGTCGGCGGGGCGGCAGGTGGCGGCGCGGTGTACTGCGTCACCGGCAGTCGGGCGGCGCCGAGATCCAGCGGCGGACGCGGCGGTTGGGTCGATGACGGCTCCGATGTCCCGACCGCGGGCGGCGTGCCGGTCTGCGCGGCGTTGACCTGACCACTCGCCGCTGACCGACCCTGGTCGATCCAGGGCAGGGTCAGGACGATGATCCCGAGTGCGGCCGCACCGGCGACGGCACCCGTACCGATCAGCAGACGCCGGTTGTGGACACGGCGGGCCTCGGGAGACGTCGTGTCGGCGACGGGTGCGGGTGGCGAGTAGTGCCGCGGGCCTCCGGAATCTCTCACGTCGCGATTGTCGTGCACGGAGATCGGTTCCCGCTCACCACCCGGGCCGAAGAACGCGTCGTGGTGGTTCGCGGTCGGGAACGAGGGGTTGC
>NZ_JAEMTF010000070.1 GCF_016462415.1 Williamsia sp. | reverse complement strand
GAGTGGAACGGGACGTCGATGCCGGGGATCAGGATGAAGGCCCGCTTGCCGCCGACGAGCGCACGGCGACGGTCGATCTCGGCCTCGAGGTGTTCGAGTCCGCGGACGGTGCCGGCGATGGCGTATTGCGAACCCAACTGGTTGAGGTTGACGACCTCGAGGAACTCCCCCGACGCCGTACCGACGGAAGTGACGAAGTCGGCGACATCGGCGTCGGCCAGCTCGAACTGACTCGGGCGGATGGCCGCGAGACGGTAATTGCTGCGACCCAGCTCATCTCGCGGCACGAGATGGTGCATCGCCTCGCCGCGCTGGAACACGACCTCGAGGACGGCCTCGAGCGGGAGCACCCCGGCGCACGCGGCGAGCGCGTTGTACTCGCCGACCGAGTGGCCGCAGGTGATGGCGTTCTCGACGAACCCGCCGGACTCCTTGAGCTCTGCGATCTGCGCCACGCCGAGGACGGCCATGGCGACCTGGGTGAACTGGGTGAGGAACAGCACGCCGTCGGGATGCTGGTAGGTGGTGCCCCTCGCGACCAGGGTCGTCGGGTTGTCGCGGACCACGGCGAGGATGGAGAAGCCGAGCGCGGAACGGGTGTGCTTGTCGGCGCGGTCCCAGATCTCACGGGCCGCCTTCGAACGCGAACGGGCGTCGAGGCCCATCCCCGTACTCTGGATGCCCTGGCCCGGGAACGCATAGACGGTCCGGGGCGCGGCCAGGCGGCCCGTCGCGGTCATGACCAGACGGTCGCCGACCTTGCAGGTCACCTCGACGACCTCGCAGCCGTGGTCGAGTCCGACACGGTCGGCGCGCACGGTGATCTCGTCGCCGGTGCGGACCATGCCCATGAATCGGGTGGTCCAGCCCAGGATCGGGCGGGGCGCCGGGATCGGGTTCTTCGCGTCGGTCGCGGTCACCACGTGCTGCGCGGCCGCCGAGAGCCACATGCCGTGCACGATCGGCTCGCCGAGGCCCGCGAGACGGGCGGCCGAGGAGTCGGTGTGGATCGGGTTGCGGTCTCCGGAGACCAGCGCGAACCCGTGCATACGGGTCGGGGCGGTGATGGTGGTCTGGCGGATGAGCTTGCGGGTGGCGTCGGTCTCGTCGGCGATGGCACCGCCGGCGCGCACCGGGTCGGCCAACGCGCCGTCACCGAGTCGGCCACGGATGGCGAAGCGCTCGGCCAGGGTGGCGATGTGGGTGCCGTCGACGTCGGCGATCGAGACGCCGACCTCCACGACGCGACCGAGGTCGGTGTCGTGGACGGCGCCGAGGGTCGCGGTGATCGTCAGTTCGGTGTCGGTCCGCGGAAGCAGACCGGTGACCGAGATGGCGTGGTCGAGATGGACCAGGTCGAGCAGTCCCTCGACCACCGGTGTGCCGTCGGAGGTCTGCGCGGCACCGATCACGCTGAACACGCCGGGCCAGCACAGTCCGACAAGGGTGTCGGGGATGGCGAAGCCGGTCGTACCGGCCGGGATGGTCGCGCTCAGGCGCTCCGGCAGGGTGTAGGCGGTGACCGCGGAGTGATCGGCCGCGAGGTCGGCGGTCCAGGTGGCCGAGCTGGTGGCGACACCGTCGACGACCTGGGCCAGCGATCCGCCCGCGGCGACGGCCAGGATCGACCGCATCGCGTCCGACGCGGCATCGAGGGTGACCGTCGGCGATCCACCGTCGACGATGCTCGGGTCGACCGTCATGACGATCGACACCGAGGACGCCGCGATCGGGATGGTGGCGACGACCGTCTCACCGTGGAGTTCGAGGACCGATCCGGTCGGATCGTGCTCGGCGCGGTCGGCGTGCGGCAGCGTCCACGCGTCCCGGTCGCCGAGGAGCGCGATCGGGTTGGGCACGATGCGATCGGCCCACAGCACGGAGTCGGACTCGATGACGTCGACGAGCACACCGGAGCCTGCGACGAGTCCGGCGCGCCGACGGCTGGTGACCTCGACGGGCTCGACACCACGGGCGGTCAGGTCGGTGACGACCTGCGCCTCGAAGCGGTCCAACAGGTCGCCGACCGGCTCGTCGACACGCGTGATGCCTGCGACCGCGACGGGCCCGGGGATGATGCAGACCTCGTCGGCGCTGTAGCGCGCGTCGTGGGCCTGCCACAGCGAATCGCTGCGCCACCACCGGCGGACGTCCTTGTCGACGACCGGCACGAAGTTCACCGGCTTGCCGGGGGTCTTGCACAGGCCGAGGAAGAAGGCGACGTCGGCGGGATGCAGGATGTCGGAGTCGATCTCGGGATAGACGCCACCGAGGGTGTCGATCGCGGCGTGCGCGTTGTCGGTGGAGGACTGCTCGCCGAACAGCGTGACGATCTCGCCACGGTCGGCGGGGTTCATCCGGGCCTCGGTGCGCTGCAGCATCTCGGCGAACCGCTCGCGCCAGGTGATGTCGGCCCACTGCGCCTCGACGCCGGCGTCGGCGCCCACGGCGAGATCGGCGTAGCGGGTCAGCCACTGCCGGTAGGTCATGGTGGTCACGTCACCGAAGTACGGCTTGGCGGTGACATCGAGCGCGGCGATGATCTCGTCGCGGCGGTCGGCCACGGCGTCACCGTCTCCGGCGACCTCGTCGAGCAGACGGCCACACCGCGAGGCGGCGTTGTCGATCTCGTGGATGTCGGCGCCGAGCTGGCTACGGCCCGAGGCCATCCCGTCACTGGAGTACCCCGCACCGATCCAGTCATCGCATCCGGGGGTGTCGACGAGCAGTTGCTTGACGTCCGGCGACGTCGTCGCCTCCAGCACCGCCATGGTGACGGTCCCGAGGAGGATCCCGTCGACCGGCATCGTCGGGTAGCCGTGCGCGTGCGCCCAGGTCCCGGTCAGGTAGTCGCTGGCGCGCTCGGGGGTGCCGATGCCACCACCGACACAGATCACCGCGTTGGGGCGGGCACGCAGTTCGGCGTAGGTCGCCAGCAGCAGGTCGTCGAGGTCCTCCCACGAGTGGTGGCCACCCGCGCGACCGCCCTCGATGTGCACGATGATCGCGTGGCCGGGGACCTCGGCGGCGATGCGCACGACCGAGCGGATCTGCTCGACGGTGCCGGGTTTGAACGCGACGTGGGCGATGCCGGCCTCGGCCAGTTCCTCGACCAGCGCGACCGCGTCCTCGAGCTCGGGCAGCCCGGCCGAGACGACGACACCGTCGATGGGG
The DNA here is from genome assembly GCF_016462415.1 of Williamsia sp. Taxonomy (GTDB): domain Bacteria; phylum Actinomycetota; class Actinomycetes; order Mycobacteriales; family Mycobacteriaceae; genus Williamsia_A. The sequence goes on along the minus strand of NZ_JAEMTF010000070.1, from coordinate 18,905 downwards.
GCGCCGGCGGCGCGGGCCTTCTGCACGAGACGCTTTCCGCCCAGCTGCAGCTTCCACAGGTAGGGGTCGAGGAACAGCGCGTTGAACTGCGCCTGACGGCCCGGCTCGAGCAGCTCGGTCAGTCGTGCGACGTTGTCGGCGAAGATCGCCTCGGTGACCTGCCCGCCACCGGCGAGCTCGGCCCAGTGACCGGCGTTGGCGGCCGCGGCGACGATGGCCGGGTCGACGGTGGTCGGCGTCATGCCGGCCAGCAGCATCGGTGAGCGGCCGGTCAGCCGGGTGAAGGACGTCTCGACGACCTGACGTCCGGTGGGCAGGGTGGCCAGGGTCGGCGCGTACCGGGTCCAGGGGCGCTGGACCTCGGGGATGCCGCCGGGGGCGAACAGGTTCCGCTGACCGCCGCGCAGGCTGGCCGAGATGCAGCCGACGCCGCGACCGCGCAGCACCGGGACCGACAGCCGCGTGGCGACGTCGCCGGGGCCGAGATCGAGAAGCCACGACGCGCCCTGCTCGGCGACCCCGTCGAGAGCGCTCACCCAGTCGACCGGGGCGACGAGAACGGCGTCGGCCCGCGCGATCGCCCAGGAGACGTCGAGCCCGCAACGGCCGGCCCACTCGCCCACCAGGTCGCGCGCTTTGGCCAGACCCTCGTGATGGAAGGCGATGCCGACACCCAGTGGATCGAAGACCGGTGCAAAGGGCGCGCCGCCCATGACCTTGTCCTTGCGGGCAGCGGTCTCGGCGGCGGCGACTGCCTCACAGAACTGCTCGAAGGCGCGCAGATGACGCGGCGCACCGGACAACACGACCGAGCGCCGCCCGTTGCGGATGCCGACCACCGGCGCGTTGTCCAGGTCCGGGCCCCGTAGCGCGGAGCGGAACTCGGCGACGAGGACGTCGATACGCGCGGGGTCGACGTTGGTGATCGACAGCATCGGCGTGCCGTCGGCGGTGGGGACGAGTCCGTTCCGGCGACCCACGACGGCGCCGGCGGCCCCGATCAGGTGGGCCAGGGCCAGCAGCGCCCCGTCGCCACCGGTGGAGTTGTCGGTGTCGCCGGTGACCGCGTCGATGGCGAGAACGCCCTGCGAGTGACCGACGATCGCGCTCGGTGCGAGCTCGGCGGTGTCGAGTCCCTGCTTGCCCAGTGCGGCGATGGCGGCGAGCTGGGTCAGCAGGATGCCGGGCACCGACTGCGCAGCGCTCTGCAGGGTCTGCTCGGTCGGCACGGGCTCATCGGCGCCGAGGGCGTGGACCCAGGTGAGCGGGTGGAACCCGTCCGGGCGGGCCGCGACGAGCTCGTCGGCAACCGGGGCGAGCAGTCGCTCGGCGGCGTCGACGGTCTGCCCGATGCTGCGGTCGAGTTCGGCGTCCACCACCAGTTCGGCGAGTGCCGGCAACCACGGGACACCCTGGCCGCCGAAGCTGATCGCGTACGGGTCACCGTCGCGGAGCCGCTGGATCAGGGTGTCGTCGGGGCGGCGGGCCGCCGCGGAATCGCCGGGGCCACTGCGGAACTGATGGACGGTCACTGATGGGTCTCCTCGTGGTGGCAGCCGACTGGCTGGATGCACTGGTGTGGTCGTGTCGTGAACATCGGTGGCGTCATCGCCATCGGAGGTGTGGGGTCGCCGAGAACGCACGACCGGCGTACGCGACATCGGGGCGGTCACGGCGTCATCGACGACGCTCGTCCACTCCCGGCGCCCGCAGCTCATCGGTGAGCGGGTCGAGTTCGGTTGTCGCGCAATGATCGTCCGGGTCGAGTCGGGGGTACTCGCCTGACGCCTCATCTCAGGGCGACTCACACATGGTCGCACACGAAAATGAGGGATCCCTCATGTTCTGGGGTGACCCGTGGGTATACCGGCCAGTAACCCCGCGGGTAACAAATCGACCGGTCCCGCCTGCCTCCGGCCCGATGGCACGAACCGCACGTCAGGTGCCGTTTCTCGTCCGCCAACGGGCGATGAGACAACGCCCGCCGTTCGTTATCGAATCGTTACAACGCACCGTCGTGCCGTGCCGTGCGGCGTCGCGGGCAACTGGTTCGTAGGGTGTCGGTCATGAGCGACTGTGTGTTCTGCGCGATCGTCACCGGTTCGGCACCGGCACGGATCGTCTACTCCGACGAGCACGTCGTGGCCTTCCTCGACATCCGCCCGGTGCGTCCAGGGCACACCCTGGTGATCCCGCGCGAGCACATCCCGGATCTCGCCGGGGTCACCAGCAACGTGGGCGCCCGGTTGTTCGACGGCGCCCGCACGGTGGGCGCCGCGCTGCGCGCGTCGAGCATCGCCGCCGATGGCGTGAACGTGATGATCAACGACGGTCGTGCCGCGTTCCAGACGGTGTTCCACACCCACGTGCACGTTGTCCCGAGGCACACCGGTGACCGCATCACGCTCGCCAAGGGCCTCGTCGTGCGCCGTGACCCGGCTGCCGACGCCACCGCCGAGGCGATCCGCGAGGTCATCGCGTCGAGGTGATCACCACTGCGCCGATCAGACGGTCATGGTCTTCTCGGTGGGCAGATCGCCGACCGGGCATTCGGCGACACCGACCGTGTCGCGCGTGATCGCCTCGACCGCGCGCTGCGTCGCTTCGGCGTCGGTGACCCAGTTCCGGTAGAAGTCGAACGGGCACTCCGCGACACCCTTGTCCCCGTCGCCCGCGGCGTGCACACCGGTGTAGCCGCGATGGAGCAGCTTGAACAGATGGTTCTGCGACTGGTCGTGACGCCGAGCATCGCGGATCGCCGACAACGACAGCTGGGCGAACTGGATGCCGTACTCCTCCTCCCCGCATTCACCCAGGGTCCGGCCGTCGAACCCGATGACCGCACTGTGCCCGAAATACGAATAGACGCCGTCGAATCCGGTCGCGTTGGCCACGGCGACGTAGCAGTTGTTCGACCAGGCCATCGCCTTCGACATCATGATCTGCTGTTCCTTGGCCGGGTACATGTAGCCCTGGGGACGGACCACCAGCTCGGCACCCTTCATCGCGCAGTCCCGCCAGATCTCGGGATAGTTGCCGTCGTCGCAGACGATGAGCGAGATCTTGAGACCCTTCGGGCCGTCACAGACATAGGTCGTCCCGCCGGGGTACCACCCCTCGATCGGCGTCCACGGCATGATCTTCCGATACTTCTGCACGATCTCCCCGGCATCGTTGATCAACACCAGGGTGTTGTAGGGCGGCTTGTCCGGATGGTCCTCGTGCCGCTCCCCGGTGATCGAGAAGACGCCCCAGGTGTGGGCGTCGCGACAGGCCTGGGCGAAGATGTCGGTCTCGTCGCCGGGAACCGTTGCCGCCGTGGCGTACATCTCGTCGGTGTCGTACATGATCCCCTGTGTCGAGTACTCCGGGAACACCACGAGGTCCATCCCCGGGAGCCCACTCTTCATCCCGACGACCATCTCGGCGATCGCGCGAGCGTTGTCGAGCACCTGTTCACGGGTGTGCAGGCGAGGCATCTTGTAGTTGACCACCGCGACACCCACGGTGTCCGGACTGGAAGAAATATCGCCGTGCCGCATCTGCAGTACCTCCGGTGTGTGGGCTCTCGTCGCCGATCGTGGCACCCGGGAGCACGTCCGCCGATTACCGAGATGTTTCGGTCCGGTTATCAGGTGCGCACCGGCCTCGCACATCAATCACGGTGTCGACAAACGTGTTTCGATGATGCGATGTCGGGATACGCGAACCGCAAGTTCAACGACATCGCGCCCGCGGGCCCGCTCCGGCTCGGGGCGGTCCGATCATCGCGGCAGTTGTCCGACGGTCTGACCGCGTCGGTCGTCGGACAGTCCGAGGCGATCGACGCGGTCGTCCGCGCACTCACGATCGCCGGTGCGCAGCTCGCCGATCCGGAACGTCCCCTCGCGACGCTGCTCCTGGCAGGACCGACCGGGGTCGGCAAGACCGAGATCGTGCGCCAGGTGGCGGCACTGGTACGGAGTGGGCCGGACGATCTGTGCCGGATCGACATGAACTCGCTGGCGCAGGAGCACTACTCCGCGTCGTTGGCCGGCGCACCTCCCGGCTACGCGGGATCGAAGGAATCGATGTCGCTGTTCCAGCCGGAACGGATAGAGGGCAACGCCAGCACTCCGGGCATCGTCCTGTTCGACGAGGTGGAGAAGGCACACGCCACGGTGGTGCGGTCGCTGTTGCAGGTGACCGACACCGGCCTGCTCCGACTGGCCGGCGGTGGTCGTGACATCTCGTTCCGCAACTGCCTGGTGTTCATGACGTCGAATCTCGGTTCGCGAGAACTCGCGAGGCGTCAGCGTTCCCGGCACCGCCGGCTGGTGCGCCGGATCATGGGCCCGCGCATCGACGACACCCTTGCGTCGCGCGATCGGGCCGCGGCCGCTGCCGTCATCCGGGACCACTTCGATCCGGAGCTGTACAACCGGTTCGACGAGGTCGTCCACTTCGGATCGCTGGATCGGGCGGCGGCGCAGGACATCGTGTCCACCGAACTCGACCGGCTGGTGCGATCGCTGGGCTCACGCGGCATCATGTGGTCCGCCGATGACCCGGTCCGGGCACATCTGCTGCAGCACGGATTCGACCCGACCTTCGGGGCTCGGAATCTACGGCGGGTGATCCGCCGCGACCTACACGGCCCGCTGTCCACCGCGATCATCGACGCTGCGCGGACGTCGGGCGAGGCACTGGTCCTCGAGACCAGGGTCGAGTCGGGATCGATAGTGGTTCGCGTCTGCGGCTGATCGGCTCCGGTGGGGAGGGTTCAGTCGTTGCCGGAGAGATCGATCGGCGACCACTCGGCGGCCGGGGCGGCCACCAGATCGGGGTCCACCGACTCCGGCGACACACCTCGGGCGGCGAGTTCGCGCCAGAGTCCGTCGAGCGCACGGTCGGCGTCGAGGAGGTACTCCGACTCACGCACCCGCCAGAACCGCCAGCCACAACGGCGCAGTTCGCGTTCGCGCTCCATGTCCGCGCGCGCCTGCTCCGGCGTGGACGTGAACTCGTCGCCGTCGCACTCGACGGCCAACCGCGCGTCCGACCCGGTGACGACGAGGTCGATGACCCGGTTGTTCACCAGCACCTTGGGGTTGACGTGGAAACCGCGGGCGGTGACGTCGAGGAAGATCTGCTGTTCGAAGATGCTCTCGAACGGCTCGCACCGTTCGGCGACACCGACCTCGGCGGGCATCGGCGCGACCAGTGCCCCCTGCGTGCGTTCCATGTAGGACAGCAGCGAGAACCGGAGGTCGTTGGGCTTGAGGTCGTCCGAGGACACCGAGTGGAACAGCCAGAGCTGCTCCATCGCGCGTGACGCGGCGACGTTGAACCTGCGCTGCGACTCACTTCGCGTCAGCGACACCGGGTTACGGTCCCGTGAGACGACCATCGACAGGAAGACCACGTGGCGTTCGTCGCCCTGGAAGTCCGGTGGCGTGCCGACACGCAGCGCGCGATCGTGCCACTGCTCGTCGTCGAGGGCGGCTCGGAGCAACTGCGTGATCAGGTCGACCTGTCGCTGGCCCTGCAGGACCACGACACCGAACGTCATCCCCGCGTAGGCGGGGTCGGACGTGCAGCGGACCACCTCGTCGACGAGAGCCTGCGCCTCGATGCTGTTGGTGAGTGCGGAACTGTCGCCGGAGGCCACCGCGTCGGGGACGAACACCGTCCGCAGTGGCGGCAGGCGGTCGGCACCGAACTGGCGCACGGGCACGAGCGGTGAGTCTGGGTAGAACTGCCGCGACGAGTACTCGATGATCTCCGGCATCGAGCGGAAGTGTTCGCGCAGCCGGACCACGTGTCCGAACCGGGTGCGCAGCATCGAGAACAGGCTCGATCGCGGGGTGAGGCTGTCGCGCATGTACTGCGGGATGTCGGGCAGGTAGGTGTCGAGTTTGGCGAAGACGTCGTCGAGGCCGGCGCCGGCGAAACCACCCGGCGCACATTGGCGGTCGTCACCCACCACGATCACGCGGGGCGCCAGCCACAACAGGAACAGGCTGGTGATGTCGGCCTGCGACGCCTCGTCGACGATCACCACGTCGAAGGAGTTCTGTTCCGGCGCGATCGACGACAGCACCTGCGAGATCGGCATGATCCACGCGGGCACCGCGCCCTGCGCCTGATCCATGGCCGATCGGGCGGCGCGTCGGAACCGCTCGGCGTGCTTGCCCGATCCCTTTCCGAGGTTCGTGATGTGGTCGCGGTAGGACTGCAGCGCCTGCACCTGCGACACCGTCATGTGCTCCAGGCACTCCCGCCACGCACAGGCCGCGGCCAGTCCGGCGGTGAAGTGCGCGATGTCGGCCTCGACCGCGTCGAGGTCGGTCTCCAGCCGCGACTCGCGGCCCGGGTCGCTACGGTTCTCGGCCCACGAGTACGCGCGACGCCACGACCAGGCGTCGGTCAGCTCGCGCAGGCGGGTGTCCCAGACCTGTTCGTCGGCGGTGTCACGCAGCACCCGGTGCAATTCGGGCGCCTTCTGCTTCAACCGCAGCTCGAGCAGGTCCAGCGATCCCTGTTGATCACGTTGCGCGCGTGCCTGATTCCAGCCACGTCGCGCCACCTTGAGCGCATCGGCGTCCGCGGCGACGAGCGCCGCCACCAGCGCCTCCCCCTCGGCCGACGGCCCGGCGTCGACCTCGGCCGCCAGCGCCCGTGCGCACTCGTCGAGCTCGCGGCGGGCCAGGACGCCGTCGTTGGTCGCGGCGATGGCGCCGGTCTGTTCGGCCACGTCGGCGACCTCGTCGACACTCTTGGGGCGCGGCCCGCCGGGGCTGATCGACTCGAGCTGGCGCACCAGCGCATCGCGTCCGGTGAGCAGTTCCGAGATCCATCCGAGCTGATCGTCGAGTCGGACCAGCTGATTGAGCTGCGACGACCGCGAACCGGTGGTGTCGACCGGGACGTCGACATCGGCCAGGATGGTCTGTACCCGGCCCACGGCCTCCAGGGCGGCGAGGTGGTCGGCCACCAGTTGCAACGACTCCGCGTCGCGGGGCTCGCGACCGTCGACGGTCGCGGTCGCGCCGGAGGCCTCCACCGCGCGCTGCTGCGGCGACTTGCGGAAACGTCCGCGCCACACCCCGTCGGACCGGAGATACTGCGCCGCTTCGGCGTACACCGCGGCAGTACCCTGACCGGCGCCCTCGACCACCACGTCGTGGGTGCCGATGTCGGCGTCCCGACCGGTGGCCTCGTCGATGATCGCCGAGATCTGCGTGATCCGGTTCCACAGATACGCCGCCTCGCCGGACAGGAGGCGCTGCGCCATCTGTTGCATGTGCGGCTCGAACGTCCGCACCTCACGGACGGCACCGCCGAGGTGGTCACACTGGTTCTTGATCGCGAGCAGCCGCGCGCTGTCGACGTCGGCGAGGATCGCGAGCAGTGATCCGTTGCCGGTCATCTTCTCGGTCGGCTGCTCGGAGATACGCGCGCAGATACGGTCGATCTCGACCGAATCGGGCAGGAAGGCGTCCAGGTCGGGCAGTCGCTGACCGAGTCGGCTGGCCCAGGTGTCGTCGCGCTCGCGCAGCAGGGTCAGCAGGCGTTCCATCTCGTCGCCGTCGAGCGGGGGCAGCGCCGACTCCAACGGGCCGGGCAGCCAGTCGTACCGCGACCGGACCTCACGGCAGGCGCGCACGATCTGGGCGGCGGTCCCGCTGTACCCGGCCGCGACCCACTCGTGCTTCTCCGTCTCCGACTCGCGTAGCTGCCAGATCTCGCGCAGCGTCTGTTCGCGTTTGGCCCGCGCCTGGTCACGCTTGGATCGGAGGTTCTTGATCTCCGAGGTCACCACGCGCGACTGGAAGGTTCCCTTGCGGGCGGCGATCGACCCGACGCTCTCCACCAGCGACGTCGAGCCGTCCTTGGTCACGTCGGTGATCGCGACGGCCAGCTCGCGCAGCTCGGGCGGGAGTTTGTCGCGGAGCACCTGCAGCGCCTGGGCCTTCTCGCTGACCACGAGGACTCGTTGCCCCTTGGCCAGCAGCGCCGACATCAGGTTGGCGATGGTGTGGGTCTTGCCGGTGCCGGGGGGACCCTCCACGACGACGCCGCTGTCGAGCCCGAGTTGGGCCAGGATGTCGCGCTGCTCGACGTTCGACGGCAACGGATAGAGCGCGTCCTCGACGAGTTCACCCGCCGACATCGCACCGGCTGCAGCGAGTCGTTCCACGCGCTCGGCGGATTCGATCGGCTCGACGAGCTGGGCCAGACCGATCGGGATGTCGACCGTCTCGTCGCGCAGCGCCGAGATCATCGCCTCGTAGTAGCTGAGGACGGCACCTGAGCCACGGTTGCGCAGGATCAGGGCGGGACGGTCCTCCACCGACACCGTCGACGGGTCGGACGGGACCTCCGAGGCCCACCGCGTGAGGATCTCGGTCACCGGGGAGGCGAGCGCGGACGGCTGGCTGCCCAGCGCCTCGGCGATCGGTGACGACCGGCTCAGGTCGAAACCGTCGATACCGGTGAGCAGATGACTGTCCTGGAGTTCGGGGACCGAATCGCCCGCCAGGGCGATGGTGATGACGCCCGACGAGTGGTCGTGTTCGGCGACGACGGCCTGGGTGATCAGATGCTCGTTGACCGAGGTGGCACCGTCGGCCGACATCACGGTCAACAGCCCGGTACCGATGACGAGCTCGAGCGACTCGGGTCGCTCTGCGAGATCATCGAGCATGCGCGCGACCTGCGCGAACGCGGTCGCCGCGGTACCCGTGGCGGTCAGTTCGACACACCGTTCCCCCGGCGCCGCCTTCGTCCGTACCGGGGCGCCGAGATCGTCGCCCAGCCAGACGGTCGCCTCGTGGTCATCGACGTGTCGGACCACCGTCGAGCGCGCCCGGATCAGCTCGTGCAGGAACTGCAGGAGTCGCAACACCCGGGCGCGACGGTCGTCGCCAGACATCGGTTCGGTCATCAGGTCCTTTTCACCCGCACGATCGCCGGTCGAGGGTCGGTGTGCTCTGGACGTACACCTCAGGTCGACATGTGACCTGTGTGAGAAGAACGCTACCCGGTCGGGCGGTGACCATCACATTCATGGGTGATCACACTATTGGACAACCCGGCCGGTGCGTGAGCGACCGCAGTTCGCGTGGCGCGGCCAGGGCGCCGGGTGGTTCAGCCGGCGAGCAGGGCCGAACGGAACGCGGGGAAGCCACCGTCGACATACCGGACGTTGGTGTAGCCGAGAGCGGCGATCTGCTCGGCGATCCGACGCGCCTGCGCCTGGACCGAGACGACCGCGATCTCGACGTTCAGGTCACAGATGCACGCGACGCGACGCGGCGATGTGGGCGTGAAGGCGTCCGTGAGATCAGCGGGTTCGATGACCACCGCTCCGGGCAGGCTCCCCTGGTGGCGAACCACCTGGGGACGCATGTCCACCACCACTGCACTGCCTTGCTGCGTGTGCTCGGCCGCTTCCGTCGCCGAGATCCGATCCACCACTGACACCGGGGATTCCACCGATCCTCTTACCGAATTGTTCTCACCTTGCCGCGGAAGCCGATTCGAACAACCGCGATGTTGCGCGGACTCCCGTGACGGGTGTGTCGTCAGGCAACGCCAAGATGTTACGGGATCATTTCGTCGGTGGCCGAGGACGGAGGTCTCGGTCGGGTGTCAGCTCCGACCGCGGCCCGCGACACGGGGCTGGGCACCACGACGGCCACCGAAGTCGCGCGGTCCGCCGCGTCCACCACCGTTGCGTGCGGCCGACCGGCCACGCGGTCCGCCCTCGTCGCGGGTGATGTTGATCGGGACGTTGGAGATCTTGGTCCCGCGCAGCAGGGTCAGCGTCTCGCGTCCGAGGTCGTCGGGCAGTTCGACGAGGCTGTAGTCGTTGCGGATGCTGATGTGCCCGAAGTCGCCACGGGTCAGACCGCCCTCGTTGGCGATCGCGCCGACGATGGCACCGGGGGTGACACGGTCCTTCTTGCCGACCGCGATGCGGTACGTCGCGAAGTTGGTGCCGCCGTCGCGCTGCTTGCGTTCGGGACGGTCCGGGTTCTTCGACCGCTCACTCGCCGGTGGGTCCGGGCTCAGCAGGAACCCCCCGTCGCGCGTCTCGAGAGCCAGCGCCGCGGCGATGTCGGCCATGGCGACGTCGTTCTCCTGCGCATAGTTCTCGATGAGGCGACGGAACATCGCGATGTTGTCCGACCCCAGATTCTCGGTGATCGACTCACCGAACTTGGCCACACGCTGGGCGTTGACGTCGTCGACGCTCGGCAGACCGATCTCGGTGATCGGCTGCCGCGTGGCCTTCTCGATCGACCGCAGCAGGTGCCGCTCGCGCGGGGTGATGAACAGCAGGGCGTTGCCCGACCGACCGGCGCGACCGGTCCGGCCGATGCGGTGCACGTAGGACTCGGTGTCGTGCGGGATGTCGTAGTTGACGACATGCGAGATGCGTTCGACGTCGAGGCCTCGGGCGGCGACGTCGGTCGCGACGAGGATGTCGAGGCTGCCGCTGCGCAGCGACGCGATGGTCCGTTCCCGCTGGGCCTGCACGATGTCGCCGTTGATGGCGACCGCGGAGAACCCGCGTGAACGCAGTTTCTCGGCGAGTTCCTCGGTGGCCGACTTGGTGCGGACGAAGATGATCATCGCGTCGAACGACTCCACCTCGAGCACGCGCGTCAGCGCGTCGAGCTTGCGCTGGTGCGACACCTGCAGGTAGCGCTGCGTGGTGTTCTGCGCGGTCTGCGTCTTCGCCTTGACGGTGATCTCGACCGGACTCTTCAGGTACTTCTGGGCGAGGCGTCCGATGGCCTTGGGCATCGTCGCCGAGAACAGGGCGACCTGCTTGCTGTCCGGGGTGTCGCGCAGGATGCGCTCGACGTCCTCGGCGAAGCCCATGGTCAGCATCTCGTCGGCCTCGTCGAGCACGAGGAAGTCGAGCTCGGAGATGTCGAGCGTGCCCTTGTCGAGGTGATCGATGACGCGGCCCGGGGTGCCCACCACGATCTGGGCGCCGCGGCGCAGACCGGAGAGCTGGACGCCGTAGCTCTGGCCGCCGTAGATCGGCAGCACGCGGATGTCGGGCAGGTGCGCCGCGTACTTGCCGAACGCCTCGGCGACCTGGAGGGCGAGCTCACGGGTCGGGGCGAGGACGAGGGCGCGCGGCTTCTTGCCGCCGCCCGCGATCTTCGAGAGCACCGGGATCGCGAAAGCCGCGGTCTTGCCGGTTCCGGTCTGCGCGAGACCGACGACATCCCGCCCCGCCATCAGCGGTGGGATGGTCTCCGCCTGGATCGGCGACGGGGTCTCGTATCCGACATCGTTGAGCGCCTGCATGACGCGGGGTTCGATGTCGAGGTCTGCGAACGAGACCGATGTGGTGGTCTCCATCCCGCTGTCGCTCACTGCTTCTCCGGCTCTTCCCGGCACCTGGCCGTGGGTTGTCCCCCGGGCCTCGTCGTGCTGCGGGGATTGTTCTGTCATTGCACAGCACTCTAGCCGCCGGACGAGGTAGATCGTTATTCGAGAAATCAGCTCACTCGGCGTGTGCGCTGACCACCGTCTCAATGCTCGTTGCTACGGTTTCCCTCACCGGTGACACAGGTAATCTGAGTCACAGTCGTCTCGTCAGTCGGAATTGTCCGATTCCCGACGCAGGGACACGATTGGAAAAATGGAGGCCCCCGTGCTGGAAGCGACCACTCCCGCGAAGTTCGTCGTCGCCGAGGATGCATCGATCATCGACGCGCCGCTGCGCTACCGGGACGAGCGTCCCGACCTGGAACTCTTCCGTCGTCGCTCCGGTGACACCTGGACGACGGTCGCGGCGCGCGAGTTCGCCGACCAGATCGATTCCGCCGCCAAGGGTCTCATCGGCGCCGGCGTCGCAGCGGGCGACCGCGTGGCCATCCTGTCGTCCACCCGGTACGAGTGGACGGTGCTCGACTACGCGATCTGGCGCGCAGGCGCGTCCACCGTCGCGATCTACGAGACCTCGGCGTCGGACCAGGTCAAGTACATCCTCTCCGACTCGGGCACGTCACTGCTCATCGTGGAGAACCAGGCTCAGCGAAGCGCCCACGCCGACGTCATCGACGCCGCGTCGGGATCGCTGCGCGAGACCCTCGTCATCGAGGACGACATCCTCGACGCGCTGGCCGCACGAGGTGCCGACGTGGCCGACGACGAACTCGACTCGCGGCGCAGCGGAATCAAGTCCTCCGACATGGCCACGCTGGTCTACACCTCCGGAACCACCGGCAACCCGAAGGGCGTCGCGCTGACCCACGCCAACTTCCTCGCCGAGTGCAAGAGCGTTCGCGAGGTCATCGGCGACATGATGTCCGAAGGACGGTCCACCCTGCTGTTCCTCCCGTTGGCCCACATCTTCGCGCGCGTCGTCGCGGTCGCGTCGGTGGAGAACGGCGTCGTGCTCGGACACACCAACGACATCGCGAACCTGTTGAGCGACTTCGAGAAGTTCCAGCCGAGCTACATCCTCTCGGTCCCCCGGGTGTTCGAGAAGGTCTACAACAGCGCCAAGCAGAAGGCCTACGACGGCGGCAAGGGCAAGATCTTCGATCGCGCCGCCGACACCGCGATCGAGTACAGCCGAAGCCAGGAGACCGGGTCCGCCGGTATCGCCCTCAAGGCCAAGCACAAGGTGTTCGACGCCCTGGTCTACTCGAAGCTGCGCGCCGCGCTCGGCGGCAAGTGCACCGACGCCATCTCCGGTGGCGCTCCGCTCGGTGATCGCCTCGGCCACTTCTTCCGCGGCGTCGGCATCCCCGTCTACGAGGGCTACGGCCTGTCGGAGACGGCCGCCGCGGTCACCGTAAACACCCCACAGAACCAGCGGGTCGGCACGGTCGGCCGACCGGTCGCGGGCGCATCGGTCAAGATCGCCGAGGACGGCGAGGTACTGCTCAAGGGACCGATGGTGTTCGAGGGGTACTGGCACAACCCCGAGGCCACGGCCGACGCAATCGTCGACGGGTGGTTCCGCACCGGCGACATCGGCGCGCTCGACGACGGGTACCTGTCGATCACCGGTCGTAAGAAGGAACTCATCGTCACCGCGGGCGGCAAGAACGTCTCCCCCGCCCCGCTCGAGGACTCGATCCGTGCGCACCCGATGGTGAGCCAGTGCCTCGTGGTGGGCGACAACAAGCCGTTCATCGCGGCGCTGGTCACCCTCGACCCCGAGGCCGTGCCCGGTTGGCTCGAGCGCAACAACCTGCCCGCCGACACCCCGATCGCCGACCTGACGCACAACGAGACGCTGCTGGCCGAGATCGACGGCGCCGTGAAGACCGCGAACAACAAGGTCTCCAAGGCCGAGGCGATCAAGAAGTTCACCATCCTCGACACCGACTTCACCATCGAGTCGGGCGAGATCACCCCCACGATGAAGCTCAAGCGCAACGTGATCCACCAGGCACACGGGGACGAGATCGAGGAGCTGTACACCAAGCGGTAACGTTCCACCCGAGATGACCCGGGACCGTGCGATCGACGCGACGCGCGGTGTGGCGATCTTCAGCATGGTCAGCGGTCATTTCGCGCTCGGTACCGATCTCGCGAAGCCGACGCACGTGTTCCCGTATGCGGACGGTGCGTCGGCTTTCGTGCTCCTGTCGGGTCTGCTGCTCGGAATCGTGCACCGCGGCTGGTCGGATCGGACCGGGTCACTGCACGAGTCGTGGCGACGGATCGTTCGGCGCGCCGCGGTCATCTATGTCTGTCAGGTGGTACTCGCCCTCACGGCCGTCGCTGTGTCGCTGGGCGGTCACACCGAGCTGACGTTTCTTCTGCCCGTGCGGGATTGGTGGGAGGGTCTCCGGTGGGCGGTGACCCTGCGGTACCTGCCGGGCGGCGGGAACATCCTCGTTCTCTATCTGGTGCTCATCGCTGTCACCGCCCTGGCTCTCCCGCTGTTGCGACGCGGTGCGTGGCCGGTGATCCTGGCCGCGTCGTTCGCGCTCTACGCGGTGGCCCTGGTCGAATCGCCGGCGTGGTTCTACATCTCGAGCACCGCCGAGCAGCCCGAGATCCAGAACTGGGCGATGTGGCAGATCATCTTCGTACCCGCGCTCGTGGCCGGATGGTGCTGGCACGAACGACAACTCGGACCACTGCTGGTCCGACACGCGGTCCCGGTGATACTCGTGGCCGCCGCGGGTGCCGCGGTGTCGATCGCCCTGCACACCTCCGATTCCGCGGCCACCGCGGACGCGCTGCTGGTGGACAAACTCGACTTCGGTCCCGGTCGCGCCGTCGCGGCGTGGACCATGGTTCCCGCGGTGTACGTGGTGTTGCGGATCGCGATAGGACGCCTGCGGCGCGACTGGCTGCGTCCGCTGTGTCAGGTGGGCTCGCGCAGCCTCGATTCCTATGTGGTGCAGTCGGTTCTGCTCATGGCACTGCCGATCGTGGTCATCGCGCCGTGGTCCGACGGTGTCGCCACCGTCATCGCGCTGGCCGTGTTCGGTCTCTGCTGGGCCTGGGCGGAGTTCCGGCGCCATGTCGGTCTGGACAAGCTGCACCGAGCGCCCGTTCTCGCGGCGAGGATGGCCGGGCGCCGGTGAGATCCCCGTGCGGGAACGGTCGGGTCAGGTCCCGAGGAAGTCGATGATCTCGGCGTTGACGGCGTCCGGTTGCTCCACCTGGAGGAAGTGGCCCGCGCCCTCGATGATCGCCACCCGACTCCCCTCGGGGAGGACCTCGCGGACCGAGGAGACGAACTCGACCCGCATACATCCGTCATCCGCACCGTGCAGGTACAGCGTCGGGACCTTCGGTGCCCGTCGCCACGAGTCGTGGAGTTCGCGATAGCGCGCAGCCGGCCGGCCGGGGGTGGCCACGGACCGGTAGTACTGCAGTGCGGCTTTGCGATTGGCGAGTGTGGGCAGGGCGTCGAAGACGTGCACGAGGTCGTCGGTCGCGTCGTGACCGGGCGACCAGTCGCGCCACAGTTTCGGGATCAGACGATCCAGTGACCGCTCGGACACGATCGGGATCTGGTTGAAGAACATGTACCAGCTCATCCGCGCCTGACGGCGTAGCAGACCGAGTCGGGTGCGCGGGTCGAGATCCGACCTGGTCATCGCCGGGACCGGGGGCACCGACATCGACACGACGGCCCGGAACGGCGACCTGCGGTGCGCGCCGATCGCATTGGCTGTGACCGCACCCCAGTCGTGCCCGATCAACACGGCGTCCCTGCCGCCGCCGAGCGCCTGGTGCACGCCGATGGCGTCGTGCATGAGCGCGCCGATGTGGAAGTCGCCATCGCCCGGTATGTCGGTGGGCGCGTACCCGCGGGTGAAGGGCGCCACCACGCGGTACCCGCGTTCGGCCAGAGCCGGTCCGAGGTGTCGCCACGACCAGGCCGAATCGGGGTACCCGTGCAGCGCGACGGCCAACGGTCCGTCGTCGGGACCCCAGGTCAGTGCCGTGATCGCGAGTTCGGGCAGGTCGATGCGCAGCGTCGTCGGTGGCGATGTGTCGGTCACGAGATCCGATTCTACGAAGGACCACCCGTCGGTACGTCCCTTCGGGAGCGCCTGCGCACCACGATCCGGCCGCCCGATCCGGGCGCGAACGCAACGCCCCTGGAATACCAGCTCTCGTCCGGGGCCAGGGTGGGCTCGATGGAGTAGTCGGTCAGGAGCGTACGCAGCACGGTGTGTAGCTCCATCGTCGCGAACGCCGCGCCGATACAACGCCGCACACCACCACCGAACGGGATCCACTCGTGCGGATCGGGGCGCGCCCCCAGGAACCTGTCGGGGTCGAAGCGCGCGGCGTCTGCGAACACGGCGTCATCGGTGTGGACGAGATCGATGCCGACCATGATGTTCTGGCCCCGAGGCAGCACCCACGGCCCCACGGAGTAGCTCGAGGCCTTCACCTGACGGAACGTCGAGTCGATCACCGGGCGTGTGCGTTGGACCTCGAGGATCACCGCGGTCAGCAGGTCGTCGACGCCGGCATCGACCTCGGCGACCAGGCGATCGAGGATCGCCGGATGGCGTCGTAGCCGCTCGATCGCCCAGGCCAGCGTCGTCGCCGTGGTCTCGTGCCCCGCGGTCAACAGAGTGAGCAACTGGTCGGAGATCTCGGCGTTGGTCATCGCCGAGCCGTCGTCGTAGCGGCTCTGGACCATCATCGCGAGCACATCGCCGCGGTCGGCGAGACCAGGGTCGGCGACGGCCGTGGCGATCAGCCCGTCGACGATCGCGTCGTACTCGCGGCGGTATCGGTTGAGCCGTCCCCACGGACTGAAGCGGCCGAGGTCCCAAGTGGGCACGGGCACCACGATCAGCTTCGAGCCGAGTTCGACCATCGGCGGGATCACGACACGCAATCGCTCGAACTCGCTGCCCTGGGCGCCGAAAACGGCACGCAGGATGATGTTCAGCGTGATCGACATCATCGAGTCGAGAACGCTCATCTCACGCCCCTGCGGCCAGGAGGCGAACTCCCGCGACGCCTCGTCGACCATCACCGACTCATAGCCCGCCAGCCGACGACCGTGGAACGGCGGGACCAGCAGCTTGCGCTGGTCCTTGTGTCGTCGGCCCTCGAGCGCGAACAGCGAGTTCGGGCCGAGAACCCGACCGAGGTTGGCCTCGATCTGATCGAGATCCTCGGGCCGTGTCTTGAAGATCTGTCGGACCTCGTCGGGCTCACTGATGACCACGACGGTCCCGAACGTCGGGAGCTTGATGGTGAAGTCGGGCCCGAAACGATCCCGAAGACGCATCAGGGCAGCGCGGCGGTCTCGCAGCGCCGAGACCCCCTGCAGCAGCCCAGGCATCGCCGTACCCGGGGGCAGCACCGGGTTCTCGCCCGTTGCTCGGATCGTTCGCGTGCTCATCGCGCCTCCTTGGTACACGTTTGTACCGTCGCCAAGGTACGCAGATGTACCGCGATGGGCAAGGGGTGGGTCCGATGCCGCCGCGAGAACCGGCGGGTGACTGCTCTAGTCGCGGACGACGCGGATGTTGTACTGGCCGATCTTGCGGTAGAGGGTCGCCCGGCTCATCCCGAGTTCATGAGCCGCGTCGGCCATGGTCGGGTTGCCGGTCGCGAGGACGCGAACGATCTCGCCCCGCTCGAACGCCTCGATGCGCGACAGATGCCGCGCCGACCCGGCGAGCACCTCGTGCGGCAGGCCGGAGACGTCGACCACGTCCGCACGGCTCGTCGCATGCGAGATCACCCGCGTGAGCTGTGCGACGTTGCCGGGCCAGTCGAAACCCGCCAGCGCCCGCCCCGCCGCGGGTGCGATGACCACGTCGCGACCGCGTGCCCTGGTCGCGATGTGGTGGGCCAACGGCAGCACGTCGGCGCTGCGCTCGCGCAACGGCGGGATCGCGACCACCGTGTCGACCAGCGCGGCCAACGGTGGCGGGATGTCCTCGAAGCGCTCGGCGCTCATCGCGAACGGCAGTGCCGACTGCGCTCGCGATCGCACGACGAGCTCGGCCAGCTGGTCGGCGACCCAGATGGGTAGCGAGTCCACGTCCCGCACGATGACCGCGGTGTGCGCCTTGCCCAGTTCCGGTGTCCACAGACCGAGCCAGGTCTGCAGGTCCGACGGCGCCGGGGCCTCGGCCGAGAGGATCCGATCCCGCGGGTGCACATGACGGGCGGCCTGCGCGAGCGCAGTCGACCGGCCCGAGCCGGGCTCGCCGATGGCCGCGACGACCGTGCCCGTCGACATCGCACCCTCGGCGGCCGAGACCGCCGCGTTCCACCCGTCGGACAAGGAATGCACCGTGCCCGAACCGGGCTCGAGGCGGGGCACCTCGACCCGGAACACGCGGCCGCGCGGTGTCGGGCGGGATGTGCGACCGGAGGTCCGTGCGAGCATCAGCGCTGCGGTGGTGCTCGCCGCCGACCGCGCCAGGGCCAACAACAACTCGCTCGACGACTGCGACCACGTCGTGAGATTGACGCTGCCCTCGAGGCGCCCGGACGCGGGTTCGATGACCGGCACCGCGGCACACGTGAACGAGCAGAGGTTCTGCGCGTAGTGCTGATCAGCTCGTACGAGGGTCGGGACACGGTCGGCCAGAGCCAAACCCAGACCGTTCGTGCCCACCTCCCGTTCGGAGTAGGCGAAACCCGGCGCGAGGTGGACATCGTCGAGGGCGCGCAGCAACGAGTGGTCGCCACTCATCCGACTCAGCACGACTCCGTCGGCATCGGTGAGCATCATGCTGACCGGCTCCGACGCCAGCGTCCGGTGCAGGTCCACGAGGACCTCGTTGCCGCACTCGAAGAACAGCGATCCGAGGTCATCGGTACCGGTGAACACCGGTTCGACCGAGTCCAGGGAGACCCCGTACTCCTCACTGCGCTGCCATGACGCGAGCAGGCGACGCGGCACGTCCGCGGCCGAGCCGAACACGACGTCGCCCTGTTTCGCGCGCTCCGGCAACTGGTCGGACACCGCCACACCTCCACGCCACGGGCGCATCACCCGATGTGATCCACGTTACAAGAGGGGACCACGTCGCCACCGCCTCGTGCGGTGGCCCCACGTCTCAGATTGAGACACCGAGCCCACCGTCCACACGCCTTCGCCTCCCTACTGTCGTGTCGAACAGCCTGTGACAGCAGTCACACAATTTGGGAGGAACTGATGTACCGCAAGGGTGACACCAGCTATTTCATCGTCGACGCACACGTGGCCCTGTGGGATGCGCGAGAGGAGAACCAGCGCAACATCCACGGCAAGCAGTTCATCGACTGCTTCTACGACTATCACCGCAACCTCTCGCCCGAGAGCGAGGTCTGGGACTACGACGACTACCTCTACCAGGGCGGCGAGCGGCTGATGAAGGACCTCTTCACCGACGGGTACGTCGACCACGCCATCTTCCAGCCGGCCCACCTCGGCGAGTTCTACTACAAGG
>NZ_JAEMTF010000069.1:7799-22258 GCF_016462415.1 Williamsia sp. | reverse complement strand
TCGCCGTCGACCGCGCAGGCCGTGCAGGAGCTCGCGAACTACGAGTTCCGCAGCCCGGAGGCCAAGGCCGACTACGACAAGATCAAGGATCTGCTCGGCCGCGAGATGCTCGATCAGCGCTTCGAGGGGATGAAGCAGGCCCTCGAGGGCGCCACCGACGAGGACCGGCAGGCCATCACCGAGATGCTCGCCGACCTCAACGAGCTTCTCGCCGCACACAATCGGGGTGAGGACACCACCGAGAAGTTCGACGACTTCATGGGCAAGCACGGCCAGCACTTCCCCGATAACCCGCAGTCGACCGAGGAACTCATCGACTCGCTGGCCAAGCGTGCGGCGGCCGCGCAGGCGTTCTACAACTCGCTCTCACCGGAGCAGCGGGCTGAACTCGACCAGCTCTCGCAGCAGGCGTTCGGTTCGCCGGATCTGATGAACCAGCTCGGACAGATGGATTCGCAACTGCGCGAGGCCCGGCCCGACCTCGGCTGGGGTGAGTCCCAGCAGTTCGAGGGTCAAGAGGGCATGGGGATGGGCGAGGGTGTCGGCGCCCTGCAGGATCTCGCCGAGCTGGAGTCGTTGTCCGAGCAGCTGTCCCAGCAGTACAACGGTTCGCAGATGGAGGACATCGACCTCGAGGCGTTGGCCCGGCAGCTCGGCACCGAGGCCGCTGTCGACGCTCGCACACTCGCCGAGTTGGAGAAGGCGCTCAACGAGCAGGGACTGTTCAACCGGGATTCGGACGGCGCACTGAGGCTGTCGCCCAAGGCGATGCGTCAACTGGGACAGTCGATCTTCCGCGACATCGCCGACCAGTTGTCCGGGCGTGGCGGCGATCGCCAGACCCGACGCAACGGTGCCACCGGCGAGGCCACCGGATCCACCCGCGAATGGGAGTTCGGCGACACCGAGCCGTGGGACGTCACCGCCACCGTCGGCAACGCGGTGCGGCGCACCATCACCGAGAGTCCCGACAAGGCCACCGCCACGGGCGATCTCGCCCGACACGGCGTGCGGATCGACGTCCGCGACGTGGAGGTCTCCGAGACCGAGGCACGGACTCAGGCCGCCGTGGTCCTGCTCGTCGACACCTCCTTCTCGATGGAGATGGAGGGTCGCTGGACGCCGATGAAGCGCACGGCCGTCGCGCTGAACCACCTGATCAGCACGCGTTTTCGCAGCGACGAGCTCAAACTCATCGCTTTCGGTCGGCATGCCCGCAGCATCGACATCGCCGAGTTGACCGGCCTCGAGCCGCGCATGGAACAGGGCACCAACCTGCACCACGCGCTGCTGTTGGCGGGCAAGCACCTGCGCAAGCACCCGAACGCGCAGCCTGTGGTGCTGATCGTCACCGACGGTGAACCCACCGCACATCTCGAGCCCGACGGCGAGGCGTTCTTCTACTACCCGCCGCACCCGGCGACACTGGCGATGACGGTGCGTGAACTGGACAACGTCGCGCGAATGGGCGCCCAGGTCACCATCTTCCGGCTCGGCGACGACCCGAGCCTGGAGCGGTTCGTCGACCAGATCGCCCGCCGGATCGGTGGACGGGTGGTCGCCCCGGACCTCGACGGACTCGGCGCGGCCGTGGTCGGCGACTACCTCAGCTCGCGGCGGGGTCGTCGGCGGTAGTGGCCGGCGGAACGATCCGGGTCGGCACGTCCGGGTGGGTCTACCCGCCGTGGCGTGGCACCTTCTACCCTCCGAAGCTGCCACAGCGCCGCGAACTCGAACACCTGTCCTCGACGTTGAACTCGGTGGAGATCAACGGGTCGTTCTATGCGCTGCAGAAGCCGGACTCGTTCCGCAAGTGGTTCGACCAGACCCCGGATGACTTCGAGTTCTCGGTCAAGGGGCCGCGTTTCATCACGCACATGAAGAAGCTGGTCGACGTCGAGACGCCGCTGGCGAACTTCTTCGCCTCGGGCATTCTCGCGCTGGAGCACAAACTCGGGCCGGTGCTGTGGCAACTCCCACCGACCATGCCCTTCGATGCTGCTGTGCTGCAGCGGTTCCTGTCACAGCTGCCGCGCACCACGGCCGAGGCAGCGGAGATGGCGACCCACCACGACGCGCGTCTCGACGGCCGGTCGCTGACCGCCACCGACACCGACCGCCCGGTGCGTCACGCTCTGGAGGTGCGCCACCCGAGCTTCGTCGACTCCGACATCGCCGACGTGGTGCGAGCGGCGGATGTCGCACTGGTGCTGGCTGATTCGGCCGGCAAGTTCCCGGTCATCGACGAGGTGACGACCGACTTCGCCTACGCCCGACTCCACGGCGACGCCGAACTGTACGTCAGCGGCTACACCGACGACGCCCTCGACACCTGGGCGAAGCGTTTCCGTACCCGTGCCGCAACCGGCGACGTCTACGTGTACTTCGACAACGATGCGAAAGTCCGCGCACCGGTCGACGCACGGGGACTTCTCGACCGGTTGTCGTGACGGCGCTACTTCTTCTCGAACGTCGCCGGCTTGCGCTCGACCTCGACACCGCCCATGAGCGCCAGTCCGACCACCTTGATGGTGGGCGCGCCGGGGCGACCACGGCCGGCTGCTTTGTGGGAGAAACCGCCCATCACTCCGAGGCCGCTGATCTCCAGCGTCGCATCCTCCGGTACCAGCACCTCGATTCCGCCCATGATCGCGAACGCGCGCACGGTCAGGGTGGGTGCGGTGAACTCGACTCTGCGCAGGTCGATCTCCGCGCCACCCATCACCGCGAACACCTGCAGTTCGGAACCCACGGGCACGTTTCCGGCCAGCTCGGTTCCACTCATCACCGCGATCTTGGTGGTCACCGTCGATGCAGTCGACCCCGAACCCATCGAGTAGGCGGGTTTCTCGACGCCGAGGAGGTCGGGAGACGGTCCACCCGCGCGGGCGATGTCGGTGACGGGGAGGTCATCGGTGAGGACATCGAGTTCGCCGAACGTCGTCGCGGCCACGGCGCTCGACGCCCTGGTCTCGTACTCGGCGGGGGAGAGATGGCCCTGTGTCATGGCCGCGGCGAGGATGTCGTGCACCAGGGAGCGGTCGGCGTCGGATGCGCGCAGGCGGGCACGCTTGTCGTCGGGAGCGGGGGAGAGCGAGTCGGTCATATGACCGACGGTAACGAATTTCGGGCGCCGAGGACACGACAGATGTCATGAACCCGCGAACACCGGTCAGGCCAGCAGCAGCGCGATGAGCGCGATCGCCGGGATCGACGCGACGGTGGTGACCAGAGCGGTGTCGCGCGCGAGCACCACGCCGCGTTGGTAGCGTGAGGCGTAGACCAGCACGTTCTGTGCCGTGGGCAGTGCGGCGATGACGACCTGTGCGAACAGGCTGTGCCCCCGCTCGTCGAACACGAAGTAGGCGAGCGCGAAGACGAGCAGCGGTTGCACCACCATCTTCAACACCGACGCCAGCGCGACGTCACGGCGCGGACTCTCGCCTTTGCGCAGCACGGTGACACCGGTCAGCGACAACCCGAACGCGAGCAGCGCACCCGGCACCGACGCGTCCCCGAGCATCGAGATGGGTTCGAGAACCGCATGCGGGAGCGTCACGTTCGCCACCGACAGGATGAGCCCGGCCACGCCACCGAGCACGATCGGGTTGGTCAGCGGCGCGACGACCGTGTCGCGCAGGGTGATACGGCCCTTGCCGCCGCGCAGCGCGGTGAGATCGAGGGCGGTCAGAGCCAGCGGCGAGTAGATCATGATCTGGAACAGCAGCAGCGGCGCGACGAACGAGGCGTCGTCGAGGACGAAGATCGCGATCGGTATCCCGAGGTTCGCGCTGTTGACGTACGAGGACGACAGCGCCCCGATCGTTGCCTCCGGGATCTCCCGGTGCAGGACGGTGCGCGCGAGCACGAAGTACGTCAGCCCGATCAGCAGTGCGCTGCCACCGGCGATGACGAGGGTCGGGGAGAAGATGACCGACAGGTCGGTGGTGGCCAGGGAGTTGAAGAGCAGCGCCGGGGTGAGGACGAAGAACACCAGCCGGGAGAGCACCTGCTGCGCGTCGGGCCCGAGGACACCGGTCCGGCCCAACGCATACCCCACCGCGATCACGATGAAGATGACGGTGAATCCCTGGACGACTCCGGACACCCGTGGAGTCTAGTGGCCGATCGCGGGGCGTCTGACCGGTGCGCGACGTCCGCCGATCACACCGTGACGGCGGTAACAGTAGGGTGCAAAGGAGAGACCGAACACTCGCTCGGCGGAAGGACTGGAATGGATTTCGACGACACTCCCGAGGAGGCATCGTGGCGGTCCACGGTGCGTTCGATCATCGCCGACAACCGCGAGGCGCTCGGGCGTCGAGGAGCGGGACGCGGGTACGACGACCCGGCGGCGCGGGAGCGTCAGGCGCTGCTCTACGACAACGGCCTGGTCGGGGTCACATGGTCGACAGAGGCCGGTGGGCAGGGCGGCACGCCGATGCAGCAGGCCATCGTCGACCAGGAACTCTCTCGCGCCGAGGTGCCGGGTCTGGTCAACCTGATCGGCATCGGCATGTGCGGGCCGACGGTCATCGCCCACGGCTCGGAGTCGCAGAAGGAGCGCTACCTCAAGCGTCTGCTCCGCGCGGACGACCTGTGGTGCCAGCTGTTCAGCGAACCGGGGTCGGGCAGTGACCTCGCCGCGTTGCGCACCAAGGCCGTTCGTACCGACGACGGCACGTGGCGGATCAGCGGTCAGAAGGTGTGGACCACCCTCGCCCACGTCGCCGACTACGGCATCCTGCTCACCCGCACCGACCCCGATGTCGCCAAACACCGTGGGCTGACGATGTTCGTGGTCGACATGAAGGCGCCCGGTGTCAGCGTGCGGTCGCTGCGGCAGATGAGCGGCGGGTCGGACTTCAACGAGGTCTTCTTCGACGACGTCGAGATCAGCGACGACGAGCGTCTCGGCGAGGTCGGCAACGGCTGGGGCGTCGCACTCACCACCCTGATGAGCGAACGCATGTCACTCGGCGGCGGTGGCACCGACATCGGCGTCGGTGTCGGTGCGGTGGCCGACCACGTCGCCGCGCGCATCGCAGACCTGCCCGACGACCGCCAGGCCGTCACCCGCCAGCAGTTCGGACGGGCCTACGCCGAGTCGTTGGCCATCCGCTACACCGGCTACCGACAACTCTCGGCCATCAGCCGCGGCGAGATGCCCGGCCCGGAGGCGTCGGCGGGCAAGCTGGCCGGCACCCGTGTCGCCCGCGATCTGGCCGACCTGTCGGTCCGCCTGCTCGACTCCGACGCGGTGTTCGCCCGCGACTCCGGCGGCGACAGCACCTGGCAGGACTCGCAGGCGTCCCTGCCGGGACTGGCGATCGCCGGCGGCACCAACGAGGTGCTGCGCAACGTCATCGGCGAACGGGTCCTGGGCCTGCCCGCCGAACCGCGCGCCGACAAGAACATCCCGTTCCGGGAGACCATCGCGGTCGCCACGGGTGGCTCGGAATCCGCAGCCAAGGGGGCCACGGCATGAACTTCGACCTCGACGATCAGCAGCGCGATCTGGCCTCTGCCGCAGGCGATTTCCTCGCCTCGTCCACCTCGTTGTCGGAGGTGCGCGCCGCATTGGACGCAGCCGCCACCGACATCGCCGTCCGGCCGGGCCGAGACCAGCTGCTCAGCAGCGGATTCGCGACGATCACCCTGCCCGAGGAGGTCGACGGCGGCGGTGGGACGGTCCTCGATCTCGCTGTGGTCGCCGAACAGGCCGGCCGCGTGCTCGCGGGCCCGTCGCTGATCACCTACGCGCGGGCCGCGGTGTTGCTCGCCGGCGACACCGACCGTCTGCGGGCGCTCGCCGCCGGCGATCTGAAGGTCGCCGTGGTCGACGGGGGCGGCCCCGTGCTCGACGCCCTCGGGGCGGAACAGTTCCTCGCCCTGCGCGACGGACGCATCGTTATCGGTCGCGGCACAGTGGATCTGCCCGATCCGATCGATCCCACCCGTGGGCTGGGTCGGGTCGGCCTCGGTGATGTCGAGGTCATCGACGGCAGCGGTGCCGGCGAGGACGCACAGGCCCGCTGGGACCGCGCGCTGCAGATCGGTCGCGTCATCCTCGCGGCGGAGAGTCTCGGTGCGGCGGCCCGGTCGGTGGAGATCGGGGTCGCCTACGCCAAGGAGCGCCAGGCGTTCGGCCGGGCGATCGGGTCGTACCAGGCCGTCAAGCACGCACTCGTCGACGCCTACGTCGCGGTCGAGGAGCTGCGGTCGCTGGTGTGGTGGAGTGCCTGGGCGGCCGACAACGCGCCCGACGAACTGCCGATGGCGTCGGCGTCGGCCAAGGGGGTCGCGGCGATGGCGTCACAGCTGGCCGCCGAGACGCTGATCCAGGTGCACGGTGGCATCGGGTTCACCTGGGAGCACGACGCGCATCTGTACTGGCGACGCGCGAAGGTCGATCGGTTCCTGCTCGGTGACGACGTCGCCGCGTTCGATGAGGTGGCGCGGTTGGCGATGGCGGGTGCGGCCTCGTAGGCGCAGGTCTACGATCCCGCGCGCAGCAGGCCCTCCTGCGCGATCTCGGCCGCCAGGACGCCGTCGGCGGTGAACACCCGTCCGCGGGCCAGGCCGCGGCCGTCGCCCGCCCAGGGGGAGTCGAGGTCGAGCAGGAACCAGGAGTCGACCTGGACCGGCTGATGGAACCAGACGGCGTGGTCGAGGCTGGTGGGCCAGAGATCGCCGGCCGACAGCGCCAACGCATGCGGGCGCGTCGTCGGGTCGAGGACCGTCATGTCGCTGGCGTAGACCAGCAGGGCGGTCTGCAGGAGAGCGTCGTCGGGTGCTGATCCCTTGGCGCGCAGCCACATCCGCGATCGGTCGGTCTTCTCGCCGCGCTCGCGGGCTATCCGGGAGTGCGTCTCGGCGGAGCGGAACTCGAACGGTCCCATGCGCGTGACGGACAGACGCGGGTCGTCGAGATCGCCGAGGGTGACGGCGTCGTCGACGAGGTCGTCCGCACCCGGCACCGCCGGCATCTCGACCTGGTGGGAGACGCCGGGTCCGGAGACGGCGAAGGAGCACAGCATCTCGGCGATGCATCGATCGCCCTGGAGTACCTCGACCTTGCGGTGGCTGAACGATCGCCCGTCCCGGATCCGCTCGACGACGATGGTCAGCGGGATCGACGGATCACCCGCACGCAGGAAGTACGCGTGCAGGGAGTTGATCGAACGATCGGGGGTGACCGAACGCCCGGCGGCCACGACCGCCTGGGCGAGCACGAGGCCGCCGAACACGTGCTTGCTCGCGACAGCCAACGTCGAGTGGCGTGCGGTGAAGCGATCGTGTCCGGCGTCGGCCAGATCGAGCAGACCGACGAGTTCGGTCAGCTCGGTGTGCGCGGAGACGCGGGTTACCGTCCGGAGGTGGTGAAGGGCAGCAGGGCCATCTCACGCGCGTTGCGGATGGCGGTGGCGACCTGACGCTGCTGCTGCGGGTTCAGGCCGGTGACGCGACGGCTGCGGATCTTGCCGCGGTCCGACAGGAAGGTACGCAGCAGGGCGACGTCCTTGTAATCGATGTGCGAGATCTTCCGCTCGCGCAGGATGTTGCGCTTGGCGGCGACCTTGGTCGGCTTCTCGGAGCGGCGCCGGGTGGGCTTGGAGGCCATCATCAGTTCCTTCGTGGTAATCGTCTGCAACGTTGCGTTGAGCCGCCGTTCACACGGGGCGCAAACCAACATTGTGCCCCGTGGGAGGGCTTGAACCCAAAACCAGCGGAGTTTCACCAGCTGGATTTGGTGATCCCGGGCAGTTCGCCGTTGTGGGCCATCTCGCGGAAGCGGATGCGGGAGATGCCCGCCTTGCCCACGAAACCACGGGGCCGACCGTCGACCGCATCGCGGTTGCGCAGCCTGGTGGGGCTCGCATCGCGGGGGAGTCGTTGCAGTGCGAGCTGGGCCGCGGCGCGTTCGTCGTCGCTGGAGGTGGGCCTGCGGATGATCTCCTTGAGCTCGGCTCGACGCTGCGCCCAGCGCTCGACGACCACCCGTCGGTGCTCGTTGCGGTTGATCTTGGACTTCTTCGCCATCTATCGCTCCTCGCGGAAATCGACGTGCTTGCGGATCTTCGGGTCGTATTTCTTCATCACCAGTCGGTCCGGGTCGTTGCGTCGGTTCTTGCGGGTGACGTACGTGTAGCCGGTGCCCGCCGTCGACTTGAGCTTCACGATGGGTCGGACATCGGTGCTCTTAGACGCCATCAGACCTTCTCTCCTCGTGCCTTGATGCGGGCGACCACGGCGTCGATGCCGTCGCGGTCGATGGTCTTGATGCCCTTCGTGGACAGGGTCAGCGTGACCGTGCGTCCCTCGCTGGGCACCCAGTAGCGCCGCCGCTGGATGTTGGGGTTCCAGCGCCGATTGGTACGCACGTGGGAGTGCGACACCTGCTTGCCGAAGCCGGGCTTGCGCCCGGTCACCTGGCAGTGGGCCGACATGAGCCCTCCTCCTAGTTGGAAACGATTGTCGATAGTGCGTTACGCTAACACGCAAACGATAATCGTTTTCAACTGAGAGGACGTCTCTGTGAGTTCGCGTCGTACCCCCGTGGTCGTCGTCACCGGCTTCGATGCCGTCGCCGTCGACGCGGTGGCCCGCTCGGCGCAGACGCCGGGCACGGTCGTCGTGCACCACGACCTGGTCGAACTGTCGCTGGGCATCATCACGCGCACGATGCGCAGCCTCGATACCGATGGCGTGGTCCGGGCACAGGTCACCCGCATCGATCTCGACCACGGCTGTGTGTCGTGCGCGCTGCGGGAGGATCTGCTGCCGCTGTTGCGTGCGCTCCATCGCCGCGAGGGGGTCGAGCGGATCGTCCTGCAGCTCGATCCGCTCATCGAGCCCGAACCGCTGTGCTGGGCGATCGACGCGGTCGTCGTCGCCGACGTGCCGGGTGCGGTCGACGGGCCCGCCGCGCGTGACGTGCGGATCGAGGCCGTGGTGGGCTGCGTCGACGCGGGGACCTGGCTCACCGACGCGACCGGCGACACGACGTTGTCGGAGGTGGGGCTCATTCGAGACGAGGACGACGAGCGGACCGTCGCGCAGCTCGCGGTCGGGCACGTCGGCCACGCCGATGCCCTCGTCGTGCACGGTGTCGCCGAGGACGGCTGGCAGGCGGCACTGTTGATGGCGGTTCTCGCCCGACTCGCCCCGATCGCGCCCGTGCTGCTGGCGTTGCCCGAGCGGCCGATCACCGAGACGGTCGTGGGCACGCTGCTGGCCGCCGTCCCCGACACCGCGCGGCGCGGCGCCATGACCGGCGCCCACGATCCGTTGCTCCCCGGCCAGCCGCCGCTCGACGCCGACTGCGGTGTCCGTCTGGTCGAGTTCCACTCCGACCGGCCGATGCATCCCGGCCGACTCCACGACGCCATCGACTGCCTGTTGGAGGGGGTCGTCTGCTCGCGTGGACGGCTCTGGCTGGCGACGCAACCCGACGAAGCGCTGTGGATCGAGAGTGCAGGCGGTGGGCTCCGCGTGGCCACCGGCGGCCCGTGGCTGGCGGCGATGTCGGACGACGAGGTGGACGCGTGCGACCCCGAACGGGTGTCGATGGCGGCGCTGCGGTGGCATCCCGAGTTCGGTGATCGCGACACCAGCATCGTCGTGCTCAGCCTGCGGGCCGACCCGGCGTACATCCAGGAGACACTGCGCGGCGCGTGCCTGACCGACGTCGAGATGGCTGCCGGGCCGGCCGGATGGGCGATGTTCGACGACCCGTTCGGAAGCTTCCATCGCGACCCGTGCGTCGACGGCGAGGTCGTTGCCGACGACGCCGACGCCGCGTCGTCCGCCCATCCTGACCTGCAATGACCATCAACCAGAGAGGTCCACGACCATGAAGCCAGGCATGCACCCCGACTACCATCACGTCCTGTTCCAGGACTCGTCGACCGGTACGACGTTCCTCACCCGCTCGACCGTCACCTCCGACGTGCTTTTGGAGTGGGAGGACGGGAACCGGTACCCTCTTGTGGTTGTCGATGTCACGTCCGACTCGCACCCGTTCTGGACAGGTGCGACCCGCGTGATGGACACGGCAGGACGAGTGGAGAAGTTCGAGCGCCGGTATGGGCGCCGAGCACGTCCATCACAGGCTTAAGCAATAGATAGAAGGGCTCAATCATGGCTGTACCGAAGCGCAGGATGTCGCGGTCCAACACCCGCAGTCGTCGTTCGCAGTGGAAGGCCGACAACCCGGCCTTGCAAGAGGTGAAGGTCGGTGGCGTCAGCCAGCGCATCCCTCGTCGTCTCGTCAAGGCCGTCAAGCTCGGCCTGGTCGATCTCGACCGCCGCTAGGCACTAACACCACTTTTCGACGATCCGCTCCGCTTTCGTCCATCCGCTCCGGTTGCAACCGGAGCGGACTGACGCAAGCGGAGCGGATCGTTGGCTTTGGGGGACCATCAACAGTTCGGGGCGTCTGCACAGTTCGCTGGGGAGCGACGCCTTTGCGGAGGTGACGGTCCGTCGCGCCGGGGTCGAATGCCGTTATGGACGACTTCATCTTTGATGCCAACGGATTGATCCGACGCCGCACGCTGGTCGAGAGTGGTGTCGCCGACGACCGGCAACTGCGTACCGCGGTCAGCGCGGGCTCACTCGACCGGATCTACCGTGGCGTCTACGTCCCGCCGTCCGACCGCAACGATCCCGAGGCTCGCGACGAACGATATCGGACCATGGTCCTGGCCTCGGTGAGTCTCGGCGGGCCGGACAAGGCGGTCAGTCATTCCTCGGCCGCCGCCCTACACGGCATCCCGTTGCTCGCCGGCGACCAGAGCGCCGTCCATTTCACCGCAAACCGACCATCCGGCGGTCGTAAAAAGGGGCGGGCGTGCGTCCTGCACGCGGCCACCTTCGAACCCGACGAGGTCATGGAGGTCGGGGGAGTCCTCGTCACGACCCCGGCCCGGACCGCCGTCGATATCGCCCGGGCGGGTGCTTTCGCCCAGGCGGTGACTGCCTTCGACGGCGCTCTGCGACTCGGCGTCTCCCCGGATGAACTGCTCGAGGTCGTCCGACGGTGCTCCGGCCGCACCGGTGCTTCCACAGCGCGCCGCGCCCTCGCTGTCGCCGACGGTCGAGCAGCCAGTGTCGGTGAATCCTGGAGTCGTGCGCTCATGCACGGCTTCGGCGACATCCCGATTCCGGATCTGCAACGCGAGTACCGCACCGACGACGACGAGTTCGTCGGCGAGGTGGACTTCGACTGGTCCGGGAGACTGGTCGGCGAGTTCGACGGCCGAGGGAAGTACGGCCGCGACGGTACGTCGGCGGAGGCGGTGTGGCGGGAGAAGCGCCGCGAGGACGCACTCCGCGACCTCGGGCTGATCGTGATCCGGTGGGTGTGGGACGACTTGCGGTGCCCGGACCGATTCCACGCGCATCTGGTGCGCGGGCTCATCCGGGCGGGGTTGAGAAACTGAGCCCATCCGCTCCACCTGTGGCAATCCGCTCCGGCTGCAACCGGAGCGGATCGTCAGAAGCGGAGCGGATCGGGAGGGAAAGCGACTCTGTGCCCGGCATGTCTTAGTCGGCTCTCAGACGTTCGCGTCACACTGGACCGCATGCGCATCCTGGTTGTGGACGACGACCGTGCGGTCCGAGAGTCGCTCCGTCGGTCCCTGTCGTTCAACGGCTACACCGTCGAGACGGCCGGCGACGGGTTGGAGGCCCTCGAGCAGATCGCCTCCTCGCGTCCCGACGCCGTCGTGCTCGACGTCATGATGCCGCGACTGGACGGTCTCGAGGTGTGTCGCCGTCTCCGCAGCACCGGCGACGACCTGCCGATCCTCGTCCTCACCGCCCGCGACAGCGTCTCCGAGCGCGTCTCGGGTCTCGACGCGGGCGCGGACGACTACCTGCCCAAACCGTTCGCGCTCGAAGAGCTCCTCGCCCGCCTGCGTGCGCTGATGCGACGCGCCACCGAGGTCACCGCCGAATCCGAGACGATGACCTTCGCGGACCTGACGATGGACCCCGTCACCCGCGACGTCAGCCGCGGCGAGCGCCCCATCAGCCTGACCCGCACCGAGTTCGCGCTGTTGGAGATGTTGATGGCCAACCCCCGCCGAGTACTCACCCGCAGCCGGATCCTCGAGGAGGTCTGGGGCTACGACTTCCCGACGTCGGGCAACGCCCTCGAGGTCTACGTCGGCTATCTGCGACGCAAGACCGAGGCCGAGGGCGAGATCCGGCTGATCCACACCGTCCGTGGCATCGGGTACGTCCTGCGCGAAACACCGCCGTGACCGCACCGGGCCCGACACCCCGGGACATCGCGGGGCCGGAGGATCCGGGTCAGACGCCGCCGGGCTGGACGCCGGTGTCGCACGACCCCTTCGCCGACCCCGCCGCACAACCCCCACCGACCGCGCCCACCGACACCCGGTCGCAGGGCACGATGCGCGACGCCTCGCTCCTGACGCGCTCGATCTCGTTGCGACTGCGCGTCACCCTGCTCGCGGCGACGGTGGTGGGCATCGCGGTGGCCGTGATGGCGGTCAGCGCCTACGCCGTGGTCTACCGCGCCATGTACGCCGACGTCGACGCCCAGCTCGAGAACCGCGCGGAGGGCATGACCCAGCTCGCGCGCTACGGCGTTCTCGACGACGCGCCCGAGAACCTCGTCGCCGGGACCGTCTTCTCCACCGACATCTCGGTCGCACTGGTGATGCCGAGCGGTCGCGCCTTCCAGATCGGCGACGTGCCCTACGGCGCCGCCGAGCGGTCGGTCGTGATGGCCGGGGGCGCCACCACCACGTCCGCGTCGAGCCTGCGCACCGTGAACAACCAGCGCGTCCTGGCGCGAAAGCTGGTGGACGGCAACACCCTGATCATGGCCCAGAGCCTCGATCCCACCGACAAGGTCCTCGGCCGACTCGCCTGGGTGCTCGCGATCGTCGGCGGCTGCGGGGTCATCCTTGCCGCGGTCGCGGGTACGACGGTGGCGCGGGCGGGCCTGAGACCGGTCGCCCGACTCACCCAGGCGTCCGAACGCATCGCCCGGACCGACGACCTCAACCCGATCCCGGTGACCGGCAACGACGAACTCGCGCGGCTGACCCAGAGCTTCAACCTGATGCTCCGCGCGTTGGCCGAGTCGCGGGACCGACAATCGCGGCTCGTGGCCGACGCCGGACACGAGCTCCGCACGCCGCTGACCTCGATGCGTACCAACCTCGAGCTGCTGATCGCGACCAGCGCGCCCGGGGCGCCGCCCATCCCGGAGTCGGACATGGCCGATCTGCGTCACGACGTGATGGCACAGATCGAGGAGCTCTCGACCCTCGTCGGCGACCTGGTCGATCTCGCGCGCGACGACGCCCCTCAGGTGGTGCACGAGGAGGTCGACCTGTCGGAGGTGGTGGACCGCTCGCTCGAACGTGTCCGACGCCGTCGCAGCGACGTCGAATTCGAGGTCGGAGTGCAGCCGTGGTTCGTCTTCGGTGAGTCCAACGGGCTCTCGCGCGCGGTGCTCAACGTCCTCGACAACGCCGCCAAGTGGAGCCCGCCGGGACAACCGGTGGTGGTCCGGCTCCGTCAGATCTCCACCGAACGGGCCGAGCTCACCGTCGGCGACGCCGGCCCCGGCATCCCGTTCGAGGACCGCGCCCTGGTCTTCGACCGCTTCTATCGCTCCACCGCAGCCCGGTCGATGCCCGGTTCAGGGCTGGGCCTGGCGATCGTGCGCCAGGTCGTGGTCAAACACGGCGGACTCGTCTCGGCGGGCGAGTCGGATCTCGGTGGCGCGCTGATCCGCATCGAACTACCCGGGCGCCCCACGCCGATGGAGCAGCAGCCCCGCATCATCGACGCGTGAGCAGCGACAACGCCGTTTCACATCAGCAGAAGACGAAAATCGACCGGGCCGGCGCCGAGGATCTCGGATGCTCATGGAAAAAGGCGGGCTGGTCTCAGTCCCCTCTCAGGGCCATAGAGCACGGTTAATCTCATTGATCACCTCCATTGCGTGACCGCGAGGGTCACCACCACGTCGAAGGGCACTTCTCCATGACCGACAGCCAAAACGGGCCGGGTTCTGAGCACCAGCATGGGTCGGGATCCGAGCACGGCGAGTCGACCGGCGAGACCGGTTCGACCCCGTCGTCCGGTACCGGGGCTCACGGCCAACCGTCCGGTGATCAGTCGTCGACCACCAACCCCTACAGCGCGAACCCCTACGGCGGCGACGCGCAGTCGGGTTCCCAGTACGGAACGCCCCAGTACGGCGCGGGCCAGTACGGATCACCCCAGTACGGATCGGGGCAGTACGGAACCAGCCAGTTCGGCTCGACGCAGGGCGGTGCCCACGAGTCCGCCGACACCAGCCAGTTCCCACCGGCCGCCAACTACGGCCAGGGCGGCTACGGACAGTCCAGCGCCTACGGACAGAGCGCGCCCTACGGCCAGTACGGCCAGTCGCCGCAGTCCGGCCA
>NZ_JAEMTF010000069.1:3443-7699 GCF_016462415.1 Williamsia sp. | reverse complement strand
GCCGGCGACCGTGACACCGCCCAACCCGTCGCGGCTCCGGCCGGGTCGACGCAGGCCGTGGCGGCCAAGGTCCTGCCCTCGGTGGTCTCCATCGACGTGCGGGTGGGAAACCGTGAGGGTGAGGGCTCCGGAGTGGTGCTCAGCCAGGACGGCGTCATCCTCACCAACAACCACGTCGTCACCGCCGAGACCGGCGGCACGGGCCAGCTCACCGTCAGCTACAGCGACGGCAGCACCTCGGGCGCACGGGTTCTCGGTACCGACCCCATCTCCGACATCGCCGTCATCAAGGCCGACAAGTCGGGTCTCACCCCGATCACCGTCGGTACGTCCGGCAACCTCGCGGTGGGCCAGAACGTCATCGCGGTCGGCTCGCCGCTGGGCCTCGCGGGCACCGTCACCACCGGCATCATCAGCTCGCTGAACCGCCCGGTGTCGACGGCCGGCCAGGACGACAGCACCGCCTCGGTGATCGACGCGATCCAGACCGACGCGGCCATCAACCCGGGCAACTCCGGTGGTGCGCTCGTCAACGCCAACGGCGCGCTGATCGGCATCAACACCGCCATCGCGAGCCTGTCGAGCGGATCGAGCAGCGAGGGCGGCCAGAGCGGCAGCATCGGACTCGGTTTCGCGATCCCGATCGACCAGGCGATGCGCGTGGCCAAGGAGCTGCAGCAGACCGGCAAGGCCACGCAGGCCGGACTCGGTGTCTCGGTGCGCTCGGCCGGAACCACGGCCGACACGCCCGGTGCCCAGATCTCCGACGTCACCGCGGGCGGCGCGGCGGCGCGTGCGGGCATCCCCGCGGGCGCCCTCATCACGAAGGTCAACGACCGCGTCATCAGCTCGGGCGACGCTCTCGTCGCCGCGATCCGCTCGAACGCGCCCGGCGACACCGTCTCCATCACCTACTCGGCCAACGGATCGTCTCGAACCGTCCAGGTCACTCTCGACACTCTGAACACCGGGGGAAATTGATGTCCACCACCGACGACCGCACCGGAATCCTGCGGATCCTGCCCCCGATCACCACCGATAGTGTGATCGCGGACGGCGAACAGCAGTTCGCTCATGACACTGGTGTCACCCAGCACGACCTCGTCGCGGCAGAGATCGCCGCCGAGCGTCTGGCTGCGGGCACCGGAGAGGGACAGAAGATGTCGGTCAGTCTCGAATCGCAGGATCTCGGACGCGCCCTGGTGGTGGTCGTCGACGACCGCGCCGCCCACGGCGAGGACCAGACCCTGATCGGTCCGCTGGTGGGGGAGTTGCTCACCGAGGCCGGGTTCCACGTCGACGCCATGGTCGCCGTGGCTGCCGACGAGGTGGAGATCCGCAACGCCCTCAACACCGCGGTCATCGGCGGGGTCGACCTGGTCATCTCGGTCGGAGGTGTCGGGGTCCGGCCCCGCGACGTCACCCCGGAGGCGACCACCGGACTGCTCGACCGCAACCTGCGCGGGATCGAGGAGGCCGTGCGCAGCTCGGGTCTCGCCGCCGGTGCGGCCGACGCCGGTCTCTCGCGTGGTGTCGCCGGCATGTCCGGACAGACCCTGGTGGTGAACCTCGCCAGCTCACGCGCCGCGGTGCGTGACGGCATGGCCACCGTGACCCCGTTGGCCAAACACGTCATCGAGTCGATCAGCGAGTTCTGATCTCGAGACGCCTCCTCGACACGAACCGACGAACCCGGATCACCGCCATGCGGAGGTCCGGGTTCTGTCTTTCTTCGAACGTCCGGGGCGGGTGGAGAATAGGGCGATGACCGATCGCACGAATTGGGACGAGCGCCGCCGGTTGGCGGAGATCTTCGGCGATGACATGCCCGCCGTCACGTCAGATGAGGCTAGCCTCACCAACAGTGACAAGGATCACCGCGAACAAGGGTCCAGGTCGGATGAGTGGTTGATCAACAACCGCCCTCCGCATCACGAGTAACCCCACGTCACACCGGCCACTTCGGACAAGTCGGTCTGGTGAATCGGTACCGCCGTATCGCGCCGTAGTGAATGCCTGATTTGCGATCAACGTGCTGGGGTTTTGCGACACGACGCGTCTTTGTGTTGTTCAGGCGGTTGCTGAGCGCTAACGTTCCGCGTGATGACGCACCACACACCGAGGGTGCCGAGTCCTGCAAAGCACTCCCGGTAATTGGGGGCATCAGAGCACGTGCCGGGAATTAACTTCTCGGTAACAGCGCGCAATGTGCCCGTCAATCGCTCAAGTCAGTATTTCGCAGAACCGTCAGGTCACTCCGGGCTAACATTCCGATGTCGTCTGGATAACGCACTTCCGTGAGAGGGAACGAATGAGCAAGATGAGCAACTCCGGCCTCCGCCGCCTGGCCGGCGCGGCCGCCATCGCCGCGGCTGCCGCGGTGGGTATGGCCTCCTTGGGCGCAGGCACCGCAGCTGCGGGCCCTCTTCCGAATGGTTCCAAGGTCACGACCGGCATCGATGGCGAGAAGGTCACCATCAAGCGCGCCGGTGAGAGCGCGTACCCGGTTCCCTCCCAGGCCAACAACGGTCTCGGCCGCGCGGCCGAGGTGAGCGGCACCATCGTCGCCACCGCCCCCAAGGGTGCAGACGCAACCCTCGTCAGCGGCTACATCGTCGGCTGCCAGGTCAACGTCGGTGGGCTTTCGCTCGGCGGCGGCGCGACCTTCGACCTCACGGGTGCGCTGGCTCTCTCCGGCAGCTTGTCGCTGCCGTTGACGCCGGGCCAGGCTGCGTTCGTTCCGGTCGCAGATGCCAAGACCATCAAGGGTGGACAGGCCATCATCCAGTACAAGCGCCTGCAGATCGAGGTGCAGAAGTGTGGCGGTTACGCCACCGCGCGCGCGTACTCGCAGGTCGAGGTCAAGGGTGACTTCTACATCAAGTCGACCCTGTACGGCGCTCCGTTCAGCCTGAACTGACGCGACAGATAAACACCACCAAACTCTCGAAACTTTATCTGCCGCAAGCAGACTGAATTCCGTAAGGGGAATCATGAAGAACAACAAGATGCGCTCCGTGGCAGCAGCCGCGGCCATCGCCAGCGTCTCGGCCGTGGCCCTGGCCAGCCTGGGCGCCGGCAACGCCGCCGCCGGCAAGCTGCCGGGCGGTTTCACCACCCAGACCCTGGCCGACGGCTCCAAGGTCACCGTCCAGCTGAAGAACGAGTTCGTCACCCGTGCGCGCTCGGGTGCGGCCAACGCCACCACCCGCAACGTGTGGGTGTCCGGCCAGGTCATCGTGTCCGTCAGTGGCGCGAACGTTCAGGGCGGCACTGTCACCCCGGGTTACATCGTCGGGTGCCAGGTTGACTTCAGCGGTGGCGGAAGCGGAGGGGCCGACGTCGGCGCCTCCACCGACGGCGATCCCACCGACACGACTGCGGGAGCGAACACGTCATTGTCGATCGCTCCCGGCGTCGCCAAGTTCACCCCGGTTCTCGACAGTGGTCTGGGCAAGTACAACGGCTCGGACTCGGCTGACTCCAGCTTCGAGTTCAAGGGCAAGCGCGGCGGCATCGCTTACAGCCAGGAGACCTTCCAGGTCAACGGCTGCGCGGGCTACGCCTCGGCGAAGGCTGCGGTCACGGTGAAGGTCTCGACCGACTCGGTCGACGGCTACGTCACCCTGTACGGCAAGCCGTTCAACCTCGGCTGATCGTAAAGAACTGACAGTTCTCCAGACGGGGAGCGACCTTCGGGTCGCTCCCCGTTTGCATGTCCGGACCAAGGTCCGACGTGAACACCTGGGGCGGATCCTGCCCGCCCGATTGGGACCTCTCACCGGATCCGACCACCGCTGACGTGCGGCGTCACGGAACTGCCGTAACTCGCTGGTACGAAACGTTTTTCCTGATGTAATTTAGCGTCGATAACGTTGTTCTCATGCGGATGAAAATGGTGGCGTGGTTACGTGACCGGATGCACAATGGTGACGTCGTCAGGCGGTGGCGAGCAACGCAGAGTGAATCGGATGAGGTGAGGCAGATGAGCGTGGACAGTGGACTGGGGCGAAGCGGCCAACGGATGATCGACGACGATCTCATCGGCTTCGAACTCGGATGGTTCCAGCACGGCGGCGGTCCCGCCGAGCAGATCCGTGAGCAGTTCGGTCTCGGCGACGTCGAGTTCTTCACCCGCCTACGGTCGCGACTCGACGAGTCGGCAGACGGATCCATGCCGGCCCACGTCGTCGAACAGATGAAAGCGGTGTGCCGCAAGCGTCTGTGGTTGGCCCGCGCCAGCTGATCTGATCTCT
>NZ_JAEMTF010000069.1:0-3343 GCF_016462415.1 Williamsia sp. | reverse complement strand
CGCGCGGCCGCACGGTTGCACCTGTCGCAGCCGTCGCTGAGCGCACAGTTGCAGAAGCTGGAGCGCTCGCTCGACGTGAGCCTGGTGGTCCGCAACTCGCACGAGGTTCGTCTGACGGCCTCGGGTGTCGAGTTCGCCAAGCAGGCGCGGATGGTCATCGCGCAGATGGACAAGGCGGTCGAGCACACCAGGTCGACAGCGGCGGGCCGGTCAGGTGCACTCACCGTCTCCTACAATTTCCCGGCCAGTCGGCACGTGCTGCCGTCGGCCCTGACCGCCATGAACGAGCGGCATCCGAAAGTCGTTGTGTCGCTGTGTGAAAAACGCACGGGTCCGCAACTCGACGGACTCACCAACGGCTCGGTGGACGTGGCGATGGTCTACGGCCGACCGCACTCCGACGGCTTCCGATCCCGCAAGATCCTTTCGAAGATCCCCATCGTCGCAGTTGTCGGTCGGTCACATCCGTGGGCCGGGCGCACCAGTGTCCGCTGCGCCGAGCTGGCCGGAGAACGTTGCGTGCTCTTCGCCCGCGAGCAGTGTCCGGCGATGTACGACGCGATCGTGTCGGCGGCAGCCGATGCGAAGGCGACGCTGAGCATCGTGCAGACCTCCGACGATCCGAGCGGTACCGCGCACATGGTCGCGATCAAGCCGTACGTGGCGTTCGCCTCGTTGTCGCGCGCTGCAGCGGTGGGCATGGGAACCGTCGGGGCGTCGTCGGTGGCGGTCAAGCTCGTCGACCCCATACCGACCATCGACCTCTACATGGTGTGGAGTGCCTCGACGGTCAACTCCGCGGTGGACGCGTTCGTCGAGTGCGTCGACGACGTGTGCGCCGCCGCCGAGGACACGAGCGCGGCGTAGGCGCGTCGGAGCCGATCGACGCGGCGCCGCCTGTCGGGCAACGGATACCGGGGTCCCGGGTATGTTGGTGATTCCAGACGTCGTCATCGACACCCCGTCGCATGCCGGTCTGCGAGACTCGGGAGTTGTTATGCAGTGGTGGACGTGGTTGATCATCGTCGTGGTGGTGATCGCCGTCATCGTGGGGGCGGTTCTCGCCATCCAGGCCCGGCGCCGGTCGGGCGGAGTCATCATCAGCGACTCGTTCGGTGACACGACGCCGCGGGACAAGTCCGCATGAGCATGCTGATGCGTGCCGGCGAGGTGGCCAAGCGTCCCGTCGTCACCATGCAGGGCGAGGACGTCGCGCAGATCAAGGACATCGTCTACGCGCCGGGCGGCGGCGAGGTCGCGGGCTTCACGCTCGCCGGCCGCGGCCTGTTCTCGGGTCCGCGCAAAGAGGTCCTGGCGTGGAAGTCGGTTGCCGCACTGGGGCCGGACGCGGTGATGATCCTGCGCGAGGACGTGCTGGTCTCACCGGACGAGTCGTTCGCCGGGGTCTCCGGGTCGGGCTCGGGTTCGGGGCACGGCAACGTCCTCGGGTCTCGGGTACTCACCGACTCGGGCACCGACCTCGGCAAGGTGATCGACGTGATCATCGAGGTCAGCGGAGCCAACGGAGGCCAGTGCGACGTCGTGGGCTACGAGATCGAGGCGTCGGAGGCGTTGAAGACCAACAGCACCAAGGTCCTCATCCCGCTGCCCGACACCCTCGCCGCGTCGGCCGAGCACCTGATGGTGCCCGCCGGGACGGTCGATTTCGTTCGCGACGATCTCGCCGGATTCGGCGCTGCCGTCGATGACTTCCGTGCTCACCTGAAGGGCTCACACTGATGCTGTTCTCAGACGCCAAGGGCCGCAAGGTCGTCAGCACCACCTCCGCCGAGACCATCGCAAAGGTGGCCGGCTTCGTCGTCGACCCGGCGTCGCGGTCGGTCGTGGCCGTCGAGGTCAAGAAGACCAAGGACGGCGACGTGGTCCTGTGGGACGACGTCAAGGGATTCGGTGAGGACGCGGTCACCGTCGAGTCCGACGACAAGATCACCGAGGCGGTCGGCGACGTGGCCGTCCTCGCCGACAAGCACCACACCGTGCTCGGCAAGCGGGTGCTGAGCACCGGCGGAGCCGAACTCGGCTCGGTCAAGGACGTCGAGTTCGACGAGGCGTCCGGGACGATCACCGGCATCGTGCTCGACTCAGAGACCGCTCCGGGCAACCGGCTCATCGGTGTCGGGTCCTATGCCGTCGTCATCGACTGGAGCAACTGACCGACAGTCTCTCGCTATAGCCCGAGTCTGATGTGGCGTGCGGTGGTCAGCCCCTGATTGATCGCATTGCGCAGGAGTCCGTCGGTATTCGGTTCGAGGGCCAGGCCTGCGATCTCGCCGATGCGGTCCGCCGTCTGCGGGATGCTCAGGTCGTCGGTGTCGATGTGCGTGGCGAACTCATCGCGCCGCAGCTCGTCGAGAGACGAATCGACCCTCGAGACCGCGAACGGGTCCGCTTTCAGCCCGAGTCCGCGGCGACTGATGCGGCCGCGGACGGTCTCCGCTTCGGCCATCAGCGTCACGTGGCACACCTCGCGTCCGCGGTCGCGGAGTCGGCCGATGATCTGGTCGAAGTAGTAGGAGTTGACCAGCGTCATCGGCGCGATGACGGGGCCGTCGTGCTCGGCCAGGGTCAGGTCGAGGACCTCGTAGACGCCCTGTCGCCAGGCGCGTAGTTCCTGGAAGTCGCCGCGCAGCGATCGCGGCATCATGCGGTGCAGACCGAAGCCCACCTGCTCGGGGTCGCAGATGATGCTGCCCGCGGCGCGGCGGTGGATCTCGAAGGCGGTCTGCGTTTTGCCGACACCGAAGGGTCCGTTGATCCACAGCAGCATGCGATCAGCCTAACGGCCCGCCAGAACGGTGACGGTCAAGTGCCCAGCCGGTCCGTCGCGTCAGCCCTATTGCCAGCGCTGGACCTCGGCGGCGAACCGTCGGGCCGCGGCGAGGTCGTCTGCGTCGGGTCTACCTCGGCTCACCCCGCCGACCATTCCGAACGGCCCCCAGGTGTCCAACCCGCGACTGGCGAAGGCGCCGACGTAACGGAATCCTTTCTGCCGCAGAAGTTTCTCGAGCGAGGTCGTATATCGCCGAAGGGAAGTCTCCGGCAGGCCGCTGGTCGAGAAGATGAATGCGTCCCGGCCGGACATGTCGGGGAGGCCGCGAATCCACTCCACCAGGCGTGGGTCGAAGCTCATCCAGTAGATCCCCGAACCGACACCGATGCGGTCGGCGTCGGCGAGCATCGCGGGCGTCACCTCATCCGGCGTGACGACGCGGGCGTCGAGCGCGGCGCCGAGTTCATCGGCGATCCGACGGGTGTTCTGGTGTGACGATCTCGATGTGCAGACCACCAGCGTTGTCATGACAGGACCTTTCGATGGGGGATG
>NZ_JAEMTF010000068.1:18499-22306 GCF_016462415.1 Williamsia sp. | reverse complement strand
GCAGGTCGACGCATTGGGGGCGTCCCTCGACGCGATCCGGGCCGACATCGAATCCTCCCGCGGGATCCGCGACGCCGACTACATCCGGCGGACGATCCTCGCCCAGCGTGCCGGTGAGGTCATCGCACGACTGATCCTGCTCGCATCCCGGCGACGCTCCACCTGGCTCGTCGGGACCGGCCTGTTGGCGACGTCGAAGGTCGTCGAGAACATGGAGTTGGGGCACAACATCTCCCACGGTCAGTGGGACTGGATGAACGATCCGGAGATCCACAGCGCGACATGGGAATGGGATCAGGTGGGGCCGTCGGACCAGTGGCGGCTGGCCCACAACCGCGAACACCACGTCTACACCAACATCGTCGGCATGGACCACGACCTCGGCTTCGGCATCCTGCGGATGAGCCGGGACATCCCGTGGACCCGCACCCATCTCCTGCAGCCGCTCGCGAACGTCATCCTGGCGCTGACCTTCGAGTGGGGCATCGCCCTGCACGACCACGCCGCCCAGGTGCGCTACGACGAGGACAGGCCGTCGGTCGCGCCCGGCAGCGCGATGCGCTCACTGATCCGCAAGGCGCGTCGCCAGATGATCAAGGACTTCGGGGTGTTCCCGCTGCTCGCCGGACGACGCCGGCGGTCGGTGCTCGCCGCCGGTCTCGCGGCGAACGTCGTGCGCAATCTGTGGTCGTACCTCGTCATCTTCTGCGGCCACTTCCCCGACGGCGCCGAGACGTTCACCGCCGACACGTTCGACACCGAGACCCGGGCGGAGTGGTACCTGCGACAGATGTTGGGCAGCGCCAACTTTCACGCCGGTCCGGTTCTCGCGGTCATGAGCGGTCACCTGTGCTACCAGATCGAGCACCACCTGTTTCCCGACCTGCCGTGCAACCGGTACGCCGAGATCGCGCGCCAGGTCCGGGCGCTCTGCGCGGACTACGACCTCCCGTACACGACGGGATCGCTTCCGCGACAGTATCTCCGGGTGCTGGCCACCCTGCACCGGCTGTCGCTGCCCGACACCGTCCGCGGATCGCGGCAGCCTCTCGACGAGGCCGCCTGACTCCCTACACGGGGATGAGCAGGTGCTTGCGCGGTGTGCGGTGGACGTTCTTGTCCCGCAGTTGCGCCAGCGCCTTGCGCAGGTGCAGGCGCGTCGACGACGGCTCGATCACCGCGTCGATGTACCCACGCTCGGCGGCGAGGTAGGGTGTCGCCATCATCGTGTTGTAGAAATTGATGAAGTCGGTGCGGATCTTGTCCGCCTCCTGGGGCGACGCGTTCTCGGTCTGCCTGCGGGTCAGCACGGCGGCCGCCGATTCGGCCCCCATCACGGCGATCTTGGCGGTGGGCCAGGCGAAGTTGATGTCGCACCCCAGCTGCTTGCAGCCCATGGTCGCGTACGCGCCGCCGTAGGCCTTGCGGACCACGACGGTCACCTTCGGCACATCGGCCTCGACGTAGGCGAACAAGAACTTGCCGGATCTGCGGATCGTGCCCTTGGACTCCTCCACGACGCCCGGCAGGATGCCGGGGGTGTCGACGACGAACACCAGTGGGATGTTGAAGGCGTTGCAGATACGGACGAACCGCGTCGCCTTCTCCGAGCTGTCGGTGTCGAGCACCCCGGCCATCACGCTGGGCTGATTGGCGACGACCCCCACCGCTTGACCATCGACCCGCGCGTACCCGGTGATGATGTTGGGCGCAAAGATCTCCGACACCTCGTGGAACGCACCGTCGTCGAAGATGTTGACGAGGATGTCGTGCATGTCGTAGCCGGCGTTGTCGTTGTCGGGCAGGAAGACGTCGAGTTTGCGGTCGTTGTCGGTGACCTCCGGCTCGAGTCCGGGGTTGATGATCGGCGGCTTCTCATGACAGGTCGACGGCATGTACTCGAGGTAGTCACGCACCCAGGCGAAGGCGTCGGCCTCGGAGTCGGCGAGGTGGTGCAGATTGCCCCACCGGGCCTGGTTGTGGGCGCCGCCGAGGTCCTCCGCGTCGATCTCCTCGCCGGTGGTCTGCTTGATGATGTCGGGTCCGGTGACGAACATGTAGCTCGCGTCCTTGACGCCGACGAGGATGTCGGTGTTGGCAGGCGTGTAGACGGCGCCGCCCGCGCACTTGCCCAGGATGATCGAGATCTGTGGGGCCAACCCGGAGAGCAGGTCGTTGCGGCGACCCATCTCCGCGTACCAGGCGAGCGAGGTGACGGCGTCCTGGATACGGGCACCCGCGGAGTCGTTGATGCCCACCATCGGGCAACCGATCTTGCCCGCCCATTCCATGATCCCGGACACCTTGCGTCCGAAGACCTCGCC
The DNA here is from genome assembly GCF_016462415.1 of Williamsia sp. Classification (GTDB taxonomy): domain Bacteria; phylum Actinomycetota; class Actinomycetes; order Mycobacteriales; family Mycobacteriaceae; genus Williamsia_A. Next base: position 19,982 of record NZ_JAEMTF010000068.1, on the reverse strand, counting down.
GACCGAACCGCCGAAGACCGTCTGATCGTGGCTGAACGCGGCGACCGGACGGCCGTTGACCAGACCGTGTCCGGTCACCACACCGTCGCCGTAACCGCTGGAATCGGCACCCGGCATCTTCGCCAGCGCCCCGATCTCGACGAACGTGCCCGGATCGAAGAGCATGGCCAGACGCTCGCGGGGAGAACAGATCTGCTTCGCAGCGCGTTTGGCGATGGCCTTCTCGCCACCGGGCTCCTTGGACGCCTCCAGCCTCTCCCGGAGGTCGGCCAGCTTGCCCGCGGTGGTGTTGGTCACTGTGTGCTCATTCCTTCGATACGCCCGCACCGCTGTGCTGTGCGGAGACCAGATCGGTCAGACGCCGGGTGAGGTCGGCGCCGATCCGTCCGATGTACGGCTCGTCGATCATCGCAAGGTGATCACCGCCGATGTGGACGATCTCGAGATCGTCGACGACCTCGCCCCAGCGCCCGTCGCGCGGGATGTCGGCCCAGCGCGGCTCGAGTTCGATGGCACCGTCCTGCATCTTGTCGGCGCGGTAGAGAACCACCTTGCCGTCGTAGGGGGTGGGCTCGATGGTCGAGAGCGCACGGTTGTCGAGGAACGACGTGCGCTGGTGCTCGATGATGCCGCCGGGAATCTTGGCGTTGCTCATCGACAGCAGCTCCATGATGATCCGGAACTGCCCCTCGTCATCGGCCTCGACCAGACGGTCCATCGGTACCGGGACGTCGTCGACGCCGTAGGTGCGCTTGGCGAACGTCATGTACCGCTCCAGCCGCGCGCGCTTCTCGTCCTGACTCTCCTCGGGAGAACCGTTGGGGCGCACCGCGTCCAACAGCGCCACGAGAGCGACATCCTCGCCGGCCTCGCGGAGCCCCTGCGCACACCCGTACGCCAACGCACCGCCCAGTGACCAGCCGGCCAGCAGGTACGGGCCGTGCGGGACGACCTCACGCAGCTTGGGCAGGTACTGCTCGACCCGCTCGGCGATGGTGCCCTCGACACGGTCGAAACCGATCACCGGCACGTCGTCGGGCAGCTTCTTGAGCAGGGCCTCGTACGCCATCGACGAACCACCCGCCGGGTGGAACAGCAGCAGCGGCGGGCGAGTCGAGTTCTCGACGGTGCGCAGGTAGCGGACGAAGCCGTCCACCGCACCGCCCTCGAGCTGATCGCGCACGTAGCTCGACAGGTCCTCGATCGTCTCGGAGTCCAGGACGTCCTCGATGTCGATCTCCCCGCCGGCGCGTTCGGAGAGTCGCTCGGTCAGCTTCTGCGCCATGTCCTCGTCGAGGACCGGCAGCTTGGTGAAGATGCCCCCCGCGGACTTACCGGTGACCATCGCCCACACGCCGAAAGTGAGCCGCTCGGCGGCGTCACGGGGCGGCACGTCGGCACCGGCGGCCGCGGCGACAGCCGCCTGACTGATGAGGTCACCCGCAGCCGCAGCGGGCCGGGCCGCCGGCTCGGCGGGCGTCGG
>NZ_JAEMTF010000068.1:0-18399 GCF_016462415.1 Williamsia sp. | reverse complement strand
GGCGTGCTCGGTGCATCGATCAGCTCCGCGATGGCCGCGGTGTCGATCTCGCCGCCGCCTGCGGCCGCGTCCTGCGCGAGCGCCGCGACCTCCTCGCGATGCTCGACGGCGTAGGTCACGAACTTGGTGACGTCACGGAGGTCGGCCTCGCGCATGGCCTGCAGCTGCAGCTGCGGGATGTCGAACTCGTACTCGACCCGGTTCTTGATCCGCATCGCCATCAGCGAATCGAGACCCAGCTCGATCAGCGGGATCTCACGCGGCAGATCCTCGGCCTCGTAACCCATCGACTCGGCGATGATCAGCGCGACGCGGTCGTCGACGCTCTGACCGCTCTCCGCGTCCCATCGGTCACCGATGTCATCGATGATCTCGGGCTCGACGACGACCCTGGTATCGACGAATCCGGACGCCTCGGCGGCCTCGGCCGGCGTCGGGGTCGTGATGGGCTCACCGTCGACGGCGGTACCGCCGAGCGGGACGCCCGCGGTCACGACGGCATCGAGGAGCAGGGCGAACGACCCGTCGACGGCCTTGGAGTGCACCTGTAGTGACGCACCACCGGGGTGCGGGTTGAGTGTGGTGGTCACCGTCCCGACCGCAGGCACGGCGGCGCGTGTCTCGACCGCGCCGACGTGGACCTCGGTGAGAACCTGGGCGGCTGCGGCCGCGACCAGCTCGCGCGGGTCGGTGACCACCGACGCGGCGACCTCCCAGGCGTGGCGGCCGTCGGGCAGCGCGACATGCGCACCCGGGATCCGATTGGTGCCCGATCCGCCGTTGATCTGCGCGCGCATCCAGAACTCTTTGCGCTCGAAGCGGGTACGCGGGATGTCGGCGAACGCGCCGGGACCGAACAGCGACGCGACGTCGGCTCGATGCCCGTGGACGTAGAGCTTCATCAGTGCCGTCACGACGCCGAGGTTCTCGTCCTCCTTGCGACGCAGCGTCTCGATGAGCTCCGCGTCGTGCAGGCCGGCGGCGAAGGTGACCGCGGCGACCGAGATCAGGACGGCGGGGTTGGGCGAGAGCTCGATGAAGGTGCGGTGCCCGTTCTCCACCGACTTCGCGATCGCCTGCGAGAACCAGACGCTGTGGCGCAGCCCCTTGGTGAAGTACTCGATGGTGTGGACCGGCTCGCTGCCCGGGCGGTAGAACGTCTCCCGGTCGATCGAGCTGTAGAAGCCGACCGTCGGACGCAGCGGTTCGATCCCGGTGAGCTCGTAGGCGAGCTCGCCGAGCAGCGGATCCATCTGCGCGGTGTGGCTCGCGCCCTTGGTCTGCAGCTTGCGACCGAGCTTGCCCTCGGACTCGGCGCGGGCGACGACCGCGTCGACCTGCCCCTCGGGGCCGCCGATCACGGTGTGGGTCGGCGCGGCGTAGACGCAGATCTCGAGGTCGGGGTAATCGGCGAGGACGCCGGTGATGTCGTCGGCGCTGTACTCGACCAGCGCCATCAGACGGATGTCGTCGCCGACGAGGCTGGCCTCGCCCTCACCCATCAGGCGCGAGCGCTGACAGATGACCCGGGTGGCGTCCTCGAGCGAGAGGCCGCCGCTGATGTACGCCGCCGAGGCCTCACCCATCGAGTGGGGTACCAGCACACCGGGTTCGGCGCCGTGGTGGCGCAGCAGCTCGGTCAGGCCGACCTGAATCGTGTAGATGCCGACCTGCGCGGTCTCGATGCCGTAGGTCTGCTCGTCATCGGTGAACATCTCGACGATCGAGTAGCCGAGCTCGTTCTGGACGTACGTGTCGACCTCGTCCAGGGTCTTCGCGAACACCGGGTTCTCGAGGTAGAGCTGCTTGGCCATCTTGCGGTGCTGCGAACCGAAGCCCGACAGCAACCACACCGCCGAGGTGGGATCGGGTGTGTCGCAACTGAACACCAGCGGGCTGTTCTTGCCCTCGGCGACCGCGCGCATACCCTTCACGGCCTCGTCGTGGTCGTTCGCCATGACGACGGCGCGGCTGCGCCCGTGGTTGCGGTGCGCAAGGGCACGGCCGATGTCTGCCAGCGGGGTGGCGCGACCGGCGTCGGAGTCGAGCCAGTCGGCGATGTCGGCGGCGCTCTTGCGACGGCGCGACGGCAGGAAGCCGGAGATCACCAGCGGCACGACCATGCCCTCGACGGCGCACGGCGCGTACTGCGCGATCGGGTCCGCTTCGGCGGCAACCGGTTCGGGCGCTGCCGCCGGCGTGTGGGCGAACAGTCCCGCGGCCGCCTTCTCGGCGTCGGTCAGGTACTCGTCGTCGTCGAGGTCGGCTCCGCCGAGATCATCGGGATCCAGACCCAGGTCCGCGCGATCGAGCCAGGAGTGCTCGAGGTCGGCCCGGTCGATGTCGGAGGTCGTGTCGTGGGCATCGCCGACGGGTGCGGCGACCGGCTCGACGAGGTCGCTGGGCAGCACCTCGCGGACCACCACGTGGGCGTTGGTGCCGCCGAAACCGTTGCCGGAGACACCCGCGACGGCGTGGCCGCTGTAGCGCGGCCAGTCGGTGGACTCGGGGATGACGCGTAGGCGGGTCGCCTCGAACTGGATGTACGGGTTGGGGCCGGTGTAGTTCAGCGAGGCGGGCAGTTTGTCGTTCTGCATCGACAGGACGAGCTTGATGAGCCCGGCCGAGCCGGCGGCGGCCTCGAGGTGACCGAAGTTCGTCTTCGCCGAACCGAGCAGGGCCGGCTTGTCGACCGGTCGTCCACGCCCGACCACACGACCGAGTGCGTCGGCCTCGATCGGATCACCGAGGATCGTGCCGGTGCCGTGGGCCTCGATGTAGTCGACGTCCTTCGGGTCGATGGCGGCGTCCCGGTAGGCGCTGCGCAGGACCTTGACCTGCGCCTCGGGGTTCGGGGCCGGCAGACCGTTGGACCGTCCGTCGGAGTTGACGGCCGATCCGGCGATGATCGCCAGCATGGTGTCGCCGTCGCGACGCGCGTCGGCCACGCGCTTGAGGACGACGAGACCGCCACCCTCGGACCGGATCATGCCGTCGGCGTCGGCGGAGAAGGCCTTGATGCGCCCGTTCTTGGCCTGCACGCCGATGCTGTCGAAGCCGAGCGTCGCGGCGGGGGTGATGAGCATGTTGACGCCGCCGGCGAGGCAGACGTCGGTCTCTCCCGATCGCAGGCTGCGCACCGCCTGGTGCACGGCCACGAGAGACGACGAGCACGCGGTGTCGATGGCGACCGACGGGCCGTGGAAGTCGTAGTAGTACGACACGCGGTTGGCGACGATCGACGTCGAGGTACCGGTCAGCGCGTAGGCGGCGGTGTCGCCCATGGACTCAGGATCGGACACCGCGAGCATCTGGTAGTCGTTGGTGGAGCTGCCGATGAACACACCGACCTCGCCACCCTTGAGATCGCTCGGCGGGATGTGCGCGTGTTCGAGCGCCTCCCACGTCAGCTCGAGAGCGAGCCGCTGCTGCGGGTCCACCATCTCGACCTCGCGCGGCGACATCTGGAAGAAGTCGGCGTCGAAGCTCTTCACGTCGTCGAGGTAGCCACCGTGCACGTTGGCCTCGGCGATCACCTCGGCCATCCGCGGGACGGCCTTGAACTCGGTCCAGCGGTCCTCGGGCAGGTCGGTGATGCCATCGCCGCCGTTGATGAGCATGTCCCAGGTCGACTCCGGGGTGTGCCCGGCCTTCGGGAACCGCGTGGACACACCGACGATCGCGATGTCGTCGTCGGCGGCCCGCTCGCGGCGGTAGAACTCGGCGTCGTCGTCGGTGACGAGTCCCTCGTCGGGATCGCCCTCGATGATGCGCTTGGCCAGCGACGCGATCGTCGGGTGCTGGTAGGCCACCGTCGCGGTCAGCAGGACGCCGGTCTTGTCCTCGATGTCGGCGGCCATGGCCACCGCGTCACGCGAGGCGAGACCCAGTTCCTCCATCGGACGGTCGTCGGAGATCTGGTCGATCGGCAGTCCGGTCGCCGTCGCGACCCACTGACGTAGCCAGTCGCGCAGTTCGGCGACGGTCAGGTCACCCACGGTCTCCCCATCTGAAGCGGTGGGTGTGGTCGTCGGGTCGTGCTCAGACATCGCTATCCAGACTGTTACGTGGCATCAGGTGCATCGGGGAACGCGGTCTGCGTGTGACCGCCGCGCAGCGTTCCGTCGATGTATGCGTTCTTGCATGCGGTGTGGGCGATCTTGCCGCTGGAGGTACGCGGGATGGACCCGGCCGGGACCAACAGCACGTCTCGGACCATCACACCATGACGCTGTGCGACGGCCGCCCGGACGGTGTCGGAGACCTCCTGCGGATCGACCCGCTTGCCGGTGTTGCGCTCGGCGACGATCACCAGCTGCTCGGAGCTGTCATGGGCGTCGAACTCCAGTCCGCTCGCCGCGGATGCGAACACCTCGGCGGGCAGCTGGTTGGCGGGCACCGCGAACGCGGCGACGAAACCGGGGCGCAGGGCGGTGCTGGCCTCCTGGGCACTGAACTCCAGATCCTGCGGGTAGTGGTTGCGACCGTCGACGATGACCAGGTCCTTGACGCGGCCGGTGACATACAGCTCGTCCTGGTACCAGACGCCGTAGTCGCCGGTTCGCAGCCAGCGGTCGTTGACCGGGGCACCCTCGGAGTGGCTGCCCGACTCCAACGGGTGCACCAGGCTGTTGCGGAAGGTGTTCTTGGTCTCGGCCTCGTTGCCCCAGTAGCCGTGGCCGAGGTTGATGCCGTTGAGCCAGATCTCACCGATGTGGCCGTCGGGGCGCTCGGTGGCGGTCTCGGAGTCGACGATGGCGGCCCACTGGCTCACCGACACCTGGCCACAGGAGACCTGCGCGACCGCGCCCGGGGCGTCCTCGGCGACCTCCTCGAAGCGACCGGCGTTCAGCGCGTCGCGGTCGACGTAGATGACCTTGGCCGGGGTGTCGCGCCTGGAGGTGGAGACGAACAGCGTCGCCTCGGCCATGCCGTAGGACGGCTTGATCGCGGTGGGACTCAGGCCGTAGGGCTTGAACGCGGTGTTGAACTTCTCCATCGAGCTGACCGTGACCGGCTCACTGCCGTTGATCAGCCCGATGACGTTGCTCAGGTCGAGGCTCTCCCCCTCACGGGGCAGGCCGCGCACGGCGGCGTGCTCGTAGGCGAAGTTCGGTGCCGCCGCGAAGGTCCCCGCGCCGTCGGACAGTGCGGCCAACTCGTTGATCCACCGACCGGGCCGGCGCACGAACGCGGCCGGGCTCATGATCGTGATGTATTTGCCACCCAGCGCCGGGATGATGATCGTCAGCAGGCCCATGTCGTGGAACATCGGCAGCCAGGTGACGCCGCGCGAGGACTCGTCGAGGTTCATCGCGTCGATCATCTGCAGGGCATTGGCCGAGACCGACTCGTAGGTGATCTCGACGCCGGCCGGGGTCCGGGTGGAACCGGAGGTGTACTGCAGGTAGGCCACGTCGTGCAGCTTGGGCTGCGGCTTGCGCCAGGTCTCGCCGACCGAGTCGGGGACGGCGTCGACCGCGATCACACGGGGCCGTTCCTTCGCCGGGAGATGCTTGAAGAAGTCGCGGACGGCCTCGGCCGACTTGGTCGCGGTGAGGATCGCGCTGGGCGTGCAGTCACCGAGTACGGCGTGCAGGCGGTCGGTGTGACCCGGCTCGTCCGGGGAGAACAGCGGTACGGCGATGTTGCCCGCGTACAGGGCGCCGAAGAAGCCGATGACGTACTCCAGCGACTGCGGGGCCAGGATCGCGACGCGGTCCCCGGGAGAGGTCACCTGCTGCAGGCGGGCGGCGATGGCGCGCAGACGCTTGCCGAACTGGGCCCAGGTCAGCTCGATCGGCTCACCGTCACGCTCACGGCTGTAGTCCATGAAGCGGTAGGCCAGGGTGTCGGCCTTCTCGCGGACGTTGCGCTCCACATAGTCGACGAGGGTGTCTTCTTCGGTGAAGTGCAGATTCCCGGACTCATCGAGAAACTCGTCAAACGCGGTCTTCATTCGAACTCCTGTTGGCATTGCTAGCCCCGATCGTCGATTCGCTTCGTCGCTCCGGCTGGGCGGCTCGACGATCGTCGTCGACGGTCGGGATCCGTCGACCGGATATGTCTACCCGGTCTCGGATCCGCCCCCCAAGCGTGCCTTGCTCGGTACGTCACCTTGCAGAATCCTGCCCTCGACACGTCCGGTTCCCCGCGGCCGACGTCATCGATGGTGGGACAAACTCTGAGTATCCTAACGGCCCCACCTGGGCGGCCGGGTGGTTACCTCGGTCAACGATCATTCATTCCCCTCGCAGGATCGGGATGATCGGTGCGAACGCGTCCATCTGCGTCGGGAAGACCCCGACATAGGACATACCGGTCCGCTCGCGCACCGACCGGACCTGCTCGGCGATCTCCTCGAACGTGCCGCACATGATGTAGGGCGAGGCCAGGATGTCCTCGACGGTCAGATCCGCGTCCTTGGCCATGTTCGGCGGGAAACCGCTGTCGATGGCGCCGAGCACCATCTCCGCGGTCGAGACACGGTCGTCGGTGACCAGGATCGTCGCGATGGTCCAGTTCAGCTCGATCTGGTCGAAACGATCACCGGCGGCGCGACGCACCCGGTCGACGCGGTCGACGGTCTTCTCGATGGTCATGTCGGAGAGCTTGAGCTTGCCGTCGGGGGTGCTGCCGGTGGCGATGGAGATGATGTCGGCATGGCGGGCCGCGAGCTCGAGCATCCGTGGTCCGCCCGCGCCGACCAGGATCGGCGGCCGGGGGCCCTGCCGCGGTCGCGGGGTGCCCACGACACCCTTCACGTCGTAGAACTCCCCGGAGAAGGTGACCTCCTGGCCCCGCATGAGGCCGTCGAGGATGGTCAGCGCCTCGTCGAGCTGGCGCAGACGCTCACCGGGGGTGCCGAACGGGATGCCCGCGGCCTCGAAGTCCTCGCGGAGCCACGACGCCCCGATGCCCAGCTCGAGCCGCCCCTTGGACAGCACGTCGATGGTGGTGGCCTCTTTCGCCAGCACCACGGGGTGTCGCAACCCGGCGGCCAGCGTGGTGGTCGCCAGACGGATGGTGCTCGTCGCCTGACTCAGCGCGCCGAGCGCGGCGAGCGGACCGACCTGGTTCTCGAGGTGGTCGGGGATGGCGAAGGTGTCGAAGCCGTATTCCTCGGCCTTCTGCGCCAGGGCCACGAACTTGCGGGCACCGCCCTCGTCACGGTTGCCCTCACCGCCGGCAGCGAATCGGAACGGGCGCAAAGCCGGCGTCGGCGCGGCTGCGTCGGTCGTCATCTGCTCTCCTCGGGGTGCGTCGTCGTGGCTCGAACCTCGGACACGATACGTGCGTCACCTGTACGTACCCAAACGCTTCGTGGTCTGTCACACATACGGGGTCTCCCTGGTGGTCGCCGAGTGAGGATCGAGCGCAGCGAGGCCCGGAGCGAGAGCGGGCCACCAGGCATCAGTTCAGTTGTGCTTCGGGCGAGGAGCCTTGTCGATCACCGATCGCGCCCAGCCGTGCATCCATCGGGTCGCCGAAGCGCCGTCGTCGTCCCAGTACCGGGTCGTGTTGTAGAGCGCGTGCACCGGATTGTTCAGTGCACCGGCGATCTTGCCGATGGCGTCGAGGGGGTTGAGGACCGTCGGTGAGTCGCAGATCAGGTCACCGGACGCGCAGATGGCGTAGGTGCGGTCCTTGATGTCGCCGAAGCCGCCCGCGCGTGCACCGGTCATCGCGATACCGGGAACCAACGTGCCGAACCCGCCGAGGGCGATCTCCGCACCCACGCCGTTCGGGCTCGGCCCCACGTCGTTCGCCTCCCCCTTCTGACGGCGGCCGTCGGCGATCAGACCGACCCCGAGGACCAGGTCCTGCGCGACCGGACCCCGACCGTTGCCGATGTCGGAGGCGATGTCGCCGGCGATCACCGCACCCTGCGAAAAGCCCATCAGCACGAAGCCGGTCAGCGGGCACCGCCGGTTGACCTCGGTCATCTTGGACTTGGCCCGGGCGTTGCCCTGAGCGCGCGAGACGTTGTAGTCGACCTGGCGGTCGGCGAGGTTCGTCGGATTCCGGAACTGCGCGACGTAGGGGACGGTGTAGACGTCGGCACGCGACGACGGGAACTGCTCGCCCAACGGTCGGGAGACCTTGAGCATCAACGAGTTCGGGTTCGCGGTCGGGTTGTACGGGTCGTCGGTGGCCGACGACTCGAGCGTCCCGGGGATCACGATGGTCTGCACGTCGGGGCAGTCGGCGGGCTGGGCCGTCGGGCGCTGCTCGGAGGTCGACGGACCACCCGGGATGCCGCCGGGACCGGTCGGCCCGGGCTTGATCAGATTGATCACGAGGATCACCACGAGGACGATCGCGAGGATCGCGAGCGCGATCACACCGAGGATGCCGACCAGGATCAGCTTGCGGCGACGGGGTCTACCGGCCGCGGTCCGGCCACGAGGGGACACTCCGCGGCTACTTGCAGTAGGTCGACGACGCGGCCGCGATCACCTTGTCCGCGGTCGCCGCGGCGGCCGTCGGATCGGTGGTCCCGGAACCGACGATGGCCGTCACGAAGGTCCTGATCTGTGCGGCCGGGCTGTTCTTGGCCCGCTCCGAGCAGACGAACTCCGCGGAGCTGATCGCGATCGAGTTGTCGGGGTCGTTGGGGATGGTCACGTTCTGGCGCTTGAGTTCGGCCAGGTACGCGGCGCCCTTGCTGCCCTGCGGAGCCGGTGCGGCGCCGCCCGGGAAGTTCGACGGCGCAGGGGTGTCCTGCGGCGCGGTGGCGGGCAGGCTCGAGTCGCGCGACGCCGCTGCGGACGACGGGACGCTGCTCGACACCGACGACGACGCCGGGGCGCTCGAGCTGACCGGCGCGTCGCTGCTCGACGGCGCGCTGACCGTGGAGTCGCTGCTCCCGCACGCGGTCGCCACCCCGACGGTCAGCGTCAATCCCGCCGCCGCCGTCACGATCCGCACCCAGAGTCCGCTCACTGCCACTTCCCTCGCCATCGTCGTCAAGAACCGTCGTGTGCCCCGTCAGGACCTCGGCCACGCTACCGAAGACCGGGACGTCAGTGGATGACGGCGGTGCCGTCGACCGCCTCGATGTAGCCCTTCTCGAAGTTGATCCGGTTGCCGCCGGTGATCTGGAACTGGTCACTGATCGGGTAGCCGAGCCGACCGCCCTCGAAGCCCACGGTCGCCCAGGCGTCGAAGATCGGCCCGGACGGGACCGCGAATGCACCCTTGGCCGCGGTCCAGTAGATGTTGCCGCCGGAGAACCGGTTGAAGCGTCCGCCGCGGGCCGCACCGATCTCGTTGGAGGTCGGGAACCCGAGGTAACCGCCCTCGTATCCGGTCTTGCCGTACTTGTCGAAGATCCGACCCTGCACCGAGTGGGCGCCGGTGGCCGCGGTCCAGTAGTAGGCGCCCAGCGAGAAGCCCTGCACCCGCCCCTTCTTGTCGGGGGTGTCCACCTCGTCACCGGTCGGGTAACCCATCGGTCCGCGCTCGTAGCCGGCCTTGCCCCAGTCGGCGAGGATCGCGCCGGTCACCGCATGCGCCCCGGTGTTCTGGGTCCAGTAGATGTAGCCGCGTTCGAACTTGTTCAGACGCCCCTTGCGGTCCGGGGTGCCCAGCTCGTCACTGATGGGGAACCCGAGGTAGCCGTCGGGGCCGCCGGCGGCTACGTAGGCACCACCGATGGCGCCCGCGACGACGTGTGCGCCGGTCTTGCCCGACCACAGCACGCGTCCGCCGCGGAAGTCCTGTGCGCGTCCGCCCGGGACGCCGTACTCCGGCGTCATGCACTCGCCCAGCTCGGAGTGCTTCGCCGCGACCGGCTTGATCGCACCCGCCACGCCGCACTTCGGGGTGTCGGCGGCGATGCCCAGTGCGCGAGCGGCCTGCGGCCACGCCTGGTGCATCTCGAACTCCCAGTACTTCCAGGTGTGCGTGCCCGACGGGCGGTAGACGACCTGGGCGGCCACGCCGAGCTGGTTGAGCTTGGTGGCGAACTGGGTCGAGGTCACCCGTGAGAGGACCTCGAGTCCGACGCCGGCGTAGTTGGTGGCCAGGTACGGCAAGGTCGACGGGGTGTCGTACTGACCGAGCAGACCGTTGCCCGACGACACGTAGAGGCTGACGCCCTTGAGCTTGTCGGCGTGCAGGTAGGGGTCGTGTTCCTTCCAGGCCGGATCCGACGGCGGCCCGAACATCTTGGCCGAGTCGTAGCCGCCCGCGTCGCGGACCGCGAACTGCACCGCCTGCGGCATGCCGAACGAGCTGAGCTGCAGGATGCCGGAGAACGAGGCCGCGTAGCGGAAGAAGCCGGGGGTGCGCTCGGCGAGCATCATCGCCGCGCTGCCGCCCATGGACAGCCCCTGGACACCGCGGACGTCGGTCGAGCGCCACTGCCCCTGCAGGACCGGCGGGAGCTCCCTGGTCAGGAAGGTCTCCCACTGATAGTTCTTGCCGTTGTCCGGCTTCTGCCAGTCGGTGTAGAAGCTGGACTCGCCGCCCACCGGCAGGATGACGTTGACGTTCTTGTCCTTGTAGAAGTTCTCGACGTCGGTGTTGATGATCCAGCCGTTCTGGTCGTCCTGCGCACGCAGGCCGTCCAGCATGTACAGCTGCGGGAACCGCTCGTCGGGCGACTGGTTCCAGTCGCGCGCCAGCAGGATCTGCACCTGGATGTTGCGGCCCATCGACGGGGAGTAGACCCACACCGCCACGCGCCGGTCGGAGTACCACTTGGTGTTGGTCACCCTGACCCCCGACACCGGCGTCACGGCGGGAGCGGGAGACGCCGCCGGTGCGGCCGAGGCGGCCGGAGCCGCCGGCGCGTCCGACGACTCGGGTGCTGCGACCGCGACCCCGGTGCCGAGCACCATCAGAAGCGCCGCCGCAGGCGCTGTCACCGATAGAACCCCACGCCGCCACTGCCGCATCTGACCGATCTCCTTCGCCACCAACGGTTCTGCCGGTCCCGAGACGTTTGTCCCGGCGAACAGCAGAACGCCCTACGTGTGTGTGTCTACACGTAGGGCGTCCCGATGTGACGTTGCCACACTGTGGCGTGTGTGAATTGGTGTGACTCGTGAGGTTTCTGTGACCACCGACGGTGGTCTGGCTCTCACCAGCGGCGGATCAACTCAGTCGCGGAACCAGCCCTGGTTCTTCGCCCGGAAGACCATGTCCGACCAGTAACCCCAGGCGTGCAGGCCGGTGGACGGGAAGTCGGAGGTGATGGCCACGTTGTTGATCAGCGCCTGCACCTGGAACGCGCGCGACTGCGCCAGCGAGAGCGCCTCGAGCGGCGAGCCCTGGATCAGGCCGATCGGGTCGACCGGGTAACGGCCCTGCAGACCACTGCCCGCGGCGACGCGCACCTTCTTGCCGCGCATCTTGCCGATCTGCACGAACGGGTCGTTCTCCAGCCAGCGGGGGCTGGTGGGCGGTCCCCACATCGAGTCGGAGTTGAACGGTCCGACGCCGGCCTCGATGCCTGCGTCGAGCAGTGCGATGCGGATGGCCTCACGCATGCCGGGAGCCGAGAGGTTCAAGTAGCCCGACATCGAGAACAGGTGCGAGATGCGGCGGTTGTTGGCGCCGAGGACCATGGCCGAGTTGCCGCCCATGGAGATGCCCATGATCGCGTACTGACGACGCGGGCCGACCGCGAGCCCACGACGATCGAGCTCGGGGATCAACTTCTGGTTGATGAGGCAGTTCCAGCGGTAGCGGTAGCGCTGGTTGTTGAAGTTGCTGGGCGCGTTCCAGTCGCTGTAGAAGCTGGCGATGCCGCCCACGGGCTCGACCACGTTGACACCGGAGTCGGCCATGTTCTGGATCTTGGTGTTGTGCTCCCAACCACTGATGTCGTTGGTGGCACGCAGGCCGTCGAGCGCGATGACGGTCTTGTAGTTGCCCGGGCGGGTCCACATGCGGACCTTCACCGGGGGCATGCCACACGAGTCGCGCAGGGTGATCTGCTGGACACGGGGCGCGGCCGAGGCGGTTCCGCCGGAACCGACGGCGATCCCCAGGCCGGCGAACGTGGCCGTGGCGAGGAACACGGCGAGCAGCCGCCTTCCGATGGAGACCTGACTCCGGGCCGGGTCGGACACCCTGGAGCCGGTTCTTCTCGGATTGCTAGCACGCATCGACTGTTGCCTTCTCTCTGTCGTTAGGCCGCGAGGGCCGGTGGCGCATCGAAAAGGTCCGTGAGCGCCGAACGGAGCCTATTGGATGCCGTTCGGTCTGACAAACGTTGGACCGCGGTCGTCGACCGTCTGTCGCACGCACGTGACCTGCCGATTTTGCCTCGTCGCACATTATCGGTCGGCGCCGGCGCGGCGTTACACAACCGAGATGTCAGCGATCCGCAATCGTCGGATGGTCAGCGCCCGGAGACCGACGGGGGTATCGGGAGCTTGCACCGCTGGAGCTCGTAGAGCGGGACACGGTTGATCCGATAGCTGTTGAACGCGAACGACTGTCGGATGTTGTTACGGAACCGCGAGAAGCTCATCGGGGCCTCGAACGAGGCGATCAGATCCTGGGTCGGCTTGCACGTCAGGGCCTCACGCGACTGCCGCACCCAATCGGGGTCGAGGAAGCCTGGCAGCCGCGGCGGGACGGGCACGGCACCGGCCTCGGCGATGACCCACTCGGAATCGAGGTCTTTGTCGTGGCCGATGCGGGCGTCGGGCAGCCGCTCGGTGTGCGAGGCGATCGGGAACGCGAGGCCGACCTGGTCGATCACCCGGACGTCGAGCGACGAGTTCATGCTCGTCATGCCGAGGTTGAGGTAGAAGACGGTCAGCTGGCGGGGCACCCCGCGGGGCAGGGTGTCGGGCTGCGGATCGAAGTACCACTCGTCGTAGTTCGCCGACGGCAGCAGCACACCGCCCTGGGCGGAATGCTCGTTGATCGCGTCGACCATCGCCCGGATGCGTGGGTAGTTCAGATAGTCCTCGGCGGTGATCGGGTGCTCGACCCCGATGTTCTGGATGTAGTAGCGGCGCTCGTCGACGATGCCGCTGCGGCCGATGTCGGTGCCGTTGTTCATCCCCGGCGAATGTGACGTGGCCACAGCCCACACCACGGTCGTCACGAAGAACGCGGTGGACAGGACCGCGCCGACGATCGGGACCGCCGATGCGCGGCCCAGGGCCGACGGCAGCGCGATCGGGATGATCATGACCGGCAGCATCAGGATGAACAGCGGGACGAGGAGCACACGGGCGTGCATGAAGTCGCCGCCCTGGCGGATCCAGTAGGCCGACTCGATGAACCCGGCGACGACGATGACCACGACCACCGCGCCGGGTGAACGCAGTCCGCGGCGGAACCGCTCGACGCGGCCGACCGATGCGAGGGCGACCCGATCGGTGGCGCGACGACGCAGGTACCAGGTGAGCAGGGCCGCGACCGCAGCGACGAGCAGCGGCAGCAACAGGATGTACGGGCTGAACATGTTGCCCAGGTAGGTGAAGCCCTGCTTCCACTTCGACCCGCTGGCGTCCTTCGCCACCGCGGTGTTCGGCACGAGCAGGCCGTAGTACCCCATCCGGAAGATCTGGTAGGCGACGGGCGTGATGGCCGCGACGACGACGAAGACGACACGCAGGCGCCAGCTCATGTGGGTCGCGAACACCAGCAGCAGGACCAGGCCACCGAGCAGCGCGAGCTCGGGGCGGATGAGCGGCGAGAGCCCGGCGCTGAACCCGAGCAGCAGCAACGACGTCGTGCCGCCGGGCCGGTCGGGATCGCGACGACTCCACGAGATCACCTGACACCACAGCACCGCGATCCAGAAGATGCACAGTGAGACCTCGAGGCCACTGGTGGCGAAGTCGCGGGCGGGCGGCAGCGCGATGTACACCAGGGCGCCGAGCGGCACCAGGATGGTCCAACCGTCGCGGCCACCCAATCCACGGTGACTCAGTCCGAGCATGCGGTAGGTGCCGTACATCGCCAACGGCAGCGCCGTCACCGACAACACCAGCGCGATCCACAACACGACGTATTCGGGTTCGGCGTCGGTGAGCCAGGTCCAGAACCAGATCAGATAGGTCCACACCGTGGAGGTGTTGGCCTCGACGCGCTCCCCCTTGTTGAACACCGGGCCGTTGCCCGCGAGGAGGTTGCGCACGGTCCGCAGGACGATCAGACCGTCGTCGGCGATCCATCGACGCTGCCAGTCACCCCCGGCGAACAGGATGCCGACGACCAGCGCACTGATGGCGAGGGTGGTTGCCGGGAGACCGGCACGGATCCGCGAGACGCGCGTGACCGCATGTGAGGACCGATCGGACGTCATCGCTGCGCGATCGGTGGGGTCAGCCTCAGCTGACGAAGTAGACCGCGACACCAACGCATATTAGCCAAGCCACCGCGCAGAACTGGAGGACGCGGTCTCCCAGCGCGATCTCCTCGGGTTCACCGGCCTGCCCGCCGTCGACATCGACGGCGTATCGGAGGATGGCCACGGTGAACGGGACCATCGAGATGGCGTACCAGACGTTCGTGTCGTGGTCGCGAGAGAACGCCCACAATCCGTAACAGAGCACGACCGCGGTCGCCGAGAGCGTCCACACGAACCGCAGGTAGGTCGTCGTGTAGTACTCCAGCGACTTGCGGATCTTGGCGCCGGTGCGCTCGGCCAGTTGCAGCTCGGCGTACCGCTTGCCCGCGGCCATGAACAACGACCCGAACGCCATCACGAGCAGGAACCACTGCGACAGACCCTTGGGCAGCTCGGCCGCGACGCCGCCGGCGATCGCCCGCAGGAGGAAACCGGACGACACGATGCAGATGTCGACGACGGCCTGGTGCTTGAGCCCGAAGCAGTACGCGAGCTGGATGACCAGGTAGATGCCGATCACCAGCGCGAGATGCCAGTTCGCCAGGAACGAGATCGCGAGCGAGGCGACACCGAGCACGATGGCCAGGGCGAAAGCGAGGTTGCGGGGGACGACACCCGCGGCGATGGGCCGGTAGCGCTTGGTCGGGTGCGCACGGTCGGCCTCGACGTCGAGGGCGTCGTTGACGAGGTAGACACACGATGCGACCAGGCAGAACGCGACGAAGGCGATGGCCGAGCGGGCCAGCACGTGACCGTCGTCGACGGCTCCGGCGGCCAGCGGCGCGGCCAGTACGAGGACGTTCTTGACCCACTGCCGGGGGCGAACGGCCTTGATCAGGCCCGCCACCAGATTCTTCGGCGGCCCCTTCACGTCGGTGGCCTCGATCGGTTCCTCGCTCATCGCACTCCTATGTTCGACACCGGCGCATGTTCGACAACGGCGCCTACCCGCGACACCGCAACATCGTTCTCGCCTCGCGCGACAATCTGGCCGTCAGGTGCGCGAACAGTCTGTCATCACGGGTGACCGCGACTGCACAGGCTGCACCCAACACGGCGCCGGCGGCGACGTCGCTCGGGTAGTGGACGCCCAGGACCAGGCGAGACGCCAGCATCGGCGGCACGACGAGGGCGGGTAGGACGCCGTCCGGCAGACCCGCCGCGCGCCCCAGCAGGATCGCGGCCGCGGTGGTCGAGGTGGCGTGTGACGACGGGAAGCTCAACCGGCTCGGCGTGGAGACACCCACCCGGATCCGCGGGTCGCCGGGTCGTTGCCTGCGCACGACGCGCTTGACGATCACCGACGCCGCATGGGCACCGAAGGCGCCGACGCCGGCCTGCACCCAGCGGGTCTGGGCGGGCAGGTCGTCGCGGGCGAACGCGACGGCCAGTCCGACCGCGGCCGACCCCGTCCAGCCCAGTGCGTGCTCACCGAAGTGCGAGAGGCCGCGCGCGGCGGGCAGGACACCGGGCCGATCGGCGATCGCGTTCTGGATGGCGACCAGGACCGCGGCCTCGCCGCGGGGGTGGTCAGTCGAGTCCGAAGACACGTGCCCAGCTCTCCTTGCTCGTGAGTTCGGTGTGCGCTGCGCGGTACTGCGTGCGCATCTCGGGGAACCGGTTGGTGAGTTCGCGGACCAGGGACGCCGACTCCTTGGCCAGGGCGATCATCTTCGCGCGATCACGCTGCCGGTAGACGACGCCGCGACCGTCGGCGGTGGTCACCGTGACGCCGTCGACCCGTCCGAGGCTGAACCACCGCGCCTGTAGGGGCGGGTAGTTCGCCTGCGGCACCTCGTGGTGGCGGGGATCGGCGGGCCGGGCGTTGTTGATGACCGCGCCGGCGAGGGCCTTGAGCTTGCGGACCGGGTCACGCGGCTCGAACATGCCCAGCGCGGTGGCCTCGCCGCTGGTGCGCGGCAGGACCGTGGCCGAGGGCAGGACGACGGCGTCGGGGTACTGCTTGCGCATGCCCGCGATCTTCGGCAGCGCAGTCGGCAGCAGCTCACGGATGTGGTGCGGCCCGGCGAGGAAGTCGCGGATGGCCTCGTTTTGGATGGCGACCGTCGAGTACTCCAGGCACAGCAGGTGTTTCGCCGTGGCCTTCGCCATCGACGTCACGATGCCACCGATGGGTCCGTCGTGGTGGATGGCGGCGACGACGAGGCGGTTGCGCAGATGGAAGTACGCCTGCCAGTCGATGGCGTCGTCCTTGTCACTCCACGCCATGTGCCAGATCGCGATACCGGGGATGGTCGCGGTGGGGTACCCGGCCTTCGCCGCGCGCAGCCCGAACTCCCAGTCGTCCCACTTGATGAACAGCGGCATCGGCAGCCCGATGGTCTCGGCGCACTCCCGCGGGATCATGCACATCCACCACCCGTTGCCGTCGACGTCGATGCGGCGGTGCAGGTTCTTGGAGTTGTCCCGGTCGGTGAGCGGGTACTTCGCGAAGTCGTGGTCGTACTCGACGTAGGGCGCCGCGGTCCACATGAAGGTGTGCGGGTCGATGACCTCGCCCATGCAGTGCAGGTGGCTGCGGTCCTGCAGGTTGAGCATCTGCCCACCGACGAGCATGGGGGTCTTGGCGTACCGCGACAGCGCCAGCGCGCGCAGGATCGAGTCGGGCTCGATGGCGATGTCGTCGTCCATGTAGAGGACGTACGGGCTGTTGGTGAGTCGCAGCGCCTCGTACATGATGCGCGCGTAGCCGCCGGACCCGCCGAGGTTGGGCTGGTCGAAGATGTGCAGGCGGTCGCCGAGGGCGTCGCGCGCGATGTCGTACCCGGGCTCGTCGACGACCTTGCGGTTGCCCTGGTCGGGCATGAGCACCGCGTCGATCACGCCGTCGACCAACGGGTCGGAGGTCAGCGCGCGCAGGGCGTCCACCGCGTCGGTCGGTCGGTTGAACGTCGGGATGCCGACGGTGACCCGCGCCGTCTCCGGGCCGCCGGGCGCGGGGATGGGGGCGTACCAGCCCGCGCTGACGATCTCGGTGTCGGTGTCGGTGGTGACGTCGAACCAGATCCAACCGCCGTCCTCGAACGGACCGAGGTCGAGGTCGAACTCGATGACGCCGTGGCCGTCGTCATCGGTGGGCACCAGGTCGCCGCCGAGCCCGATGCGCGCGCCGTCGACCTTCGAGCGGTAGAGGTCGACACGGCAGGTGCCGATGACCTCGACGCGCAGGATTACCGACTGCAGGATGCTCCACCGACGCCAGTACGACGCGGCGAACGCGTTGAAGTACGAGCCGAACCCGGCCTCGGACTCCGCGGTCAGCAGGACCGAGGTCCGGCTCGGCGAATGCGCTCGGCGACTGTTGGTCTCGGCCTCGACGAGATAGAGCGACCGCACGTCGAGCGGCTCGCCCGGACGCGGGAAGATGACGCGCTGCAGCAGGGTGTCGGCGGTGACGGTCATCGTCACTCCGACTCGGCGAGAGGTGCGCCGTCGGCCAGGTGCGGCGCCACGGTGTTCTCGTACATCGTCAGTGCGCTCGCGATGGCCATGTGCATGTCGAGGTACTGGTAGGTCCCGAGTCGTCCACCGAAGAGCACCTTGCGCGTGGAGGTCTCGGACTTCGCCAGCTCGCGGTAGCGGGCGAGCTTCGTGCGGTCCTCGGGGGTGTTGATCGGGTAGTACGGCTCGTCGCCGCTCTCGGCGAACCGCGAGAACTCACGCATGATGACCGTCTTGTCGGTCGGGTAGTCGCGCTCGGGGTGGAAGTGGCGGAACTCGTGGATCCGGATGAACGGCACGTCGCTGTCGTTGTAGTTCATCACCGGGGTCCCCTGGAAGTCGCCGACGGGGAGCACCTCGGTCTCGAAATCGATCGTGCGCCAGCCCAACTCGCCCTCGGCGTATTCGAAGTAGCGGTCCAGCGGCCCGGTGTAGACGATCGGCGCATCCGGACTCTGCGCGATCAGCTCGTCGCGGACGTCGAACCAGTCGGTGTCCAGGCGTACGTCGATGTTCTCGTCGCGCGTCATGTTCTCGAGCCACGCGGTGTAGCCGTCGACCGGCAGTCCCTCGTAGGTGTCGTTGAAGTAGCGGTTGTCGAAGGTGTAGCG
>NZ_JAEMTF010000239.1 GCF_016462415.1 Williamsia sp. | reverse complement strand
CCCGCGCCGTCACCGAAGATGAAGGCGGTGTTGCGGTCGGTGGGGTCGAGCACGACCGAGAGCGTCTCCACGCCGATCACGACCACGTACTCGGCCGAGCCGGCACGGACCATGTCGGTCGCGATGCCCAGTCCGTAACCGAATCCACCACAGCCCGAGGCGATGTCGAACGCGGGGATGCCGTTGATACCCAGCTCGAAGGCGATCTGCGGCGCGCCGTGCGGGATCTTCGTCTTCCAGCTCAGCGTGGCCAGGAGGATCGCACCGATCTTCTCCTTGGGCACACCGGAGTTCTCGATCGCCCGCTCGGCCGCGGCGATGGCCATCGACTTCGCCGTCTCGTCGCCACTGATGTAGCGACGGTTGCGGATTCCGCTGCGCTCGTAGATCCACTCGTCGGAGGAGTCGAGCGTCTCGCACACCTCGTCGTTGCTCACGATCCGGGTCGGGCGATACGCGCCGATCCCCAGCATCGCGACATTCGGATTACCCTCGTTGATCTTGATGGCGACCATGCATCCCCCTCGTTCGTCTCACCACGCGTGTACGCGGTTCTGAGCTTCTTCCAACGTTGTCGTGAGCAGCAGATCGACGGCGTCGACGCCGTTCTCCAGCAACAGGTCCACCTCGGTGCGCTGGGCGGAGGCGAACGGTTTGAGCACGAAATCGGCCGGGTCCTGGCGTCCGGGTGGACGCCCGATACCCAGACGCACCCGAAGGTAGTCGCGGGAACCCAGCGCCGCCGAGATCGACCGCAGCCCGTTGTGTCCGCCCTCGCCGCCACCGCGCTTGAGACGGACCAGACCGAAGTCGATGTCGAGTTCGTCGTGCACGACGATGACATCGGCGGGCGCGATGGAGAAGAACGAGGCCAACGGACCGATCTGGCGACCGGCCTCGTTCATGAACACCCGTGGCCGGGCGACGAGCACAGACGTCCCGGCCACCGACACCGTCGCGATGTCGGCGCCGGAACGCTTGTGCACCTTGTACCGCTCCGAGGCCCGCTCGACGAGAGCATCGGCGACGGTCATGCCGATGTTGTGTCGAGTGGCCGCGTAGCGCGGCCCCGGGTTCCCGGGGCCGACGACCAGACGCACCTACTCGTCGGTCGAGTCGTCCTTGGACTCGGCGTCCGCGTCGCCCTCGCCCTCGGCGTCCGCATCGCCCTCGGTCTCGTCGGGCAGCAGGTCCTGGTCGAGCTCGGCTTCGAGGTCTTCCTGGGTGGGGGCCTGGTTGACGGCGACGATCAGGGTCTCGGGATCGGTGATGAGGGTGACGCCCTGGGGCAGCTCGAGATCCGAGGCGCTGATGGACACGCCCACGGCCGCGCCCTCGACCGACACGACAATCTGCTCGGGGATCGACATGACGTCGGCCTCGATCTCGACGGTGTTGGCGTCCTGGGTGACCAGGGTGCCGGGGGCGGGGTCGCCCTCGACGATGATCGTGACCTCGACGGTGACCTTCTCGCCGCGCTTGATCACCAGGAGATCGACGTGCTCGATGTAGTTGCGCACGGGGTGGACGTCGACCTGCTTGGTCAGCGCCAGCTGGCTGGAGCCCTCGATGTCGAGGTCGATGACGGCGTTGGTGCCGTTGTTAC
>NZ_JAEMTF010000067.1 GCF_016462415.1 Williamsia sp. | reverse complement strand
TCCACGAGGCGCTGCGACAGGATGATCGCGTCCTCGTAGTTGTGGCCCTCCCACGGCATGATCGCCACGAGCAGGTTCTTGCCCAGGGCCATCTCACCGTCGTCGGTGCACGGGCCGTCGGCCAGGACCTGTCCGACCTCGACACGCTGTCCCTCGTCCACGATCGGACGCTGGTTGGCACACGTGCCGTGGTTCGAGCGGGCGAACTTGCGCATCCGGAACGTGTCCCGGGTGCCGTCGTCGGCCATCACGGTGATGTAGTCCGCGGAGACCTCCTCGACCACGCCGGCCTTCGCCGACAGGATCACGTCGCCCGCGTCGATGGCGGCACGCAGCTCCATGCCGGTACCGACCAGCGGGGCCTCGTTGCGCACCAGCGGCACGGCCTGACGCTGCATGTTCGCACCCATCAGGGCGCGGTTGGCGTCGTCGTGCTCGAGGAACGGGATCATGGCCGTGGCCACCGACACCATCTGGCGCGGCGAGACGTCCATGTAGTCGACGCCCGTCGGTCCGACGAACTCGACCTCGCCACCCTTCTTGCGGACGAGGATGCGCTCCTCGGTGAAACGCAGGTCGTCGTCGAGGATGGCGTTGGCCTGGGCCTTGACGTACCGGTCCTCCTCGTCGGCGGTCAGGTAGTCGACCTGGTCGGTGACCTGGCCGTCGATGACCTTGCGGTACGGGGTCTCGATGAAGCCGAACGGGTTGACCCGCGCGTACACCGACAGCGAACCGATCAGGCCGATGTTCGGGCCTTCCGGGGTCTCGATCGGGCACATGCGGCCGTAGTGGCTCGAGTGGACGTCACGGACTTCGAGGCCGGCACGCTCACGGGACAGACCACCGGGGCCCAGCGCCGACAGGCGACGCTTGTGGGTCAGACCCGACAGCGGGTTGTTCTGGTCCATGAACTGCGACAGCTGGCTGGTTCCGAAGAACTCCTTGATCGCCGCCACGACGGGACGGATGTTGATCAGGGTCTGCGGCGTGATCGCCTCGACGTCCTGGGTCGTCATCCGCTCGCGGACCACACGCTCCATGCGGGACAGGCCCACCCGGATCTGGTTCTGGATCAGCTCGCCCACGGTGCGCAGACGACGGTTGCCGAAGTGGTCGATGTCGTCGACCTCGACGGGCACCTCGACGCCGCCGGGGACGGTCATCGTCGAGGACACGTTCGTCTCCGACTCGTGTAGGCGGACGAGGTACTCGACCGTCGCGACGATGTCCTCCTCGGTCAGCACCGACGAACCCGTCATGGGGTTCGCGGCCAGACCGAGCTTCTTGTTGAACTTGTAGCGGCCGACGCGCGCGAGGTCGTAGCGCTTCTCCTTGAAGAACAGGTTCTCCAGCAGGGTCTGCGCCGACTCCTTCGTCGGGGGCTCGCCCGGACGCAGCTTGCGGTAGACCTCGAGGAGCGCCTCGTCGGTGCCCGCGGTGTTGTCCTTCTCCAGCGTCGACATCATGATCTCGGAGAAGCCGAAGCGCTCGGTGATCTGCTCGGTGCTCCAGCCCAGGGCCTTGAGGAGCACCGTGACCGACTGGCGACGCTTGCGGTCGATGCGGACACCGACGGTGTCGCGCTTGTCGATGTCGAACTCGAGCCATGCGCCACGACCCGGGATGACCTTGACGCTGTGCAGGGTCTTCTCGGTGGTCTTGTCGATGTTGGAGTCGAAGTACACACCGGGGCTGCGGACCAGCTGGCTCACGACGACACGCTCGGTGCCGTTGATGATGAAGCTGCCCTTGTCGGTCATGATCGGGAAGTCGCCCATGAAGACGGTCTGCGACTTGATCTCACCGGTGTTGTTGTTGATGAACTCGGCGGTGACGAACAGCGGCGCCGCGTACGTCATGTCCTTGTCCTTGCACTCCTCGACGGAGGCCTTGACCTCGTCGAAGCGCGGATCGGAGAACGACAGCGACATGGAGCCGGAGAAGTCCTCGATCGGGGAGAGCTCGGCGAGGATGTCGTCGAGGCCTCCGCTGGGGTTCTCTTCGCCGCGCGCAAGTGCGCGGGCGTGCCACTCCGGAGATCCGACGAGCCACTGGAACGACTCGAGCTGCACGTCGAGCAGTCCGGGTACTTCGAGAGGCTCGCTGAGCTTTGCGAACGATGCACGGCGCGGAGCGCCGGGAATGGTTGATGTGGACTGGCGGGAGACTGCCAAGATGCGTCCTTCCAACACGAAATCTTCTTGTGTGCCGACTTCTTTTGAAAACCGGCGAGCTATGTGCCAACAGGGTGGCCTTATAGGTGGGGCGCTGATCCGACTGAAGTCTTCTCAGCGATCACCACACGCAGCACACAGAAGTGGCCGAGAAGGTTAATCGTGATGTGGACAGGAGGCAGCCAGCGCAACGTCCAACTGTATCAGAAAAACTCCACCCCGTGTCAAACACGGAGGAACGGGCTCGAGGCCCTGCGCGGTGCGATCCAACCAGTGGCTGCCGGTCATCTGTCGCTGGTGACAAGCGTGCAACCAGTGGGCGGGCGAGTCAAGGGGAACGCGCACTTCGGTGTGGAGCAATTCCGAGGAGGTCGACTCAGAAGTCGGCGAAGTTGCTGACCAACCACTTGCCGCCGACCTGCTGCATCGACACCTGGTAGCGCTTGGTGCCGCTGCCGGAGGCCTGTTGGTCCTGCGTCTGGCTGAGGATCAGGTTGACCGCCAGCACCGCACTGTCGCCCTCGATGGACCGCACCCCGACCGAGTCGACGCGACAGTCCACTCCCCCGGTGGTGAGTCCGGCCTGGCCGAGCGCGTCCCGCACGGCCTTGTCGTACTCGGCGAACCGCTGCGCGGCGGTGCCGGTCACGTTCGACTGGGCGGTCTGCTGCCACTGGTCCAACTTGTCGTACTGCACGCCGAAGATCGAGCAGATGCGGGAGTTGGCCTGCGAGGTCACCTCGCTGGTCTTCGACGAGTCCACGAACGCCTCGTTCGACGACAGCGAGACCCCGGGCTTGATCGCGGCGATCACGGCCACGATCGCGAACACGACGGCGACCGCGGTGACGATGCCGACGAGCTTCCAGCCGAGCAGCGGACCACGCGGCGTCTTCTGCGACTCGCCCGCGGCCACCGGTGGCGGTGCGGTGGGACGCGTCGACTGCGGCTTGATCGTGGAGACCTTGGTCGTCGGGCGGTTCTTGCCCCGCGGGCCGTCGCCGGCCGCGGCAGGCGTCTTCTCCACGCCGGTGGTCGCCGTCGCGGCGCCGGCCGCCGACTCGGTGTCCGGCTCGGGCTCGGTGACGGGGTCGGTCGTGGCGTCCGGCCCGGTCGTGACCGGATCGGCCTGCGTCGGCGTCTCGACCACGGCTGCGGTGTCGGCGGCGGGCTCGTCGGCAGTCGGCGTCTCGGCAGCGGGCGTCTCGGCGGTCGGCGCCTCGACGGGTGCGGCATCGTCCGTCGACGCGTCGGTCGGCGGCGTCGCGGCGACTGGCGCCTCGGTGGGCTGGTCCGACTTCGGCTTGCGCGAGAAGCGGGACTTCCGCGGCGGCGTCTGCTCCGGGGCCGCCTGCTGCGGAACCGACTGCTCGGGGGTCGTCTGTTCCGGGGCCGTCTCGGATGCCGGCGGGGTCGCGGGCCGGGCCGGGGCCCGTCCGGCGACCTTCGGCGTACGACGAGGCGGGTTGGAGCGTGGGGGGCGTGGCGTGGTCATCAGTTACCCGCTCCTGTGGTCGGTGCGGCGGGCGCGGGGGCGCCACTGGCAGCGGGCGCAGGGGCGCCACTGGCAGCGGGAGCGCCGCTCGCGGCGGGTGCCCCCGCGGTGCCGTCGGCGGTGGGTGCGGCGTTGTCGATCGCGACCGAGTCCAGCGGTTGGATGTTGCTGGCCTTCCACGCCGAGCCGTCCTTGCTCACCTGCACCTGGAATCCCATGGTCTGGCTCGACGACGCCTCGTTGGGACGTGATGAGGTCACCACCAGGAAGACGAGGGTCTTGGCCGTGTTGTCGTCGGTGTTGAGTTCGACGACGGCACTGCGGGCGATCTTCGCGGTCAGCGTCGCGGCCTGGCTCGCGTCGGCGCCTGCGGCCTGCTGCAGCTGCCCGATTCCCGCGCTGCCGAGCAACTGGGTACGCGCAGTGCCCGTGATCGATGCCGACAGCCGGTCCTGGTAGGCCTTGCTGTCCTTGAGGTCGATGTTGAGCACGTTGAGCATCGCCTGCTCCGCGCCCCCGAGGGCGTCCTCGCGGGCGGTCTGCACCGGCTCCTTGTTGAATGCGTCGTCGTACCACCGGTATCCGTAGAGACCGGCGAACACGATCGCCGCGATCAGTGCCGCCACCGCCAGGGCTGCGGTGAGGGGGAGAGCCGCCGGGGCGATCCTGGCCCGCCACGTCGGTGTGGTGCCGGCGACGTTGTCCGGCCGGTTCGGTTCAGGCGTAATCATCGGAGGCCACTGTAGTCATCGAAGCTGTGGGCGCCATCACCCCGGTGAGTCCACTCACCGGGGCGAGGCGCGTCACGCTACTTCGGGAAGACGCCCAACAGGTACGACAGCTGGGTGACCAGCGGGTTGAGATCGAGCTTGTCGGGGTCCTTCTTGGGGTTGCGATCCCAGGGCTGCGGTACGTACTTGTCGGCGAACTTCGCGTTCTGGGCGCCGCGGACCGCGGTCGGATTGCCCTGGGCCACATCACAGCTGGCCTTGGTGTTGAACGGGAAGTCGTCGTAGTTCAGGTCGAAGTCCGGGTTCTTCTTCTTGATCGCCGCGATCTCGGCCTGGGTGCTCTCGTAGCCCACCGTGCACGAGGCCGGGTTGTTGGTCTCGAGAACGACACCGAAGTGGATGGTGCCGTCACCGGGCGCAGGCGTGTAGCTACCGCTCGACAGGGCCGACAGCATCGCCAGGGCGGGCGAGATCGCCTGGTAGGTCCCCTTGACGTTGCGCACGTCCTTGGCGAGGTTGCGGACCACCGTGGTGACGTCGCCACCACTACGGGTCAGCAACGCCGAGATCTGCGTGGCCGAGGCCGTGCCGGTGGTCAGCAGACGCCGGATGTCGGGATCGCTGGTCGCCAGCTGGTTGGTGATCAGACCCAGGTTCTTCGACCAGTCCAGGATCGCGTCGGACTGATCGGCCTGCGTCCCCAACACCGTGTCGGCGTTGCGGATCAGCGAGATCGTCTGCGGCAGGTTGTCGTTGCCGGTCTTCGCCAGGTTCGACAGCGAGTCCACGAGGACCTTGAGGTTCTCGCCGTTGCCGTTGAAGGCCTTGCCCAACTCGGTGACCACCGTCGTGAGGTCGTTCAACGGCACCGAGCCGGTGAAGTCGACCGCGCTGGAGATGACGTCCTGGACCGGGGTCGGGATCGACGTGTCGGAGATGACCGAGTCGTTCTTCAGGTACGGGCCACCCGCGGACGCGGGGCGCAGATCCACGAACTGCTCACCGATCGCCGACCGGTTGGCCACGACCGCCTGCGAGGACGCCGGCACCTTCGGGCCGCCGGAGTCGAGCAGCAGGTTCACCCGGACACCGTCGGGACGCAGCTCCAACGAGCCCACCCGTCCCACCGGCACGCCCTGGTAGGTGACCTCGGCGTTGGTGAAGATGCCGCCGGAATCCTTGAAGTCCGCGTGCACGGTGTACTGACCGATCCCGACGAGCTTGTCGAGACGGGCGTACGTCGCACCCACGTAGACGATCGCGACGACACCGACGATGACGAAGACGATCAACTGCCATTTGACGAGCTTCGACATCATCGGCCGGTCCCCGCGTTTCCGGAGATGCCGAGCATCGCCATCGGGCCCGTGAGCGCCGTCTGACCCTGCTTCGGTGTGGGCAGCAACGTGTACTGACCACCCGAGGGCGGGGTGTTCGGGCCCGGACGAGCGTTGAGCAGCGGCAGCAACGTGATGGTCGGGTAGCCCGCACGCGGACCGTTGCCGTTGGTGTACGGGTTACGCGGATCCAGGCGCGGCGGGGTACCCGACCCGACCGGCTGATACTTCGGCTGCGGTTGACCGACGCCGAGCGCCTCGAGCTGGTTGAGCAGACGCAGGTCCAACGTGGCGAACAGGTTGGTCGAGTCGCCACGCACGCCCGGCAGCAACGCATCCGGGAACGGGTACGTCGGCAGCAGCGGGAGTGCCGTGATGATGTCGGGCGCCGCGTTGGCGAGCGACTGCAGCGTCGGACGCAGCGCCCGCAGATCGGTGATGATCTCGGTACGGGCCCGGCCGAGGATGTCGACACCCACCTGCCCGAGACCGTCCAGCTTCTGCAGGAGGGTCACGAACTGCGGGCGCTGGTCCTCGAGGACCTTCACGCCGGCGGGCAGCTGATCCAGGATCCGGTTGATCTGCGCCGTCTGCTTCTCGGTCCGGTCCGACAGCACCGCGAGGCCGTCGATGGCCCGGGTGATGTTGGCCTTCTGGTCGTCGAGCGTCTTGATCAGCCGACCGGTCTGGTTCAGCAACGACTTGACCTGGCCGGTACGTCCGTCGAGCGCGGTGTTGAGCTCGTCGACGATCGGCTTGATCTGCGCGATGCCACCACCGTTGAGCAGCAGCGACAGCGCGCCGAGAACCTGCTCGATGTCGGTGGAGGTCTTGGTGCGCGCCATGGGGATCGCCACGTTCGACGGCTGACGCGGGGCGCCTGCGTTCGAGTTCGGGTCCACCAGGGACACGAACTTCTCACCGAGCAAGTTGGTCTGCGAGATGTCGGCCTGCGCCTTGTCGGACAGGTCGATCTTGTTCTTGACCTCGACGGTGACCTCGGCCGACCACTGGTCGGGCGCGATCGCGATGTCGGTGATGCTGCCGACCGTGACGCCGTCGACCTTCACCGCGGACTGCGGGACCAGGTCGAGGACGTCGGCGAACTGCAGCTTGTAGGTGCGCGGCTGCTCACCCGTGTCGGCCCCACCGGGCAACGGGATCGACTGGATGCTGATCCCACAGCCGGTCAGGGCGATCAACGACACCATCGACAGCGCGCCGATCGACGTCGCCGTCCGTCGCGTCAGACGCGCGGGGGCGAACCCACGCAGCCCGGAATCCAAGCGCCTCATCAGTTGCCACCACTCGTCAGTCCGGGCGACGGGGTGCCGGGACGAGTTCCCGGAACCGGACCGCGCTTCTGCTGGTTGGTACCGCTCATGATCCCGAACGGCAGGTTCAGCGTCGGGGTCGTGAGTCCCTTGTTGATCTGGTCGGTGATGTTGCCGCACTGATCGAGCAACGGACGCAGCGTCTTGCTGAACTGAGTGAACGCGGGGTCACCGGGCTTGAGCTTGCCCAGGTCGAGCAGCTTGCAGCCGGCACCTGCGAGGTTCTGCAGTTCGGGCAGGACCACGCGCAGGTCGAGCGTGCCGGACTCCGCGTTGTAGGCGTTGATCAGGTTGTTGATCGTCACCGGGAGGACGGTCAGCAGCTCTTTCTGCTGGTCGGTGGTGTCGGCGAGCGTCTTCGACGTCGGGATGAGCTCCTGGACCCGGTCGCCGAGCGCGATCCGGTTGTCCTGGACGAATCCCGCGACGTCGCCGAGCGCGATCGACAGCTTGTTCAGCGCCGCGCCGAGCTGGGTGCGCTCGCCGGCGAGGAACGAGGAGAACGAGTCGAGTTGGGTGTTGAACTGCCGCACCTGGTCGTCGTTCTCGGCCAGCGCACCGACGAACACGTCGAGGTTCTTGACCGTGTCGACGATGTTGCCGCTGGAGTCGCTCAACGTCTGCGACGCCTTGGACAGCTGCTCGATGGTCTGACCGAGCTTCTCGCCGTTGCCCTTGAGGTTGGCCGCACCGGTCGTGATGACCTGGCTCAGCGCACCGTCCTTGTTGGCACCGTCCGGACCGAGCGACTTCGACAGCTTCTGGACGCTGGAATAGAGATCGTCGATCTCCACCGGGACCATCGTCTGGTTCAGGCTCAGGGTGATGTCGTCGCCCGCCTTGGGCTGACCCTTCTGGTAGGTGGGGGTGAGCTGGATGTAGCGGTCGGCGACCACCGAGGGGGTGATCTGCACGGCGCGTACGTCCTTGGGCAGGTCGTGCCCGCCCGTGACGGTGAACTTCACGCGCACCTTGTCGCCCTGCGGGGTGACCTCGTCGACCTTGCCGACCTCGACACCCATGATGCGGATGTCGGTGCCCTTGTAGATGCCGACGCTGGACTTGAAGTAGGCCGTCACCTTGGTCTGGTTGAGCGAGGTGAACAACCACCACAACGATCCGGCGATGACGAGTGCCACCACCAGACCGACCACCAGGAAGACGATGTGACGGGGGGTGAACCAGCTGCCCGGTCCGCGGGAGTCCCGCAGATCGTGACGAGGTCCGCTTGTCGTGGTCATCATCCGGTTGCCTCCCCTCCGCCGTTGTTGAGCTGCTGGTTCTTACCCGGCGGCCGTGTCGTGTTCTGCGCCGGGAGTCCGGGCGGCAGGATGTTCGTGATCACCGAGTCGAACCAGCGACCGCTGCCGAGCACGTTCGCGTAGAGCCGGTAGAACGGTGCGAGATTGGTGATGGAGGCACGGATGTTGCTGTCCTGCTTCTGGAGTAGGTCGGTGACGCCCTTGAGGTTCTCCAGAGCCGGACCGATCTGCTTCTCGTTGTCGCGGACGATCCCGGTCAGCGTGGTCGAGAGCTGCGTGGTGCTCCGGAGCAACGTCGAGATCGACTGCTGGCGTGTGTTGAGTTCGGAGAGCAGATCACCGGCACCGGCGATCAGACGGGTGAACTCCTGATTGCGATCGGCGAGGATCTTGGAGGTCCCCTTCGTCGCCTCGAGGAGCTTGCGCACCTCCTGATCGCGACTGGCGATCGTCGTCGACAACCGCGTCAACCCGTCGAGCGAGTTGCCCAACTCCGCAGGCGTGCCGGAGAACGCCGACGACAGGGTCCGGAAACTCGTCGCCAACTGGTCGGTGTCGATGTTCTCGATGCTCGACGACGCGTCGTTGAAGGCCTCGATGACGTCGTAGGGCGAGGTGGTCTGGGTGATCACGTCCTTCGGATCGGCCAGCTTGTTGCCGCGCGGGTCGATCTGCAGGTACTTCTGCCCGAGGATCGTCTTGATCTGGATCGACGCGCTGGTCTGGTCGCCCACCCAGGTGTTGTTCACCGCGAACGACACCCGGACCTTGTTGTCGACGATCTCGACCTTCTCCACCTGTCCGACCTTGACGCCCGCGACGCGGACCTCGTTGCTCGGCTTGAGGCCGGCGGCCTCGGTGAAGTCGGCCTTGTAGATCGTGCCCGCACCCACCAACGGCAGGTTGGCGAGGAAGAACGCCGAGAGCGCGGCCATGATCAGGATCATCAGACCCATGGCGCCGATGGTGATCGGACTCCGTCGTGGTTGGTCCGGTCGTTTGTTCTGCTTCTTCGTGTCAGCCATGTCGCCCCCCTCAGCCCGGCGGATCATCGTTGGCCCAGCACCGCGTCGCGCTGTTGGTGTAGAGCACATGGTTGATATCGGGCAGCGGGATCAACGGCTGGGAGAGCAGGGTGCTCTTGCCGTTGCCCGCGGTGATGTCGAGACCGCACAGATAGAACTGGAACCACGACCCGAAGGTCGCCGCCCGCCCGATCTTGGCCGCCTTGATCGGGAGGTTGGTCAGTGTCTTCTCGACCTCTCCGCGACGTTCGTTGATCCGCTGCGACAACTGGTTGAGACCCGCGATGGATCCCTGCAGAGCCGGTCGGGTCGGGGTGAGGATCGAGTTGGTGACCGCGGTCAGGTTCGACACCGACGTGATGGCCGATCCGACGGAGTTCTTCTGAGCGGCCAGGCCGGTCACGAACTTCTCGGTGGTCGTCAACAGCGACGTCAGCTGATCGTCGTGCCGGTTGATGTTGTCCAGGACCGTCGACAGGTTGGTGATCAGCTCGCCGATCACCTTGTCCTTGTCCGCGATGGTGTTCGTCAGGTCCGCGGTGTCGCTCACCAGATCGGTGATCGTGCCGCCCTCGCCCTGGAACACCTTGATGATCTCGTCGGACAGCTTGTTGACGTCGTCGGCGGTGAGCTGCTGGAACAGCGGCCGGAAGCCGTTGAACAGATCGGTGAGGTTGACCGAGGGATGTGTGTTGGCCACCCCGATGGTCGCGCCCTTGCTCAGCGTCGCCCCGCTGTCCCCCGGACCACGCTCGAGCGACAGGTACCTCAGCCCGGTCAGGTTGCGGAACTTGATGTAGGCCTGGACGCCGTCGGGCAGCCGGTCGCGCTCGATGGAGAAGCTGACCCGCGCCTTGTCCTTCTCGTAGACCTCGACCTTGGAGACCTGACCGACGCGGACACCGGCGATCCGGACATCGTCGCCCTGGTTCAGCAGCGAGGCGTCGGTGAAGATCGCCTTGAAGTCGTTGCTGCCGCCGGCGCCCGAGTTCGCGATGGTGACGCCGAGGAGCGCGGTGAGGATCACGGTGATCACCGCGAACACGATCAGCTTGATCAGCGGCGAGTAGAAGTTGTTCTTCACTTGATCGTCACCTGCGCTCCCTGGAGTCCGGGTGCGACGAGCTGAGCGATCCAGCCGGGAACCTCATCGGGGGTCGTTCCGGCCTCGGCCGCCATGATCGCTTGCAAAGCCACCTTGTTCTTCGGGTCGTCGTAGACGCTCGGCTTGATGGTTCCCGCAGGCGTGCCGGAGTAGTCCGGAGCGGGCAGTTCCTGCACCGTGCGGGGGCCGGGGTTGCGCGACGGCGGCTGGTAGGACCCGTCGTTGAGCGATCCGCCCGGGTACTGGGGGAAGGGCCGCCCCTGCTCGTAGTGCAGCGGGTAGCACTTCGGTCCGCGGTCCTCGAGCAGTCGCGGCTCGTCCTGGTTGGGCAGGTACCGACCACGCGGGTTCGAGAACGTCAGCGTCACACGGACACCGGGGTTCTTCGTGCCCGCGCCGACGATGTTGCCGACCTCGGGGATGAGTCCCGCGAAGTTCTTGAACGTGCACCCGAAGGCGGGCGACTGCTTGGCCAACGCCGAGAGCAACGGCTCGGAGTCGATCGCCAGGGTCAGCAGATCCCGGCGGTTGGTGGTCAGGAAGTCGGTGGCCTGCACCGCGGTGTTCGTCAGCGTGGAGATCAGCGTCTTCAGGTCGCCCTGACGCTCCACCAACGTGTTGGTGGTGGTGCGCAGCGTGTCGAGTGCGTCGACGATGTCGGGCAGCGCCTCGGAGTAGGTCTCCGAGAAGCTCGCGAGACCGCGCAGCGTCCCCTGCAGCTCGGGCATGTTCTGGTTGAACTTGCTGAAGATGTTGTTCAGGTTGTCCAGGCTGGTGCCGAGCTTCTCACCGTTGCCGGTGAGCGCCTTCGACAGCGAGCCGAGCGTGACACTCAGGTCCTGCGGCGGGATGGCCTTGAGGACCGGCAACAGCTTGTCGAACAGCGTCTGCAGTTCCATCGCGTTGCCGCTGGTGTCGGTCTTGATCGTCGAACCGGCGGTCAGCTTCGCACCGTTCGCGTTCTCCGGGACCTGCAGCGCGACGTAGCGCTCACCGAACAGTGTCTTGGGGAGGATCCGCGCGGTCGTGCCCTGCGGGATCATCTTGGCCTTGTCGGGCTGGAGACCGAGTTCGACGGTGACCGCGCCGTTCTCGTCGGCGACCACCTTGTTCACCTGGCCCACGATCAGGCCGCGGACCTTGACGTCTGCCTTGTCGGGCAGGGCATTGCCCGCCGAGTCGGTCGTCAGGTTCACGTCGGTGAACGACTGGAAGCTCTGGTTGAACTTCAGGATCGTTCCACCGATGAAGAGGATGACGACCAGGAAGAACACCAGTCCGAGGAAGCGTCTACGAAGAGTAGCCATGGATCAGCCCGCCACCCTGACTGTCGTGTCGGTGCCCCAGATGGCGAGACCGAGGAAGAAATCGAGAACGGCGATGAGGACCAGCGCCGATCGGACCGCGCGACCCACGGCCACGCCGACGCCGGCCGGGCCGCCGCTGGCGTTGTAGCCGTAGTAGCAGTGCACCAGGATGATCACGAAGGCGAACACCAGCACCTTGCCGAACGACCACAACACATCTGCAGGTGGCAGGAAGAGATTGAAGTAGTGGTCGTAGGAGCCCGTCGACTGACCGTTGAACTGGGTGTTGACCACCCTGGTCGCGAGATAGGCGGCGAGCAGGCCGAGCACGTAGAGCGGGATGACCGCGATGAAGCCGGCCAGCACGCGGGTGGTGACGAGGAACGGCACCGACGGGACGGCCATGACCTCGAGCGCGTCGATCTCCTCGGAGATCCGCATGGCGCCGAGCTGGGCGGTGAAGCCACAGCCGACGGTTGCCGACAGTGCGAGGCCGGCGACGAGCGGCGCGACCTCACGGGTGTTGACGTAGGCCGAGAGGAAGCCGGTCAGTGCCTGCGAGCCGATCTGGTCGAGGGCCGCGTAGCCCTGCAGACCGACGACGACACCGGTGAAACCGGTCAGCAGGACCATGACGCCGATCGTGCCGCCGATGACGGCGAGACCACCGGCACCGAAGGCGACCTCGGCGAGCAGCCGCAGCAGCTCCTTGGGGTAGTGCTTGATCGTCCGGGGCGCCCACCCGACGGCGCGTCCGTAGAACGACATCTGGTCGCCGGCGCCGTCGAGCACCTGCAGCGGTGCCTGTGCGACCTTCTTGAGCCGATAGTTGAGCTCGTCGGCCCTGCTCTTTGCGATGGTCATCGATTCACTCCCCTACGAACCCTTGGCGGGGACGATCTGCAAGTACACGGCCGTGATGATCAGGTTGGCGAAGAACAGCAGCAGGAAGGTGATGACCACGCTCTGGTTGACCGCCTCGCCCACACCCTTGGGTCCGCCCTTGGGGGACAGTCCCTTGAAGGAGGCGATGACGCCGGCGATCGCGCCGAACACGATGGCCTTCAGGGTCGCGACGTAGAGGTCGGGCAGCTGCGCCAGGGCGCTGAACGATGCGAGATACGCACCGGGCGTGCCGTTCTGGACGACCACGTTGAAGAAGTAACCACCGCCGATGCCGACGACGCAGACGAGGCCGTTGAGCAGCGCCGCGACCAGGATCATCGCGAGGACACGGGGGACGACGAGCCGCTGGATCGGGTTGATGCCCAGCACGCGCATCGCGTCGATCTCCTCGCGGATCGTCCGGGAGCCGATGTCGGCCGCCACGGCCGATCCGGCCGCACCCGCGATCAGCAGGGACGTCACCAGGGGCGCGCCCTGCTGGACCACCACCAGGACGCTGGCGGCGCCGGTGAACGACTCCGCGCCGAGCTGCTTGATCAGCGATCCGGTCTGCAGCGACACGATGGCGCCGAACGGGATCGCGACCAGTGCGGTCGGAAGGATCGTGACGCTGGCGATGAACCACGCCTGCTGGATGAACTCTCGGAGCTGGAACGGGCGCACGACACTCTGGCGAGCGACATCCACGAAGAGCTGGACGATGTTGCCCGTCTGCGTGAGTGCAGATGTTCCGGCCTGAGTCACCCGATCGACGCCACGTGTGGTGGCTCCGCTCATTTAGTGGCCTCCACGGCAGTGATGATCATCAGGAGTTACCGGCGGGGTTGCCGCCGGCTCGGTAGGCGGGGAACTGCTCGGTGTTGTCGTTGGACCCGGCGTACTGCTTCTCGGTGTTGACGCCACCGTTGTTGCCGTTGCCGCCACCGTTGTTGCCGTTCTTGTTGTTCTGGCGGTCCATGCCCTCGGCGTTCGCGCGACGGATGTCGTCTTCCTGCGACTGGGATTCCCGGATCGCCTGCTGGGCGTTCTCGGGCAGCTCGTGCAGCATCTCCTCGACGCGCTCGCGGTGCCGCGCCGACGCCTTGCGCTCGGGCATACCCGGATTGGGCTGCACCTGCGGGATGATCTCGGAGAAGTCGTCCTTCGTGCCGCCACCACCGATACCGGCGTCCTCGAGTTCCTTCTCCTGCGCGGCGGTCGCGTCGTCCTTCTCCTCGGACATACCGATCGGACCGAAACGGTCACCGGAGAGGAACTGCTTGACCGCGGGCTCCTCGGAGGTCAGCAGGACCTCACGAGGACCGAACATGACCAGCTCCTTGCGGAACAGCATGCCGATGTTGTCCGGGATGGTCCGGGCGATGTTGATGTTGTGCGTCACGATCAGGATCGTCGCGTCGATCTGCGCGTTGATGTCGATCAACAGCTGCGAGATGTAGGCGGTACGCACCGGGTCCAGACCCGAGTCGGGCTCGTCGCACAGGATGATCTGCGGGTCGAGGACCAGCGCGCGGGCCAG
Source organism: Williamsia sp. (assembly GCF_016462415.1). Lineage (GTDB taxonomy): Bacteria > Actinomycetota > Actinomycetes > Mycobacteriales > Mycobacteriaceae > Williamsia_A. The sequence continues at coordinate 8,396 of NZ_JAEMTF010000067.1, read as the reverse complement.
ACCGGCGCGCTTGCGCATACCACCGGAGATCTCACCGGGCAGCTTGTCACCGGCGTCGGCCAGACCCACCAGGTCCAACTTCTCCATCACGATCGAGCGCACATCGGACTCGGACTTCTTGGTGTGCTCGCGCAGCGGGAAGGCCGTGTTGTCGAACAGGCTCATCGAGCCGAACAGCGCACCGTCCTGGAACAGCACACCGAACAGCTTGCGGATCTCGTAGAGCTCTTTCGACGAGCACTTGGTGATGTCGGTGCCGTCGACGATCACCGAACCCTGCTCCGGGTGCAGCAGCCCGATCAGGGCCTTGAGGAACACCGACTTGCCGGTACCCGAGGGCCCCAGCAGAGCCGAGACCTCGCCCTCCGGGAGCGTGAGAGTGACATCCCGCCAGATGTTCTGAGAACCGAAGGACTTCGTAAGTCCCTCGACACTGACCTCAACACCCACGTTTGACTCCTCTAGATGACCCGCCCCGGCTTGTGGTTCGAGTCACTCTAACCCACGGTTCGCCATCGACGAACATCAACTCCACATTTCTTAGATTCGCATAAAAAAAGGTCCTGGACCTGGACATATAACAAGGACCACCCCGCGTGCGGGGTGGTCCTTGCGGTGAACCTACCGAAAAGTAGGTTAACGATCCAACGGTGCGTCTTACTTGACGGACACCTTGGCGCCGGCCTCTTCGAGCTTGGCCTTGGCCGCCTCGGCAGCGTCCTTGTCGATCTTCTCGAGGATCGCCTTGGGGGCGCTCTCGACGAGATCCTTGGCCTCCTTGAGGCCCAGTCCGGAGACGACCTCGCGGACGACCTTGATCACCTGGATCTTCTTGTCGCCGGCGCTCTCGAGGACGACGTCGAACTCGTCCTGCTCGACAGCGGCCTCGGCGGCAGCCGGGGCGCCTGCGGCGGCAACGGCGACCGGGGCGGCCGCGGTGACCTCGAAGACCTCTTCGAACTTCTTCACGAAATCGCTGAGCTCCAGCAGGGTCAGTTCCTTGAACTGATCGATGAGCTCGTCAGCACTGAGCTTCGCCATGGTGGCGTCCTTCCTGTTGTCCCCCGGATCGGGGGAATGTTCCTGGGGTGGTGATGGGCGCGGGTGCGCTTATTCGGCAGCCTCGGTCGGTGCGTCGGCTGCGGTGTCCGCTGCCTCGGCGCCGCCCTCGGCGGACTTCTTCTCCTGCAGGGCCGCGGCGAGACGCGCGACCTGCGATGCGGGCTGGTTGAACAGACCCGCGGCCTTTGCCAAGTTGCCCTTCATGGCACCGGCGAGCTTGGACAGCAGGATCTCTCGGGTCTCAAGGTCGGCGATCTGCTCGATCTCGGCCACGGACAGCGCGCGGCCGTCCATGTATCCGCCCTTGATGATGAGAGCCTTGTTGTCCTTGGCGAAGGTCTTGATCGCCTTCGCAGCCTCGACCGGCTCGCCCTCGATGAAGGCGATCGCGGTCGGACCGACGAACAGCTCGTCGAGTCCAGCAACGCCAGCATCAGCTGCGGCGCGCTTGACCAGGGTGTTCTTGGCGACGGAGTAGGTTGCGCCCTCGCCGAGTGAACGACGCAGGTCAGAGAGCTGCTTGACGGACAGACCACGGTATTCCGTGATGACGGTTGCCGTGGAGCCCTTGAACTGCTCGGAGATCTCCGCGACTGCGGCGACCTTGTCGGACTTGGCCATACTTCGCCTCCTCTCATGTCGATTCGGGTTGGTCGAGACGACCCCACCGACGACGAACGCCCCGGGCACAGGGCCACGGGGCGCAGAGGGCGAACGCTCGCAGCGCGAGCAGTCACGGACTTTCACCACGTTCACCCTGCGTGGGTCGCCGGCATCGGCCGGACCTTCGAACATCCACCTGGGGCGGACGTCGACCAACGGTCTGTGGTTGAACTGAGGAACCCGATCGACTCACGTCGGCGGGTACCGAGGTCCCAGAGTAGCCGCAGCCTCGTGTCCTGGACAAATCCACGACGCCCGGTGGACACAAAGCCGTACAGACGTACCTTTTATGTAGATTTGATAACAACCATCCGGACTCCGATCGCGCTCTGATCACAAAGTCCCCAGCCCCCGTGTCGGACCTCAATAGGCTGGGTTACATTCGCTGGAGAACATCGGTCGTGATGTGCACCACACACACTTCCGGTCCACGATGACGTGGTCACCAGGGCTGATCCACACCACATGCCCCTGGCACTCGTCACGCAACAGCGAGGCAGACGGCGATGACGGTTCCAGCTGATCCTGACGAGTCCGTACCAGGGGGTACCGCGCCCGACGGGTTCGGTGAGCGGCGCCCGCGACCCACTCCCCTCCCGACCCTGCCCCTCGGTGACCCCACCGGCGGCGCGGACGCGATCCGCTGGCGCCAACTCGTCGACGGCCCGCTGCAGTATCCGCACGTGTCCATCGACCGTGATGTCGAGATCACCATGTCCGACGGTGTCCGCCTGCGCGCGACCGTGATCCGCCCGGCCGACGCGACCCGGCGCGCGGTGTCCACGCGCTACCCCACGATCGTCAACATCAACCCCTACAACAGGGCGTTGCTCGACCTGCTGGACCAGTCCGTCCACGCGCCGTTGATCGGCCGGGCGATGTCGGGTCTCGCGGGCAAGGTCGACCTGAGCGGGACGGCCCTGAGTGGTGTCACCGACCTGACCCGGACGCTCTCCGGTGGCGTGTTCGACGTGTTCGGGATCAACCGGAACCTCGTGCGCAGCGGATACACGCAGGTCATCGTCGACGTCCGCGGCACCGGGGCGTCGCACGGGAAGTGGCAGATCCTGGGGGCACGGGAACAGAAGGACTCCGTGGAGATCCTCGCCTGGGTCGCCCGTCAGGCGTGGTCGAACGGTCGACTCGGTCTGGCCGGCTGGTCGTACTCGGCCATCAACTCCCTGCAGGCCGCCGACAAGCGCCCAGCCGGACTCGAGGCCGTGTTCGCCGTGGAGGGGTGCGAGGACATCGTCCGCGACATCTACATCACCGGCGGTCTGCCCTCGGCCTTCATTCCGCTCTGGCTCTCGATCGTCAACGTCCTCAAGTGGATCCCGAACCCGGCGACCGCCGCCCGCGATCTGCGCCGCGGCACCAGCCTGCGTTGGCTGGCCAACCGCGTCGCGTCGCCCGCCACCGAGGTCGGTTCTCTGGCCTGGGGATTCCTCACCGGCCGCGACGACCGCGTCTACGACGACCCCTACTTCGACGAGCGCGATCCGGACGTCTCGAAGATCGACGTCCCCACCTTCCTGTTCGGTGGGTGGCACGACCTGTTCGGGCGCAGCGCGACGTCGATCTACTCCCACCTGCAGATGCAGCCCGGGCGCAAGCAGTTGGTCGTGTCCGACGGATACCACCTCGACGCCGGGTCGGGATTCGGCAGCGCGGCACACCCGCCGCGGGTCGACGTCCTCGAGCGCGCGTGGTTCGACAAGTGGCTCAAGGGAATCGACAACGGCGTCGACAACTACGGTCCGGTCACCCTCGAGCAGCAGGGCGGTTCCTGGACCGCGGGTGACAGCTTCCCCCGCGCCGGCGCGTCGGTCCGACGGCTGTTCCTGTCCGACTCCCCCTCGGGTACGGCGGCGCACTCGGCCTTCGACGGCTCGCTGGGGTCGAGCCGGTCGCCCTCGAAGGCATCACTCCCGGTCCGCCCGGACATGCGCGGGTTGCGGTCGCGGGACATGACCCAGGTAACCGCCGGGATCACGATGGTCCTGGGCAAGGACTTCGGTCGCGACGCCCGCTACCAGGAGGCCGGCGGTCTGACGTTCTCCTCCGCGCCGGTCACCGAACGGACCCAGATCAGCGGCGCGCTCAACCTGCGCCTGTTCGTCTCCACCTCGGGCCAGGAGGGCATCTGGGCGGTGACCGTCAACGACGTGGCACCGGACGGCACGTCGACGGTGCTCACCAACGGTGCTCTGACCGTGTCGAACCGGGCCATCGACCCGTCGTTGTCGGAGTACGCCGAGGACGGCAGTCTGCTCGTCGCGCACCACTACCTCAGTCACAAGCGCAAGCTGCCGGTCCCGGCAGGCGTCCCGCTGCCGATCGACGTGGATCTCGTGCCCACCGACGCGGTGCTCGACATCGGCCACCGCCTGCGCGTCGACATCTACGCGGGCAGCGTGCCGCGGTACCTGACGGTCGTTCCCGACCTGATCCGTGCGCATGGCCGCCGACAGGACCTCGTCCTCGACCCACATCACCCCAGCTACCTGTCGTTCCGCGCGATCGGCGATCCCGACTGGTGACCACCCGTCCACCGGGCGGATGCGGACGTCGAGTGGGCGGCTGCGGACGTCGACTGGGCGGTTACGGACGTCGAGTGGGCGGCTGCGGACCTAGACCGGGCGCTCGACGCAGCGGGTCGCGAAGTCGATGATCTCCGCGGCGACCTCGTCGCGGATCTCGGGCTCGTTGTGGACCTCGTGGCGGAACCCGGTGTAGACGCGGGTGCGGACATCGTCGTGCCCGGTGCGGACGAGCTGATTGGCCACGCGGTAGGCACCCTCACCGAAGCCGGTGACCGGATCGGCATCGCCGGCCAGGATCAGAACCGGCAGGTCCGCGCGGACCGACGGGTACCACTCGTCGGAGTTGGCCGCATCGTAGAGGTCGACGAAACCGGCGAGGAACCGCACCGACATCGGCGCCCCGAAGTTGTTCAGTGGATCGACGGCATGGTCGCGGACCACGTCGGGATCGCGAGCCACCCAGGCCGTGGGGCCGGATCCGGGTTCGTAGCGGGAGATGAACCCGTCGAACATCGACGCCACGTAGACCTGGGCCGCCGGCGCCTCGGTGTCGGCCTCGGCTGCGAGCGCCTGCCGGTCGAGGAGGTTCTCGATCCCGTGGATGCCGGCCGCGATGCCGCACATGATCAGCCCGTCGACTCCGTCGCTGTCACCGCTGACGAGGCCGCGCGCGATCATCGACCCCCACGAGTGGCCGAAGATCACGTACGGCAGGTCCGGGTGTAGCTCGCGGGTGATCGATCGCAGGGTGCGCTCGTCGTCGACGACGACGCGATCGGCGTGCTCGCCGGCGTCGGCCCAGATGCCGGAGGTCATCGCGGTCTTGCCGTGACCGGCGTGATCGTCGGCCGCGACCACGAACCCCGCATCGAGCAGCGCGGTGATCAGCGGGAGGTAGCGCCGCGAGTGCTCGCCGAGCCCGTGGATCAGTTGGATGATGCCCCGCGCCGGGCGCACCGGCTCGTAGATCCAGCCGTAGACGGTGTCGCGCTGGTTGCTCGACGTGAACTCGACCTCGCGAAGTGACATCTCGGCTCCTCCAGCGCATGCATCCGGTGACGTCGTCACGCTAACAGCGCACGCCGTCCGCCCACGGTCAGCGCACCGCGATCCCGCTGTCGGTGAGGATCACGCGGTAGACGAACCCGGCCTCCGGCCCGAGCACGTCGGTGACCAACTCGATCAGGGTCGACGCGAACCGCGCACCGTGCGCCGGGTGCCCCGGCTCCATCAGGTGGTGGGCCAGTTCGTGCAGCACCACCAGTTCGCGCAGCGCCCACCGTCCGTCGGCCATCTCCGGCAGGGCGATGGTGGGCGCGACGGCCGGATCCGTGGGTGATTCGTAGTGGGCGCTGCGGTGACCTCGACGTGAGCGCACCTCGACATCGATCGTCGCGCGCGGGAAGCGCCGACGGACCGAGTCCCGGGAGAGCACCTGCGTGACATAGCGACGGGCCGATTCCACCGAACCGAAACGTGCCTCGGGCGGCAGGGTCAGGTGCGCCCCCGCGATCTCGACCGTCGGCCCCGGCGCCGCGAACAGGTTGTGCACGGCCGACTCCGCCTCGTAGAACAGGGCGCGCTGGGTGTCGCGCGGAGGACCGGTCATCGTCGGTCCAACGCCCCCCGGGTGCCGTCGAGTTCCTCGGGTGCCCCGATCCGCGCGCTACGTCCGGCCCGGTCGCCGGCCCGGCGCGCCGCCTCCGAGTACCCCGCCGACGCACTCGACCCACGCCAGGTCCCCCGCGCCGTCGACTCCTCGCGATGGAAGTCGACCACGGCTATCTCCTTGTCGCGCAACGCCACCTGCGTCGAGCCGCTCGGACGGTCGGCGGATTCGCGAACCGCGTCGGCGCGCGCCTCGTCCCTGGCCTCGGTCAGTCGCAGCCCGATCCGCTCGGCGAACGCCGACTGGAAGTTGAGCCGTGCGGTGATCGGCGACAACGGCGTGTGTTCGACGACGCGACGTGTCCGCCACCGCGACCGGTCGGTGACCACCTTGGCCGCCGTCTCGGACTTGTAGACCCCCGACTTCAGGTAGGCGTCGCTCGCGGCGACCATCTGCACGACCAGCGAGCTGTAGAGCGCCTCGGTGCTGTCGATGTCGCCCGAGAAGCCATACGCGAGAACGAAGGTGGAGTTGCTCGCCACGTCGACCTTGATGTCGTTGGCGTGGGCGATGGCCACGAACAACGCCACGTAGGTCCGCAGACCCCGTTTGCCGGCGGTACCGATCGCGATCTGCCGCGCCACCGGCGCCGTCCGCGCCGCCGCCGGATCGTGCGCGCGCGCCACGGCGAGATCGATCGAGGCCGACGTCGCCAACCGCTGCGCCGCCTGCATGAAGGTCTGCGCCTCGTGCTCGTTGTCGGTGCCCTCGGCCTGGCGCAGGAGGCCGGCGATCCGGGTCAGGAGCTTGTCGTCGCGCATGAGGATAAGACTACTGAGAGCGCCGGACGGTTCCACGGTTCACGTGCCAGGATGAAACGGACACCTCGTGGCCCCATCATCCGATCGGAGCGTGACCCGATGGCGACATTCCTGCTGGTCCCCGGAGGCGGTTCCGATCCGTCCTACTGGCGGATCCTGGTGTCGGAGTTGGCCGATCGCTCTCACCGAGGGATTCCCATCGACCTCCCGTGCGAGGACGACGACGCCGACCTGACCGCCTACGCCGCCGCGGTCGCCGCCCAGACGCCCGCCGACGCCGACCGGCCGATCGTCGTCGCGCACTCCTTCGGCGGCTTCACCGCTCCCCTCGCGTGTCCCCTGGTCGACGCGTCGATGCTGGTCTTCGCCTCGGCGATGATCCCGCGCCCCGGCGAGCGACCCGAACAGTGGTGGGCCGCCACCGGCACGGCGCAGGCCCAGCGCGAGGCCGCGGCGTCGCAGGCCTACGACCCCGACGACTTCGACGCGCTGTTCTACAACGGGGTCGCGCCGGATGTGGTCGCCGAGCAGATCGAACGACGACAGTCCGACACCCCCGCGACGCAGATCTGGCCCGGGTCGGCGTTGCCGGACGTCGACACCCGATTCGTGCTGTTCCGCGACGACCGGTTCTTCCCCGAGTCGTTCATGCGTCGCGTCGTCGCCGACCGCCTCGGGGTCGAACCAGACGTCATCGGTGGCGGTCACATGGCGATGCTGTCGCACGCGGGCGAGTTCGCCGATCACCTCGACGGACTCACCTGAAGACGGCAACAGCCGCGACGCTCGGGGCGTCGCGGCTGCTGCTCGTCAGGAGTTCAGAAGCTCAGGCTTCGTCTTCGGTGTAGTTCCGGTTGCGCGCCGGGTCGACCGGGATACCCGGGCCCGACGTGGTCGAGACGGTGACCTTGCGCAGGTAGCGACCCTTCGAGGCCGACGGCTTGGCGCGCAGGACCTCGTCGAGCGCGGCGCCGTAGTTCTCGGCGAGCTGCTTCTGGTCGAACGACGCCTTGCCGATCACCAGGTGCAGGTTCGACGCCTTGTCGACGCGGAAGTTGATCTTTCCGCCCTTGATCTCGTTGACGGCCTTGGTGACGTCGGGCGTCACGGTGCCGGTCTTCGGGTTGGGCATCAGACCACGCGGGCCCAGGACGCGTGCGATGCGTCCGACCTTGGCCATCTGATCCGGGGTGGCGATGGCGGCGTCGAAGTCGAGCCACCCGCCCTGGATCTTCTCGATCAGGTCCTCGGCGCCCACCTCGTCGGCGCCGGCGGCGGTGGCCTCGGCGGCCTTGTCACCGACGGCGAACACGATGACGCGGGCGGTCTTACCGGTGCCGTGCGGCAGGTTGACGGTGCCGCGGACCATCTGGTCGGCCTTGCGGGGGTCGACGCCGAGACGGATGGCGACCTCGACGGTCGGGTCGTACTTGGTCGACGCCGTCTCCTTGGCCAACGCTGCAGCCTCCAGCGGGCTGTACAGGTTGTCCTTGTCGATCTTCTCGGCGGCGGCCTGGTAGGCCTTGCTCTTCTTGCTCATATGGTGCTTCTTTCCTTCTCCGCAGCGGTTGCGGATTGGTGGTGTGCGGACCGAAGCCGGTCCTCCCACGCTTTCGATTGTCTGGTGTGACGACTCAGCCGTCGACCGTGATGCCCATCGACCGAGCGGTGCCGGCGATGATCTTCGCGGCCTGCTCG
>NZ_JAEMTF010000013.1:65197-76150 GCF_016462415.1 Williamsia sp. | reverse complement strand
CCGAACCAGTACCCGCCCGGGGAGTACCCCGGCGACGGCGCGGCGACGGCCCCGCCGCCCGGTGGCGGTTCATCGCGCACCCTGTGGCTGATCGCCGCGGTCGTCGCGCTGCTGGTGGTCATCGTGCTGGTGGCCGGCTACTTCCTCGTGAGCAGCAGTGACGGCGACGACGTCGCGACCCCCGCCACCTCGTCGACGGTCGAGACCACGGACGACTTCCTGGCCCCGACCGAGGAATCCACGCCACCGACGTCCGGCGTCCCCGGCGCGCAGCCGTCGGCGTCGGCGGCCCCGGGACAGATCCTGTACTCGCTGAGCGGGAACGGGCAGATCCTCGGACTCACCTACGCGGCGGGCAGCACGATCAAGATCTCGCCGCGGTTGATCAACCCGCCGTGGGCGGTCGCCACCGACGTGTCCGGGACGGCATCGCTGACCGCGGTGGTGCTGCAGGGTCAGGTCACCTGCACCATCACGCTCGACGGCCGCGTGCTCGACACATCGACATCGTCCACCGGTCTGCTGCGATGCGCGGCGCCAGCACGCTGACGCCTGCCCGGCTCAGGTCCGTCGGAACACGAGAACGAGGTTGCTGCCCAGCACCTCTCGTACTCCCGGTACCCGCATGACCCACCACATCCACCGGGGCAGATAGCGTGGGAAGGCGGCGATCAGGGTCGCGTCGTCGGCGTCTACGGTCGCGGCCCACCGCAGACCGTCGGCCGCGGTGACCGCGAACAAGCTGGTGCCGTAGAGGTTCTTGGGTGGATGGCCGTGTCGGCGGGTGTATCGACGCGCGGCACGGGCCCCGCCGAGGTAGTGCGTGAGCCCCATCTCGTGGCCACCGAACGGCCCGTACCAGAGGGTGTACGACAGCACCATGATCCCGCCGGATCGCGTGACGCGCAGCATCTCCGAGCCCATTCGCCACGGTTGTGCGACGTGCTCGGCCACGTTCGACGAGAAGCACACATCCATCGAACCGTCGGCGAACGGCAGATCCATGCCGGAGGCGCGGATGCTCGCCTGATGCGGCAGCGCGGCCGCGTGCATCTCGGCCGGATCGGGTTCCACCGAGATGTACCGGGCACCGCGGTCCCGAAAGCCGTCGGCGAAATAGCCCGGGCCCCCACCGACGTCGACGACGACCGCGCCGTCGAGGGGGTCGGGGTACAGGTCGGCGATGAGCTCGACCGAATCCCGCGCCAGCGCTGAGTAGAAGCGGTCGGGATCGGTCTGTTCGAACCGGAAGTCGTTCAGCAGTCCGGCCGCGCGTCGCAGCGTGGCCCGACGGGCGAATCGACGGGCGCCGTGCTGGGGCACAGGGATCCGGTCGGGCACGGCCACGACACTAGTGGCACCGCCCTGATCGCCGGTGTCCGGACGTCGGGCCGCTACCCTCGCGGGGGAGATCCGCCCGCCCGGGCGGGGTCGTGGAGAGGTCACAGAGTGGAACAGCAGGTTGTCGAGGCATCGTTGCCTCGCGAGGTGCTGCTGCTCTGCTGGCGCGACACCGACCACCCCCAGGGCGGCGGCAGCGAGCGCTACCTCGAGCGGGTCGGTGCCGAGCTGGCCCGCCGCGGCGTCACCGTCACCCTGCGTACGGCAGGCTATCCGGGTGCGAGCGCGACCGAGATGCGCGACGGAATCCGCATCTCGCGAGGCGGTGGCCGACTGTCGGTCTATCCGCGCGCACTCGGCGCGATCCTGGCCGGCCGTCTCGGGCGTGGACCGTTGGCCGGGATCCGTCCCGACGTCGTCATCGACACCCAGAACGGCATCCCGTTCTTCGCCGCGGCCGTGACCCGTGCGCCGGTGGTGGTACTCGTGCACCACTGCCATCGCGCGCAGTGGCCCGTCGCGGGACGGTTGCTCGGGGGCCTGGGCTGGCTCATCGAGTCCCGCATCTCGCCGTGGGTGCACCGCCGCAACCAGTACCTGACCGTTTCCGACCCGTCGGCCACCGACCTCCACGCACTCGGTGTCGAGGCCGAGCGGGTCGCGGTGGTCCGTGCGGGCAGCGACCCGATCCCGGCACACGCCCGGCCGCCCGCGACGAAGTCGCCCGGTGATGGGTCGTCGTCGCCCGGTGATCGGCTGTGTGTGGTGTCGCGGCTGGTGCCGCACAAGCAGATCGAGGACGCCCTCGAGGTCGTCGCACGGCTCCGGGAGTCGCGACCGGGGATCCATCTCGACGTCGTCGGTGACGGCTGGTGGGGCGACCGACTGCGGGTGGTGGCCTCCGAGCTCGGCATCGACGACCACGTCACGTTCCACGGCTACGTCGACGAGGCCACCAAGCATGCCGTCCTCGCCGCCGCCGACCTGCACCTGATGCCCTCGCGCACCGAGGGGTGGGGCCTCGCGGTCATCGAGGCGGCCCAGCACGGCGTCCCGACCATCGGCTACCGGTCGTCGCGCGGTCTGACCGACTCGGTGATCGACGGCGTCACCGGTGTGCTCGCCGCCGACCGCGACGACCTGGCGCGGGTCACCGCGGACCTGCTCACCGACCACGACCGGCGTGCTGCTCTCGGCGCGGCCGGACGCGAGCGGGTGGCGGGCTACTCCTGGTCGGCGACCGCCGACGCCGTCGCGCTGGTCGCATCCGCGGCGGTCTCGGGCAGATGGATCGCCGGCCCGGTGGACAGCGCGAAGCTGGGCACGTCGGCCAACGACAGCGTCGCCTCGTAGGTCCGCTCGTAGCCGGTCGAACTGATCCGCCACCCCTCCGGCGTGCGTCGGTAGGTGTCGGCGTAGATCGCCGCGCCGAACAGCATGAACTGCGCGCCCGGCGCGATCACCCGGTCCTGCAGATACCAGCGGCCGGTGGCGGTGTCACCGGTGACCTCGATCTCCGGGTGCCCGACGTGGTGCTCGGTGATGATGTCGGCGGTCCCCAGTGACGTCCGCATGAACGTCACGAGGGTGTCCCGGTCGGAGAAACTCAACGACGCCCCGTACTCGCCGGTGACGTCCTCGGTCAGGGTCGCGGTGAACTCGTCCCACTGCTTGGTGTCGAGGGTGCGCAGGTAGCGGTACTTCAGCGCGCGGATCTCCGCGGCGTCGGCGATCCTCTGCAGGGTCTCGGTGATGTCTGCGGTCACGCGGTCCATTGGACCAGTCGTCGCCCGGCGCCGATGGCGGCTCCGAGAAATCCGAGCACGATGATCCCGAGCCAGATGCCGTGTGCGCTCCACGACAGGGTGCGGTCGATCGCGGATGCGCGGACCACATCGGGATCGGGGACCCGGTACAGCGTGAGCGTGGGCCCGCGGAAGGCGGCGGCGAGATCCCGCACCGTCGCGGGCGCCGATCCGTCCTCGACGAGCACCCACCCGACCCCGAGCTCGGCGAGGCGGCCGGAAGGTCCACCGCGCGCCAGGACGTGGGCGACGTCGGTGGCCCTCGACCGGTCGGGGCGGTCGACTGCCGTGCCGCCGACGCTCAGTTCCCCCGTGCTCACCACCGGCGCACGCAGCATCCGCGCCGCGGGGTCGAGGGACACCACGCCACCGGTGAAGGCGTAGCGACGATTGGTGCCGTCCGGGACGACGGCGACGTCACCGGAGTCGGCCGGGACGATCCGCGCGACGGCCGCCCAGTCGCGCGGGTAGGCCACGGTGTCGACCGAGCCGCCCACGCCCCACGCCAGGTCGGGCAGGGGGAGCGCGATCAGTCCGATCGCGACGACCGCGGCGAGGCCCCGCGGAACCCACCGGCCGATGGCCTGCACAGCGAACGCCGCGGCGACCGCGTAGAACGGCACGAGCAGCGCGACCCACTTCTGGGTGTCGCGGAACAGCCCGACGCCCGGCACGGTGTCGACGATCCACCCGAGCACCGCGCGCCCGGGACCGGTCGCGGCCAGGGCGACGAGGACCACCGTCACCAGTGCGAGCCAGAAGAGGTTCTGCAGCACCGGGATCCGGCGGCGCCGTCGCCACACCTGCGTACCGCCGACGGCGATGACCGCGAGCAGGCAGGCGGTCGCCACCGGAGCCCAGACGCCGGAGCGGGTGGACGGTACCGCGTCGGCGTTCCAGATGCCGCCGAGGCCGGCGAGGGATCCGAGGGTGCCCAGGCCGGTCTCGGCGCGAGCGGCGAACGCGTCGACGGCGGTGCTGTCGGACGTCGCGCCGGCCGAGGTGAGCACGGATGCGACCAGCCACGGCAGGCTCGCGAGGACGACCACGGCCGCAGATCCGATGACCCGCACCGCTCGGTCGCGAGCGGCGGCCGTCGGGTCGCACAGCACCGGGACCACCAGGACCGCGACGACCGCGGCCGCGGCGAACAACGATCCGGTGGGTGTGAGTCCGGCGACCGCCGACCAGGCGAGCAGGCTCAGCCAGGTGCCGCGGGTCGGCGCGACGAGGCATCGGTGCGCCGACCAGACGATCCAGCTCAGCGCTCCGTAGCCCACGAGCAGACTCCATTGCCCCTGCAGAAGTCGTTCGGCGACAAAGGGATTCCAGATGGCCAGGGTCGCCGCGGCCAGCGCGCCCGGGGTGCGGGCGGCGGGGACGACGCGCAGCGCGAGCAGGCCCGCGCCCACCCCGGCGAGGACGAGAGCGAGGAAGGTCAGTCCGAGAACGATCAGCGACCCGTCGACGACGTGGCTCGCGATCGCGATCAGCCAGTCCTGCGGGACCGCGCGTGCCGGGGTCTCGCCCAGCCCCAGGGCGGTGTCGGTGACGAAGCTGCGTGGCGTCGACACCGCGTCGCGGTAGAGCAGGGCGTTGCCGTCGCCGATGACCCCGCGCAGCACCGGCGCCAGGATGAGCGCCGCCGCCCCGACACTGAATCCCCACAGCGTCACGAGGCTGCGGACGCGAGTCATGGGAACCGACCCTAGTGCGGACTGACAGACTCGACCTCATGGCGACAGGGCAACGGGCGGGCGCACCCCGCGTGTCGTCCGGCGTCTCACTCGCGTCGTCGATGGGTCAGGTCGCCGTCGGCAGCATGGTGGCCAACGTGTGCGCCTATCTGGTGCACCTCCCGGCCAGCGCGTGGTTGTCGACCAGCTCGTACGGCGAGTTCGCGGTCCTGCTGCAGGCCACCCTCGTACTCGGCGTCCCGGCGCTCGCTCTGCAGGCGGTGGCCGCGCGCGAGGTGGTGACGGGTCGCCCGGTCGGCTCGCTGCTGCGTCTCGGCGGCGTCACCGCGATGGCCGTCGCCGTGCTGGCGGCGCTCGCCGTGGCCCCCGTGATGACGCTGGCCCACACCGGGTTCACCGCGACCGCCGCCGCGATGGCGGTCGCACCCCTGCTGGTGCTCATCAGCGTGGGCCAGGGGATCCTGCAGGGCCGCGGGCAGTTCCACCGCCTGGCGTGGGTGATCGGAATGGTCGGTGTGGTGCGCACCGTGCCGCCGTTGATCGCACTGGCCGTCGGCGGCGGATCGGCCGACGCGCTGGTCGCGACGATGCTCGGCGCGGTGGTCGCGGTGGGCATCGTCGCGTGGCAGACCGGGATGCGCGGCCTCGCGTCCGGCGGCGCGGGGGATCCGGGCGGACGGCTCTCGCCGATCACGGTGCTGCACGCCTCGCAGGTTCAGCTGGTGCTGATCTCGGCAACGTCGGTGGACCTGTTGCTCGCCCGCGTCGTGCTGAGTGAACACGACTCGGGCGTCTACGCACTCGGGACCGTCGCGAGCAAGGTGGCGTTCTGGCTGCCGCAGGCCATCGGTCTCGTCCTGTTCCCCCGTCTGGCCGACGCGCAACGGTCGTCGGGTGCGCTCCGAACGGGAGTCGCGGTCCTGATCGGTCTGGCGGGCGTCACGACGGTGGGGGCCCTGATCGGCGGACCGCTGGTGCCGGTCGTCATCGGCGACGACTACCGGCCGGTCGCCGGGCTGCTGTGGTTGTTCGCGATCACCGGTGGCGCACTCGCGATCCTGCAGGTGGCCCTGCTCGCGGCGATCGCCCGGGAACGCACGCGGATCGCCGTCGTGCCGTGGGCGGTGGTCGTCGCCGAGGTGGTCGTGATCGCGACCGTCGCACACTCGGTCCTCGCCCTGGCCGTGATCGCCGCGTCCGGTGCGGTCCTGGCGGCGACGCTCACGGTCGCCGCCACGATGCGGACGTCGGCCGTCACCCGCTGAGCGTCACGGCCGCAGTACCGGACGGCGCAATCCGCGGCAGTTCGACGCAGACGCGGCACCTGCATCCGTCGCAGATGTCGGTAGCTGCCGCGGATGGCGAAGCAAGGGCTCAGCCGCTCACCGCGGCCAGCATCGACAGCTTCTCGTGGCTCTCGCTGCCCGGGGTGGCGGTGTAGACCAGCAGGCTCTGCGATTGGTCGGGATCGAGCAGCGTCTGGCAGTGGACCTCGATCAACCCGAGTTCCGGATGCAGCAACCGCTTTCGTTGATCGGGCAGCGTGGTGTCGACGTCGTGCCTGCTCCAGTGCTCGGCGAACGCCGGGCTCACCTCGAGCAGCGCGGTGGCGACCTCGGCGGCCCGGGAGGTCGGCCCCTCCGCGGTCGCTGCGGTCCTCAGCCGCGCGGTGTGCGCCCGCGCGTGCATCGCGTGGTCGTCGACGGGGTGCTTGGCCCGGGCGTCGGCGTCGGTGAACCAGCGGTAGGTGACGCTGCGCGCGAAGCCGGTGTGGACGGTCTCGTCACCCAGGAGCGCGACCGCGGGCGCGGTCTGCAGCAGCGTCTCGCCCGCGCTGTTGACGACCATCGCCGGGGTGTCACCCAGGCGGTCGACGATCCGCATCATGCCCGGGGTCACGTGGTCACCGCGCACCGCACGCCGCGGCGTGTTCTGGCCCGCGAGCAGGAACAGGTGATCTCTCTCGGCCAGCGACAGGTGCAGGGCGCGGGCGATCGCCGCCAACATCTGATCCGACGGGTGCGGTCCGCGTTGCTGCTCGAGGCGGCTGTAATAGTCCGTCGACATCCCCGCGAGCAGCGCCACCTCCTCGCGGCGCAACCCAGTGGTCCGTCGGCGGGCGCCACGCGGCAACCCCACGTCCTCCGGTTGCAGCGCGTCCCGACGACGCGAGAGGAACTCCGCCAAACCTGCGCGATCCATCGCGTTCACCTCCTGTGTCGCACCCCACGGTCGTCTGTCCGGGCGATCTGAACCAGGACTCGTCGGTCCCTGGCTCGCGAATTCCCCTGGGGAAATCCCGTTGCCCCGATGTGTAAGGCTTACCCGCATGGCACGCCAGATCCGTCAATCGCAGAGACTCCGGAACGTCCGATACGACGTCCGCGGCCCGATCCTCGTCGAGGCCGAGCGGCTGGAGGCCCAGGGGCACCGCATCCTCAAGCTCAACATCGGCAACCCGGCGCCGTTCGGTTTCGACGCGCCGAGCGCCATCCTGCACAACGTCGTGGAGAACATCTCCACCGCGCAGGGGTACAGCGACGCCCGCGGGATCATGTCGGCGCGCACCGCGGTCGCGCAGTACTACCAGACGCGCGGTCTGAAGTCGGTCGACGTCGGCGACATCCTCATCGGCAACGGGGTCAGCGAGCTCATCACGATGGTGCTCCAGGCGTTCGTCGACATCGGCAACGAGATCCTCGTCCCCGCACCCGACTACCCGCTGTGGACCGGTGCGGTCAGCCTGGCCGGCGGCATCCCGGTGCACTATCGCTGCGACGAGTCGAACGGCTGGAACCCCGACCTCGCCGACATCGAATCCAAGATCACGCCGAACACCCACGCGCTCGTCCTGATCAACCCGAACAACCCGACCGGCGCGGTCTACAGCGAGGACATCGTCCGCGGGTTCGTCGACATCGCCCGCCGCCACGATCTGGTTCTGATGAGCGACGAGATCTACGAGAAGATCCTGTTCGACGACGCGGTCCATCACCACACCGCGACGTTCGCGGGTGACGACGTCCTGTGCCTGACGTTCAGCGGGTTGTCGAAGGCCTACCGGGTGTGCGGCTACCGGAGCGGCTGGGTCGCGGTCACCGGTCCGCAGCACGTCGCGAGCGACTTCCTCGAGGGGCTGCGACTGCTGGCCAACATGCGCATGTGTGCCAATGTGCCCGCCCAGCACGCGATCCAGACCGCCCTCGGCGGCTACCAGTCGATCGATGAGCTCATCGTCCCGGGAGGTCGGTTCTACGAGCAGTCGATGACCGCGTGGCGCTTGCTCAACGAGATCCCCGGTGTCAGCTGCGTGAAGCCGCAGGGCGCGCTGTACTGCTTCCCCCGACTCGACCCCGAGGTGTATCCCATCGTCGACGATCAGCAGTTCGTCATCGACCTGCTGCACGCGGAGAAGATCCTCGTCACCCACGGGACCGGGTTCAACTGGTTCGAACCCGACCACTTCCGGCTGGTGACGCTGCCCGACGTGGCCACGCTCACCGAGGCGATCGGCCGGATCTCGCGCTACCTGGCACAGATCCGCGCCTGACCCGGAGCGGCGATCCCTGGATGAGGGCGTCCTTGTTGTCCGGCCCACGGCGGAGTGGACTCGAGAGAGTTCACCTCCAAGCGCCGACCACGGCCTGACACCCAGGAGTTCTCATGAAGACCACCGGCAACACCGTGTTCATCCCCGGCGGAACATCCGGGATCGGACTCGGACTGGCCCGGCGATTCCACGACGCGGGCAACACGGTCATCGTCGCCGGACGTCGACGCGAGAAGCTGGACCAGATCGCGTCAGACCATCCCGGCATCCACACCGTCGAGCTCGACGTCAGCGATCCCGACTCGATCACCGCGGTCGCAGCCGATGTCCAGGCGCGGTTCGGCGACCTCGACGTCCTCATCGCGATGGCCGGGGTGATGAAGCCCGAGGACGTGCACACCGGCGACTTCATCGACACCGCCGTCGAGGTGGTGACCACCAACCTGCTCGGATCGATCCGGCTGATCGGGGCGTTCACCGAGTTCCTCGCCGCCAAGTCCGAGGCGACGATCATCACGGTCTCCTCCGGCCTGGCGTTCACCCCGATGGCGGCCACCCCGACCTACTCCGCCACCAAGGCGGCCGTTCACGCGTTCACCGACGCCATCCGTATACAGCTGTCCGACACCGGGATCCAGGTCATCGAACTGGCGCCTCCCGCCGTGCAGACCGACCTGGTCCCGGGACAGGCGGACGCCGACTGGGCGATGCCGCTCGAGGAGTTCCTCGACGAGGTGATGACGATCATCGACACCGATCCGACCGTGCGTGAGATCCTCGTGCGCAACGTCCTGCCGCTCCGTCACTCCGAGACCAACGGGACTCGCGACGCGATGATGGCCCAACTCGCCGACCAGCACTGAGACCTGGCAATAGTCAGCAGAGTTTCCCGCTCAGCGGGAAAGACTGCTGATTCTCATCGGAGAATCACCGCGACTCCCAGGGATACCCGTGGCGGCGGAATGCCTCACCCGCGCGCTTCTTCGCGCCTTCGACATCCTCGTCGAACAGACGACGCCCATCGGCGGCGTCGATGATGATCGCCGATCCGTGGAGATAGGCGCCCGACACCTGCTCGCGTCGGATCACCCGCTCGGATCCCTTGTGCTCGACGACGATCTCGTCGTCACTGATGGTCAGGCGCGGTTGGGTGACCGCCCAGATCCACATCAGGGCGGCGCCCACCGCCGCGAGCGCGGCGGGCCGCAGGAACGCGATGGCGGTGATGTCGACCGACATGATCGCGGAGACGAGATCGTGCGCCGGGACCCAGTCCGCATCGTCGATCGAGTTCCAGACCAACGGCAGCACGGCGCCGATCGCGACCCCGATGGCCGCACCGAACCCGATGGCCCAGTTGCGGTCGCCCGAATCGACACCCAGTACCGTCTCGGTCGGCTTGTGGAAACCCATGCGTCGAAGTGTCCCCGCCGGACGAAACGAACGAAACGGTCAGAAGTACGAATGACGGGTCGGGGTGGCCATCCGAAAGGATGAGCAACCACCCGGCCAACTGCAGCCCAACCCTTGCGCTGGAGTGCACTCCAGGACTTAGCGTGGATGCATGAGCATCCGCCTTGGCTACCAGATCCCCAACTTCACCTACCCGGGAACGCCCGCCGACATCGTCCCGACCGTCCTCGCGCAGGCGCGGGAGGCCGAGGCGAACGGCTTCGACACCGTCCTGGTGATGGACCACTTCTACCAACTGCCCGGCATCGGCAAGCCGGAGGAGCCGATGCTCGAGGCCTACACGCTGCTCGCGGCGATCGCCGCCGCCACGGAATCGGTGCAATTGTCGACGCTGGTCACCGGCAACACCTACCGCAACCCGGCGATGCTGGCGAAGACCGTCACCACCCTCGACCTGGTCAGCGCCGGTCGCGCGGTACTCGCCATCGGTGCCGGGTGGTACGAGCTCGAGCACCAGCAGATGGGTTACGAGTTCGGCACCTTCACCGACCGCTTCGAACGCCTCGACGAGGCGCTGCAGATCATCGAGCCGATGCTGCGCGGCCGCCACCCCGAGGTCGACGGCAAGTGGTACCAGGCGCACTCGACGCTCAACGAGCCGCGGGTCCGCGACGACCTGCCGATCATGCTGGGCGGTGGCGGCGAGAAGAAGACCTTCGGTCTCGCGGCCCGTTACGCCGATCACCTCAACATCATCTGCAACGCCAGCGAGCTGCCCCGCAAGCTCGACGCGCTCGCGCAGCGCTGCGAGGAGGCCGGCCGCGACCGGGACAGCATCGAGACCAGCTTCCTGGCGTTCACCATGATCGACGAGGACGGCGACGCCGCCCGGAAGATGCAGCGCGAGTACCTCATCAAGACCGGTGTCGACTACGACAACCTCGACGACGATGCGCGCGCCGCGGCCACCGACCGGATGTTCGTCGGCTCGCCCGACGAGGTCGCCGAGCAGATCCAGCGCCGTGTCCTCGACGTCGGGGTCGACGGCGTGACCATCAACCTCGTGCCCAACGGACACATCCCGGGCGTGGTCGAGCTCGCGGGCAAGACGCTGGCGCCGTTGGTGGCGTCGTAACCCTCCTCCGCA
>NZ_JAEMTF010000013.1:30969-65097 GCF_016462415.1 Williamsia sp. | reverse complement strand
CAGTCGGAGAAGCAGGCCTTGCTACCGGTTGTCCGGGCCCCGCCAGGGATCGTCACGGCGGGTCTCGGCCGATCCGGGACCGTCCGGATCCGACCATCCGGCCTGCGACGGATCGTCGGTGACGCGCGGGATGTTCTGCGTCGCATCGTCATCGGTGCCGCCCGAGCCGCCGGTGTCCTTGCGAAGGTCCGGGAACACCGTGGTCGGGCGGTCGGATTCCTCGTCGCGGTACCCGGGGTCCCGGTAATCGGAGTCGCGGAACGCGGAGTCGTCGGGTCCGCCGTCGTCGTGGGTGGCGACGGGGTAGTACGGATCGGTGGCACCGCCCGCGGTCGCGGCCCGGCGACGCGGTCCGCGCAGCAGCAGGAAGACGCCGGCGACCAATGCGATGGCGCCGAGCACGCCGAAGACGATCGGCAGCCAACGGCCCCACAGTCGGACCGGCGAGGCGAGGTCCTTGGCGTTGTCGGCCAACGACTCCTGCGTCTTCTGGTCGTAGACGAAGGTGGCGTCGAGGTTGGTCAGCTTGTAGTCGCGCAGGGCGGCCGGGGCGTCGTCGCTGACGCCGGAGATCTTGAAGTACTCCTGGACGTGCTCGCGCGCGTTGATGATCGTGCCACTGACCGGATCGACGTACAGATCACGAGTTGCCTTGTGGTACAGCTCGGCCGGGAGCTTCTGGGTCCGGTCGATGTCGGGGAACCCGCCGTACCAGGACGACGCCTGGCTCAGTGTGGTGCCCTGCGGGGACTGGTCGTTCGCGTCCTTGAGGCTCGCGAGGTTCGCCTCCGGCACGTCCTGGGTGTAGTGGAAGACCTTGACGCCGTTGATTTCCGAGGAGTCGACGTACTTCAGCGGGCTCGAGGTGCGGGTCGTGAGGTCGAAGTAGTTGTAGGTCTTGGACTTGTCGACGTCGAACGGGAACCGGTACTGCAGGCCGGTGCGGTCGGGGATGGTGACCGTCTTGTCCGACGCGTCGAGCTGGACCTCGGAGCTGCCGCCACCGCCGAGTGCGGGCAGTGCGGTGCTGCGATCGGTGGTGACGCGGTCCTTCGTCGCGAGCAGCAGGGCGCCGAGGCAGCCCCCGCCGCTGGTCGAATCCGAACTCGGGGCGACGGTTTCGCCGGAGATCTGGATCTGGTTGATCCGGGTCGACGTGCCGGCCTGGAAGGTGACCTTCTCGGAGTTGGCCGGCTTGACCACGACCACGCGCTGCTGGCGGGTGAGGTTGGCGTCGGAGACCTCGGGCTTCGAGTCCGACAGCGAGCAGCGGTTCAGGATCTGGGCGGGCAACGCCTGGCTGCCGGTGCCGCCATCGGGTCGCTGCGACGACGCCACCGTGGTGAAGTCGGTGTCCATCGGGGTCTTCTCGAGCTGTCCCACGAGGTACAGCGGGGAGGCGATGGCCACCACCACCAGCAGTGCACCCACGAAGATGAGGACCGGCCCCACGAGTTCCCGAACCGACATTCGGCCTGACGCCATGGCGCAAACTCCTTTTAGAACTTCTCGTGTCGGTGTGGTGAGCGAGCGCATTCCACCTTGCGAGCGAGACTAACAGCCGGGCCGATCGCTCCGTCGCTGCTAGACGGCGATTTGTCGCCCATGACCGGACGCCGGGTAGTTTCGGCCCATGGTCACCAGCGCGGGCGCCGACGACCGTCTCCGCGCGGCGCCACCCCGTTCCGGCTTCATCCCGGCCCTCGAGGGCATGCGGGCGCTCGCCGCGATCGGAGTCCTGACCACTCACGTCGCCTTCCAGACCCGGTCTGTCGACGGTTCGGTGCTCGGCGCCGTCTGGGGGCGCCTCGACCTGGCCGTGGCCCTCTTCTTCGCCCTGTCCGGGTTCCTGCTGTGGCGTCCGCACGCCTCCGCGGCCCGGGGTGGACCGGCGGCGCCAGGGTTCCGCCGCTACCTGCGTCATCGGGTGGTACGGATCTGGCCCGCGTACCTGGTGGTCGTGGTCTTCGTCCTCGTCCTGCTACCGGACGCTCGCGGCGCGACGCCGACGGTCTGGCTCGCGAACCTGTTCATCGCCCAGATCTACGTTCCGCTGTCACTCACGTTGGGGATGACGCAGATGTGGACGCTGTCGGTGGAGGTCAGCTTCTACGCCCTGCTGCCGCTGATCGCGTTCGCCGTGGTCCGGCTGCGCGGCGACCGCGCACGGCTGCGGATCCCGGTGCTCCTGGGTGCGGCCGCGATCAGCCTGTCGTGGGGATGGATCGCCGACGCCCTGCCGCTCGCCGCGGGGGTGGCACCGAAGAACTGGCTTCCCGGGCACCTTCCGTGGTTCGTGGTGGGGATGGTTCTCGCGGAGATGGCGGCCACACCGACGCGGGGTCGGATCGCGCGCTGGATCGGGGGGCACCGGGTCTCGATGACCGGCGTGGCCGCCCTCGCCTACGCCGCGGCCTGCACACCGCTCGCCGGGCCCACCGGGCTCGCGGAGGTGTCGTCGGCTCAGTTCGCGGCGAAGATCGTCCTGGGTGGGATCGTCGGCTTCGGTGTGCTCGCCCCGATCGTCCTGCGTCCGGCGGGTCGGTTCCGCTTCCTCGACTCGGCGGTGATGCAGGCCCTCGGTCGGTGGTCGTACGCGATCTTCATCTGGCACCTGGCGGTGCTGTCCGCGGTGTTCTCGCTGTTCGGGTTCGGTGTCTTCGGCGGATCGATGTGGGCCGTGTGGCTGCTGACCCTGCTCGTCACGATCGGGGTGTCCGCCGCCAGCTACGGCTTGATCGAGGACCCGGCACGGCGCGCGATGCGGGACGCCGAACGTCGCCGCAGTGAGCGACGCCAGGCCGCCGCCGACCGCGACGCCGGCACGGCCCCGGCGGCCACGAGCGTGACCGCCATCAGCGCGGCGAGCTGAACCCACCAGCTGAAACCGGTGTAGCCCGACGGCGACCGCCACGGGCCGAGTGACAATCCGGCGGCGGCCAGTGTGAACATCGCGGCGACCACCAGCGGCAGTGCCCGGGGACGTCGACGTCGGATCCACTGACCCGCCGCGGCGGTTGCGACAGCTGCCAGGGCACCCGGCCACCCGGTGAGCAGTGTCAGGGCCACCACGAGTGCGACGGCGGCGGCCAGCGGCGCCCGGATCGGCGTCGCCGCCGGCAGCCGATCGTCACGCGTCGGGCGTCGTCGCCCGATGAGCGTGGCGGCGAACAGGGCTGCCACGGCCAGCAGTCCGATCAGCAGCGACCAGCGATAGGGGCCGTCGAGCGGATAGTCCAGCGTGATCGTCCCGGCGACACCCGCGGGCACGATCCACCCCTGCTGCCAGCCGTCGACGACGATCGGGGTCAGTTCCCGACCGCCTGCCCGGGCGTGCCAGCCCGCGTTCTGTGATTCCGGAACCACCAGGACACGAGCCGAGCCCGACGCCGCGACGTCGACCGTCCGGTGATCGGCACCCCATTCCTCTGGCGCCAGGGCCCGCTCTCGCTCCGAACCTCGCTGCGCCCGATTCCCACTCGGCGACCCTGCCGCTGGGCGCTGGAGCGTGGCCGAGTCGACCGTGAACGCCGCACCGGGGGTGATCGACACCTGTTGCTCGCCGGCGGGCAGGGCCACCGAGTCCGTGCCGCAGGGAGAAGCGGCGACCGGGTCTCCGTCGAGAAGGCGGCGTGCGGTGGTGGTCACCGTCAACGGCACCACGCGGCCCGCCACGGCCATCCCGATGCCGGCATCGCAGCCCACCGTGACGACACGGTCGGCCGACGGCGCGGGCGGCGCGCCGCCGACGGCGATCTCGGCGATACCCACCGGTGCCTGCTTGGCGAAGCCGAGGCTGTTGACGTCGATGAGATCGGCCGACGACAGCACCGTCACCGAGACGCGGTCGGTCACCGCCGGATCGAGGGTGATCCGGCCGTCGGCCGGCAGTTTCCGCACCTGTCGGCCGGTGCCGAGGTCGACCGCGACCCGCACCGGCGCAGCCGGGTACAGCCCGCGGGGACGGGTGATCGTCATCGTGTCGACGCGCTGGGCCGCGGGCAACGTGAGCCGCAGCGATGGGGGTGCCGCGCCGGGTGTGGTGGTCGACTCGGGGGCGATCCAGGACGTGCCGGGTTCGCCGTCGACGGCCGCCGAGGCCGTGCCGCGAGGATCGACGACCAGCGAGGCGCCCTGGGCGCGCACCGATCCCGGAGCGGCCAGCAGGGTGGTGAGGGCTGTTCCCGGGGCGCCGCGCAACCAGACACGCGGGGTGACGTCGATGGCCTCGGGCACCGACAGCACCCGGGTGAAGACACCGGGTTCCTCGGGCGGTAGGGCCAGCGCCGCCGAACAGCGCGTGACATCTGCGTCTGCCGCGCACGCCGTCCGGCCGCCGAGCTCGGTGCCCAGATCCCAGCCGGCGACCGACCGGCCCGCGACCAACGGCGGCAGGACGACGCGGTGGCGGATGGCCAGATCGGTGCCGCTGCGGGTGTCGGTGAGCGACATCTCCGCGATCGCGAACTGGCTGCCGGCGGTGTTGTTGTCGGTGCCGATGGCACGCACCTGGATCCAGCGGGTCGGTCCGCTCGGAGCGACGATGGTGGTCTTCGCGCCCGGCGTGAGGCCCTGGGCGACCGAGCTGCCGGCCTCGGTGGTGACCAGCAGGCTCGTGACCGGTGCGCCGAGGGCCTTGCCCGGGGTGACGGTCACGGCGAGGTCGGAGCGCGGGCGGGTGAAGTTCACCTGCAGCCACTGGCCCACCGCGGAGTCGATGCCCCGGCTGATCCACGAGGTGTTCGGGTCGTCGTCGAACGCCGCGGCGGGGGAGTTCGCCGGCGAGGTCTGCCCCAACTGCGTTGCATCCGAGGCAGATCCGGACGCGGTGACCGACACCTGATCCGGGGCGCCGTCGAGCAGCCACTGCCCGCGCACCAGGCCGGCGCCCGGTACGGGGTAGTCGGGTACGGCGTTCTGGGTCGACCGCCGGTCCCCGGGGGCACGGATGGCCGAGCTGTGGTCGTCGACGCGACCGAAGTCGGTCTCTCGGTCGGTGGGTGTGTCGGTCACGATGGCGCCGGACGGACCCGAGTCGTCGACACCGGCGCGTCGGGCGTCGGCGTCGAGCAGCGCCGGGCCCAGCGGCGGTGCACCGGTCAGTGCGGCGTGATCCTGCAGGCGCGCCAGCGATTCGGGACCTCCGACGATCCGCGGCATCGCGTCGAGGTCCACCACCGACGGTCCGGTGCCCGCGCTCGAGGTGCCCGCGGCGGCCGAACGGACCGCGAAGATCTGTATCGCGGGCAGCTGTGGCGCCAACCCGTCGTCGCCGACGATCCCCTTGATCCTCCGCGGACCGACCTCGGGCCCGAACCGCGCGACGCGCACCAGACCGGGCGACGACGTCAGCGCCTGCTGGGCCAGAATCGGTCGCGCCGAGCGCGATGCGGTGGGATCGAGGTCGGCGCGCAGGACGACGTATCCGACGCCCTGTCGTTCCAGGGTCGCCGCCATCCCCGCCGACCCCCGACCGGAGCTGATCAGCCGCTGCACCGAGTCCAGTGCCCGGATCGCACCGGGCGGGACCAGTGGGATCGCGTCGCGCACGGCCCACGGCACACCGGCCAGCGGCTGCAGCGGTTCGTCGCGGGTCAGTCCCCAGCTCTGGTCGGCCAGCGGTGCCCCCGGCACCACCAGGGTGCGTTCCGGGTGCTCGCGGGGACCCGAGTTCGCCGTCAACCAGTCGGCGGTCTGCGACCAGTAGTCGGGGATCTCGTCGTAGGTTCCCTGCGGGGCGATGCGTCCGGTCCACACCAGCGAGCCGGCGCCCACCACGGCGACCAGCAACGCGATCGTCGCGGCGAGTGCCGGTGACCGTTCCGGATGGGCGGCCGCGCGACCCGCCTGCGGCCAGGACACGGTGCCCGGCAGCGGGATACGCGCGAGCAGGTGCGCGATGCCCAGGACCAGGGGGATGCGGATCATCGGGTCGAACTTGTGCACGTTGCGCAGGGGCGCGCCCGCGCCGTCGAGGAACACCCGGATCGGTTCGGCGACCGGCGAACCGAGCTGCCCGGCGAAGCCCAGGCACATCAGCAGCAGCCCGACGACGAGCGCCGTGACCAGACGTCCTCGTCCGGGCATGCGGCGCATGGCGAGTCCCGCGAGTCCGGCCGCCGCGACGACCCCGGTCGCGACCACGGCCGCCGGTTGGTTCACGAGCAACGATCCCGCGACCCGCTCCGGGGAGACGAACGGCGTCCACGAACTGGTGCCGCGCAGGACCTCGGTGAGCGAGGTCCACTCCGTGGTGACGCGCGACGACTCGATGAAGTCGAGGAACGGCGGGCTCACCCGCGAGAGGATCAGCAGCGGGACGATCCACCAGGCGCACGCCAGCGCCACCCCGAGCGCCCACCACAGCGAGAACCGGACCCACCGCGCGGCGGGCCTGTTCTGCGCCGAGCCGGTGACGACCGGGGCGTGCGCCAGCCACCACACGACGGCGATACCGCACGCGGCCAGCGTGGCGACGGCGTTGACCGCACCCATGAGCGCGACCGCGCAGGCCGATCGGAACGCCAACTGACGCAACGACGATCGCAGCTGTGGGTGATTGAGGGCGATCACCACCGGGATCAACACCCACGGCGCGAGCATCATCACCGTCGTCTCCGAGGAGATCGATCCCAGGGTCGTCAGGACGCGGGGACTGAGCACGAAGGCGACCGCGGCGACGATCCGGGAGCCCCGGGAACCGACACCCAGAGCCTCGGCGAGCCGGACGATGCCGAGGAACCCGACGAAGACGAGCACGGCCCACCACAGCCGCTGGGTGACCCACGGCGGGAGGCCGACGACGTCGCCGAGGACGAAGAACGCCCCGTGCGGGAAGAAGTAGCCGTAGGCCTGGTTCTGGACCTGACCGAAGGTAGCCTGCGACGACCACAGGTGCGTCGCGCGGGCGAGGAAGCCGACGGGGTCGGCGGTGAGATCGAGCTTGGTGTCGGCGGCGATGGTGCCGGGGGACTGGACGAACGTGACGATCAGAGCGGCCAGAGCCGCGAGCGCGACCCCGCGTCGGGTCAGACGCTGATCATCCACCGAGCGGGGACGGACGTCAGTTCTGCACTCCGGCGTTGTCACGCGTGCCGTAGTCGACCGAGCCCTTCACGAAACCGTTGTCCGCGTTGAAGCTGTTGACGTCGGTCGACGGGTTGTCGTCGGAGGAGATGTACCCGCCGAGGAACACGACCGCGATGGCGACGATGACGCCCATGATCCCGGCGATGGCTCCGGCGATGAGGCGGTTGTCGGTCATGGGTGTGGTGCTCCTGAGGTCGACGTCGTACTGCTCGCGTCGAAACTACCATCCGCCCCGCCCGGTTTCGGTGCCGCTCAGGAGTGCGCGGCGGCCGTGGCGTTCGCGGTGCATCGGGCCGGGACGACCAGCACCGGTCGGCGACAGTGTTTCAACACCGCCTCGGCGACGCTGCTGTGCAGCAGCGCCTTGAGTCCGGACGCGCCGCGGGTGCCGGTGACCAGCACGTCCACGGCCAGCTCGTCCGCGGCGTCGACCAGCGCGCCCCACACCGTCGACTCCACCTCGGCCAGGCGTCCGTCCGCCTCCATCCCGCAGGCACGGGCCCGTTCGACACCCCGCGCGTTGAGGGTGGTGGCCTCGATCCGCAGGAGTTCGTCGACCTCGGTGTCGACCGAGACGCCCACCATCGTCTGCATCCCGCCCGACAACGACGACAGGCGGGCGGTCTGATGCGAGCCGGTCTCCCACGCGGTGACCACGACGGCGCGTCGGCCCGCGAGGAACCGTCCCGCGTAATCGATTGCCCGATCCGCGTTCTCGGTGCCGTCGTAGGCGATCATGATCAGGTCCGAGGTCTGCTGGTCCGTGGTTGCCATGATGGTGTCCTTCGTCCCCTGTGGTGTGGGACGAGAATAGTCCGTGGACTGGGCATTCGTGCGGGAATCGCGCCGTGTCAGACTGCTTGCCATGTGGAAACCGGAGGCGCGACGCCGTCATGGTGTGACCGTCGGCGTGATGGGTCTGGTCGCGGTGCTGGCGGGTTGCGGCAGCGGGGCCGACGGCGTCGCGACCTCGACGGGTGCGACCTCGACGACCTCCGCGGCGGCTTCTTCATCGACCTCGTCGGCACCGAGCACCTCGAACGCGGTCGCCGCCGGATGCGCGTCGGCGATCACGGCGTCGATGTCGTTGCGCGACAAGCTCGCCGCGATGCTGGTGGTCGGGGTGAGCGGAACGGAGGACGCGCGTCGCGTCGTCGACACCTATCACGTGGGTGGGATCTTCGTCGGCAGCTTCACCGACTTCTCGATCCTGGCCGACGGTCGACTGAAAGCCATCGCGGCGCGGTCGAAGCGGCCGCTGATGGTGACGGTCGACCAGGAGGGTGGTCGGGTGTCGCGGCTGTCCGAGCTGGGTATCGACAGCCCGTCGGCCCGCGAACTGGCGGCGACCTCCACGCCGGCCGAGGTGCGCCGAATCGCGGCGAGGACCGGGGCGGGTCTGAAGAGACTCGGGATCACCGTCGACTTCGCGCCGGACGCCGACGTGAGTGACGAGTCCGACGACGAGGTGATCGGTGACCGGTCGTTCTCCGACGATCCGGCGGTCGTCGCCCGGTACGCGGGTGCCTTCGCCGACGGTCTGCGCGACGCGGGCGTCATGCCGGTGTTCAAACACTTCCCGGGTCACGGACACGGATCGGGTGACTCGCACACCGGCACGGTCCGCACGCCGCCGCTGTCGCAGCTGAAGTCGGACGATCTGGTGCCGTACCGGACGTTGTTGCCGGGTCAGGCGACCCGAGCGGTGCCGACGGCGGGGGTGATGGTCGGGCATCTGATCGTTCCCGGGCTCACGGGCGATGAACTGCCCGCCAGCATCTCGGCACCGGCGATGCGGCTGTTGCGAACGGGGACCGGATACGGCGGCAGGGCTTTCGACGGCCCGATCTTCACCGACGACCTCAGCGGGATGGCCGCGATCAGCGCGCGGTACGGGATCGAGGAGGCGGTCGTGCGGGCCCTGACCGCCGGGGCCGATCTGGCGTTGTGGCTCAGCACGGACAAGGTCCCCGACGTACTGGCCGCGCTCACCTCGGCGGTGCGGGCGAAGCGTCTGTCCCAGGCCCAGGTGGACCGGTCGGTGGCGCGCAACCTGCGCGCGACCGGTGCGGGTGCCTGTTGACGGTCGGTTCAGACGGCGTCAGCGGGCACTACGCGGGAACGCATCCGGACACGAGATGTCCGCGTCGCCACCGAGGCGGTGGGACAATGGATGCGTTTCCGAACGAAGTACCCCACGTAGAATTCGTTCGGAATCGCGTAGTGCCCGCAGGTCCGTGCGCGTCAGATGTCCCGGTGTGGGACGCGACGCCGCGAGCTCCGCGGCCTCGGGAATACTCCCCATATCCCCGAGCCGCGAAATGACGAGGATGGTGACGGTGGAAATGGCCAGTGAGCTCGCGATAGTCGCGAACACCACCGTCCATGTCAGAACGTCACCCAACGGAACTTTCCTTCCGACTGACCGAGCAGTGCCCCCCGAGACATTTGTCCCTCCGCACTGCTACTGTCGTCCTCATGCACCGTTACGTTACAGCTTGTAATGTATGATGGTCAACACCGGGCGACCACGAGATTCGTCGATTGACGACGCCATTCTCGATGAGGCGGCGAGAATGATCGTCGAGATCGGCTACGGCGCGACGACCATCGACGCGGTGGCCCGTGCCGCAGGCACGACACGACCGGCCGTGTACCGCCGGTATGCATCGCTGGCCCAGATCGTCTCCGCGGCCATGAGTTCCCGCGTCGTGTTCGATCCCCGTACCGATTGCGGCGATCTGCCCGCGGACCTCGACGCAGTGCAGAAGCAACAGATCGCGTTCTTCACCGATCCCCTGGTCATCCGGGCGATGCCGGGTCTGATCGAGGAGAGTTCACGCAACGACACCCTGCGTTCTCGTCTGTTCGACGACATCATGACCCCGCGACGTGCGGCCGTCCGCCGTGCTCTCGACCAGGCCGCCCATCGCGGTGACATCGCCGCCGTCGCCGATTCGGACGAGATCTGCGACCTGCTGACCGGGCCACTCCTGCTCCGCACGCTGATGCCCGCACTCGGTGCCGTCGACACCCATCTCGCCGAGATGACCGTCGCCGCGGCACTCGAATCGGTGGGTTACCGTCGGGCCGACGTCGCCACGGTCGAGCGTTCGTAACTTACTGCCTGGTAAGTTGAGGTCTTCAGTTCGGACCGGGTGGAAGGCGGTGGACCATGGCCGGTGGCACGAAGCGGCTCCCCCGCGCAGTGCGCGAACAACAGATGCTCGACGCAGCCGTCGCAGTGTTCGCCGAGAAGGGCTTCCGCGAGACCGCGATGGACACCATCGCCGCCGCCGCGAACATCAGCAAGCCGATGCTCTACCTCTACTACGGTTCCAAGGACGAGCTGTTCGCCGCCTGCGTGAACCGTGAGGGCAGCCGGTTCATCGAGGCCATGAGCACCGGGTTCGACCCGAACCTCAAGCAGCGCGACCAGGCCCGCACCGTCATCTACGAGTTCCTGCACTTCGTCGACACCAACCGGGCGTCGTGGCGGGTGCTCTATCGGGTGGCCACCGCGCAGTCGAACTTCACCGCGATCGTCGATGCGAGCCGCGCTCGACTCATCGAGATGATCGCCGACCTGCTCCGCCGGGGCACCACGGTCGAGGCGACCGAGACCGACTTCGAGTTGATGGCGGTCGCACTCGTCGGAGCCGGTGAGGCGGTGGCCGACCGGATCACCGAGGGCGACATCGATCTCGACAGCGCCACCGACCTCGTGTTCGGCATGGGGTGGCACGGTCTGGCCGGCGACAAGAAGGTCACCGGAGAGCACGTCTCACAGATCGGGTAGCGGCAGGTCCATGTTGGGCTTGATGATCCCACCGTCGACCTCGAGGATCTTCCCGGTCGTGTAGGCGCCGGCCGCGGAGGCGAGATACAGTGCGGCCGCAGCGATCTCGTCGGTGTGGCCGATGCGCCGCAGGGGGGTGGCCCGTTCCAGCCCGGTCCGCATGCCCTCGTCGGAGGTGACCATCTCCAGTGCCGAGGTGGCGATCGCGCCGGGTGCGATGGCGTTGACCCGGATCCGCGGCGACAGGTCCTCGGCGGCGAGCCGGGTGTAGTGGGCGAGCGCGGCCTTGGCGGTTCCGTAGGCGGCGAACGCCCGGCCGGGCAGCCGTCCCATCGCCGAGGTGATGTTGATGATCGATCCGCCGTCGGTGTTCTCCAGCATCCACGGCACCGCGGCGCAGGTCAGTGCGTGCGCGGTCGACACGTTGAAACGGAACGCACCTTCGAGCGCCTTCACGCTGGTGTCGAGCAGCGCGTTCGGCATGGTGCCGCCCACGTTGTTGACGACGATGTCGAGGCGGCCGAGCTCGTTCTTCGCTGTCGTGGCCAGACCTGCGGTGACCTCCGGGTCGCTGAGATCGGCCGCGACCACCACGGCGCGGCGACCCAGGGCGCGCACCTGCTCTGCGACCTCGTCGAGCTGGGACTCGGTACGCGATCCGATGACGACGTCGGCGCCTGCCTCGGCGAATGCGATCGCGATGGCGGCGCCGAGTCCACGACCCGCGCCGGTCACCACCGCCACCTGCCCGTCCAATCGGAATCGGTCCTGGATCATCGGTGCTCCCTGGGTCGGACGACGAATATTCGTCATACACTGGTCTATTATTTCGACGCGCGGCTCAGTGTAGGGACTGCCCGCTCGAGCTGACAAGCATCCGCCCAGGACGAGAGGAGTCGGCTGTGGTCGATCGATCTCCGTCGCCGCCGACACGTCGGGTGATCGCAGTGGTGGGGATGCTGGCGTCCGCAGACCGCCCGATGGGGGTGGGTGAGATCGCCGCCGCCCTCGGTATCGCCCGGGCGACGGCCACCGCGGTGCTTCGCGAACTCGCCGACGCGTCGTGGGTCACGCGCGACACCGACCGCCGCTATGCGGTGGGACCGGCACTGGCCGGTGTCGGTGCGCGCCTGGCCCCGTCCGACTCCGTCGCGGCACGCCTCGCAGCGCTCGGGGCGCAGGTGGGGTGCGGTGTGACGTTGAGCCGCATCGACATCGGTGCGCTGACCGTGCTGGCCAAGGCCCACGGTGGTGCACGCGACATCCCGGGTCTCCCCGTGGGACACCGTGTTCCGCTGGCGTACCCGGCCGGTGCCGCGGTCATGCCCTGGCGCGGCGGACCCGAGCGCGACGGGTGGGCGGCCGATGCCGGCGTCGCCGGCGAACACCTGCTCGCGCTGGTGCAGCGTCGTCGATACGTGCTGTTCCGGCCGGCGTCGGAGGACGCGGGTCTGGTCGAGGTCCTGGCGGACCTGCTCGACGTCGTCGGGAGCGACCTGCTGCGGCCACGACTGCGCGCCAAGGTGCTGACGCAGTTGTCCGCGCTCACGGCCCGGGCCTACACGGCCGACGAACTCGACGACGACACCGCGCTGCCGGTCAGCTATCTCGCCGCACCAGTCGTCGTCGGTGGGCAGGCGGCCCACGAACTGCAGATGGGCCCGCTGCGACCGTCCGTCACCCGCGATGAGCGCGAGGCCTACATCGCGGCCCTGATGTCGGCGGCCGACGATCTGGCGCGCGATCCCGGCTTGGGTGCGGGTCAGACCGTCGGGTAGCGCCCGCGCAGGCGGAGTCGGAGGCCGTGCGCGGTCGAACGGATCGAGATCCGTTCGGCAGGAGGGAAATCCGCCGCCCGCTCGGCCACGTCGTCGATGAGTTGCTCCGCGTCGGCGACCTCGTCCGGTGGTGCACCGGGGCCGGTCAGCGCGGAGTAGGCGCGGTACTCGCGACCGAACGTCGAACGACACAGGTCGCGGTGCACCTGTGCGGTCGGGGCGTCCGCGGCCACGGCCTGTTTGTAGGACTCCTGTGACGAGGTCTGGGCGGCGTGCCTGCGGTAGGCGACCGACGGAAGGGACGTCCGGCCCATCCGGGTCCCGTTGAGCGCCAGTCGCATCCAGAGATCCCAGTCCTCGGCCGGGACCGTGCGGTACCCGCCGGCGTCGAGGATCGCGCTGCGGCGGCCGGTGAGCGACGGTTGCATGACCGCGCAGTTGAGCAGCAGCTCGTACGACAGCGACCGGGGGTTGGCGCCCAGCAGCGGCTGCGGTGCGGCGGCGAACCGTCCGGGGCCGACGAACAGCGCAGGCGAGAACACCAGGTCGAGATCGTGGCGGCGCATCAGGGACAGCTGGGACCGGAACCGCCAGGGCAGACTGACGTCGTCGGCGTCCATCCGTGCCACCAACGGGGTCTCGGCGGCGTCGAGCAGGGCGTTGGCGGCGCCGGTCACGCCGAGACGTCGCCCGCCGACGTCGAGCAGACCGACGCGTCGATCCCGCCGTGCGACGCGCTGCACGACGGCCGCGGTGTCGTCCTCGCTCGCGTCGTCGACGACCAGGATCCGCCCGTCGCGGGGCAGGGCTCGGGCCACCGAGGCTATGGCGCGCTCGACCGTGGTCGCCACATTGCGCGCCGGGATCATCACCGTGAGGGCCTCCACGGGGGAAGGTTAGCCCGGGACAGAGGTCTCGGCAGCCCGGGGTCGATCGAGCCCGGGATGGCTCGGCCACCAGATCCGCTCGCCGATGAGGGTGAACAGGGCCGGTACCACGACGGTGCGAACCACGAACGTGTCCAACAGGATTCCCAGACCCACGATGATCCCGAGTTGGGTCAGCGTGATCAGCGGCAGGATCCCGAGAACGCAGAACACCGCGGCGAGAACGATACCGGCGCTGGTGATGACACCACCGGTCGCCGAGACGGCGCGGATCATCGCCGTCGGAATGGGGTGGCCCGCACTCTCCTCGCGCGCCCGGGTGACCAGGAAGATCGTGTAGTCGACGCCGAGAGCGACCAGGAACAGGAACGCGAACAGCACGACGTTGTTGTCGAGGGCGGGGAATCCGAACACGTGCTCGCTGACCCAGCTGCCCAGTCCGAGTGCGGCGACCGTGCTCGACACGGTGACGGCGATCAGGACGAGTGGCGCCAGGACGGCGCGCAGCAGGACGAACAGGACGGCCAGCACGAC
The DNA here is from genome assembly GCF_016462415.1 of Williamsia sp. Classification (GTDB taxonomy): domain Bacteria; phylum Actinomycetota; class Actinomycetes; order Mycobacteriales; family Mycobacteriaceae; genus Williamsia_A. Next base: position 51,010 of record NZ_JAEMTF010000013.1, on the reverse strand, counting down.
GGCGAGGATCAGCGGGATCAGCAGCAGACGGTCGTCGCCCGCGGCGTTGCGGGTGTCGAGCGCCTGGGCGTCGCTGCCGCCGACCAATGCGTCGGCCGAATCGATGTCGGACAGGGTCGACCGGATGGTCGAGACGGTGTCGAACGCGCCGCTCGAGGCCGGGGGAGAGGTCAGTACGACGCTCCACCGGGTCTGGCCTGCGTCGGACGTGCCGGTCTGTCGAACCGACTCCACCCCAGGGGTACCGGTGAGCGCGGCGTCGACCTGACCGGCGACCGCGGTGGATGCGGTCACGGTCGTCGGGTCGGACTGACCGGCGGGGAAGTGCTCGTCGAGAACGTCGAACCCGACGACAGAATCGGCGCTGACACGGAACTGCTCGGTCTGCGACAGCCCGATCGACGTGCCGAACAGGCCTGCGGCGCAGATGACGAGCAGCGCGAACGCGGCGATCGCCGATCGAACCGGGTGCCCGACCACGCCGGTCGCGACCCGATGCCACACGCCGCGCTCGACGGTGTCATGTGCAGCGCCCGCGTCGGTATCGGCACGTGGGACGAACGGCCAGAACAGTTTTCGCCCGAACAGACCCAATGCCGGCGGCAGCACGAACAGGACGAAGACCGCGGCGATGAACAGTCCGGCGGCAGCGAAGGCGCCGAGGCTGCGGGTGCTCGGCAGCGCGGCGAGCAGCAGGATCAGCAGGGCGAGGACGACGGTGACGTTGCTGGCCACGATCGCCGGTCCCGCCCGTCGGACCGCGGCGCGCAAGGCGTCGCGGTGGTCGGTGAAGCGCCGCAACTCCTCTCGGTAGCGCGATATGAGCAACAGCGCGTAGTTCGTGCCTGCGCCGAACACGAGGACGCTGGTGATGCCGGACGTCGATCCGTCGAAACTCAGGCCGGTCGCGGCGGCGAGTGCGGTTCCCGCGGAGCTCGCGATGCGATCGGCGAGGCCGACCACGATCAGCGGGACCAGCCACAGGACGGGGGAGCGGTACGTCGCGATCAGCAGCAGGGCGACGACGAGCGCGGTGACCGCGAGCAGCGTCACGTTGGCGCCGGAGAACGAGTTGGCGATGTCGGCCGCGAACGCGGGGCCGCCGGTGACGTGCGTCCGCAGGTCCGACGGCAGGCCGGTGTCGGCGGCGTCGCGCAGTTCGTCGACGGTGTCGCGCAGGCCGAAGCCGCTCAGCGACGACGAGACACCGACGGTGGCGATGGCCGCCTTGCCGTCCGGCGCGACGACGACGGTCGGGCCCTCGGTGGAGCTCTGACCTGCGGGCAGTGAACGGTTGACTGCGAGCATCCGAATCCGCGCGTCCCCGATCGCCGCTCGGTCGGTGTCGGTGAGCGCGGCGCCGTCGCGCCGGTCCACCACCAGGATCGCCGGGGTGACGTCGGCGTCCGGGAACGCCGCGAGGACGTCGTCGATCTGCGCGGACTGGGCCGAGTCCGGCAGCGACACCGGCGAGTCGTCGCCGGAACCGTTCTCGCCGACGACGGTCATGAACGCGATGGCCAGGATCAGGATCACCAGGCCGAGGGCCCACGATCGACGACCGCTGACGACGGAGGCGAGGCGATCCCAGGCGGAGGAGGTCCGAGTGCTCGTGGTCTCCACGCTCGGGTTGTTCACACTCGAGTTGTTCACGAAACCGACAATCTCAGAAACTGAACTGTTAAGCAAGTGAGACTTATCCGGGAGTCGTGGGTAGGCTGCCCGACGTGGAACGTGCAGAACTCGAGTCGGCGATGGCGGCGGACATGCGCGCCCTCGCGGCCGCGTCCGAGCAGTTGGGCCGGGTGTTCGCGGGCCAACACGAGCTCGGCGCCAACGATTTCCAGGCCCTGTTGCGGATCATGGTGGCCGACGTCGAGGGCGCCCCGTTGACCGTCGGTCGGCTGGGAAGCTCGCTGGGGATGTCGTCGGCGGCCATGACCTACCTCGTCGAGCGGATGATCAGCTCCGGGCACATCCGCCGTGAGCCCGATCCGAACGATCGTCGCCGGGTGATCCTGCGCTACGACGATCACGGCATGGAGGTCGCACGCGAGTTCTTCGGTCCGCTCGGCGAACTCACCCGTGGCGCGCTCGCCGATGTCGACGAGGCCGATCTGGCGACGGCCCACCGGGTGTTCGGGATCCTGATCGGCGCGGTCCGCACGTACGAACAGCGCCTGACGTCAGGCTGAGGTGGTCGCCTCCGCGCGGCGGACCGTGCGCTCGATCCCGTCGAGCACGTCGCCCCAGTGTCGACGGGCGAGGTCGTGACCCATTCCGGGAATGGTGACCAGCTCGGCGCTCGGTATCGCGGCTGCGGTCGCCCGCCCGCCGGACGGGGCGATCACACGGTCGGCGTCGCCGTGGATCACCAGCGCGGGAACTCGTAGATCGCGCAGGCCGCGGGTGCGGTCGACCTCGGCGAAGATCGCCGCGATCTGCCGACCGGAGCCGGTGTCGTCACCCGATCGGGCCAGTGAGCGCGGCATGATCGTGCGGACGTCGTTCTCGTCGGCCTCGGTGCGCCCGCTGGATCCGATCCGCTCGAACGCGGCGACCATCTCGTCGACCGGGTCCGGCTTGGGGGCGCGCAGCCCGGACAGCAGATACCGCTTGGACGACTTGCCGTTTCGGCCGTCACCCGGACGGCCCATGATCGAGACGAGCGACCGTGTCAGGTCGGGATGCCGGATCGCGGTCTGCTGCGCGATGAACGATCCCAGCGAGACGCCGACGATGTGGGCGCCGCGGGGAGCGACCGCTCGGATCAGCCCGGCGGTGTCGTCGGCCATGTCCTCGAGGGAGTAGGTCACCGGTGCTGATCGCCGGAGGTACTGCCAGGCGGTGGGTATCGGGCCGGACAGATGCGTCGAGCGACCGACGTCGCGGTTGTCGAACCGGACGACTCGGAGGCCGCGACGAACGAGATCGAGGCAGAACTCGTCGCGCCACCACAGCATGTCGAGACCGAGCCCCATGATCAACACGACGGTCGGGTCGTTGTCGTCGCCGACGACCTGATGGCACAGCCGGATGTCGCCGACCTGGGTGAACTGCTCGGGTGCCTCGTCGTACTGATCGCTCACGTGCCAACAGTAGACAGCCAGAACGGCGTCGGGAGTGCTGCTGGGGTCGGGTGGGGCGTCCGTCGGCTCAGCCAACAGCCCAGTCGCTGTCGCCGACACCCCCGACCAACCCCGTCAATCATGATCACAGTCCAAAAAAGCGGTCCCACAATCGACTAGCCCCGCCGAGCGGGCCGAAACCACCTATCGAGCGTGCCGCAGCTCAGCGCTCGATCATCTGCATCTGGGCCTCGTTGTGGTGGTCGCCGGCGGCGGGCGGCAGCGAGTCGAGTCGCTCGAGTTGCTCGGCCGACAGTGTGATCGAGTCCGCACCGACGTTCTCCTCGACCCGCGCGATGCGCTTGGTGCCCGGGATCGGGACGATGTGCTCACCGCGGGTCAGCAGCCACGCGAGTGCGACCTGGCCGCTCGTCGCCCCGGCCTCCTTCGCGACCGCCTCGACGATGCCGACGAGCTCGAGGTTGCGGGCGAAGTTCTCGCCGACGAAGCGTGGGTTGTCCGAACGCATGTCGTTCGCGCCGATCTGGTCGGCCGAACGGATCTGGCCGGTCAGGAACCCTCGGCCCAGCGGCGAGTACGGGACGAAACCGATTCCCAGCTCGGCCAACACGGCCAGGACGCCGTCTTCGGGATCGCGGGTGAACAACGAGTACTCCGACTGCAGGGCGCTGATCGGGTGAACGGCATGGGCTCTGCGGATCGTGCTCGCCGCAGCCTCGGACAGGCCGAGATGGCGCACCTTGCCTGCGGTCACCAGTTCCGCCATCGCCCCGACGGTGTCCTCGATCGGCACGGCGGGGTCGACGCGGTGTTGGTAGAGCAGGTCGATGTGGTCGACACCGAGGCGTCGCAGCGAACCCTCCACGGAGGTCGCCACGTTCGCGGGACTGCTGTCGAGGCCGGCGGCGTCGCCGTCGGAATGCTTGATCAGTCCGAACTTGGTCGCGAGGACGACCTCGTCGCGATGCCCCTTCAGCGCCTGTCCGACCAGCTCCTCGTTGATGTACGGCCCGTACACCTCGGCCGTGTCGATCAGGGTGACGCCGAGCTCGATCGCGCGATGGATGGTGCGGATCGAACCGGCGTCGTCCTCACCGGATCCGCCGTAACCGTGGGACATCCCCATGGCGCCGAGTCCGATTCGTCCAACTTCGAGGTCACCGAGCGTTGTATTTCGCATACCTCCGTTGTACCGGGCCGTCGTCAGACGCAAACGCTCCACTTACATCGAAACGCTCCGGTTGCAACCGGAGCGTTTCAACGAAAGTGGAGCGGATTGCCGAAGAGATCAGCGGCGCTTGATCACGATCGCCGCGATGATGCCGGCGATGACCGCCACGACACCTGCGATGAGGGCCGGGCTGGTGGCGGCCTTCTCCACGTCGCGGCTGTTGATGCTGCGGATGTTCGACGCGACCTTGTCGGCCACCTCGTTCGCCTTCTTCTCTGCGCTCTGCGCGACGTCCTTGGCCTGGGCCTTCGCGTCGGCGGCAGCGTCCTTCGCCTTGTCGGCGACCTCGTCTGCCTTGACCTTCGCGTCCTGGGCGACGTCCTTGGCCTGCTCCTTGGCGTCCTGCGCGGCGTCTTCGGCCTTGGCCTTGACGTCCTCGGCCTTGTCCTTCGCCTCGTCGGCGACGTCCGAGGCGGCGTCCTTGGCATCCTCGGCGGCATCGGAGACCTTGGCGCCGGCCTGCTTGGTCTTGGCGCCGGCCTTGTCGGCGGTGCCCTCGGCCTTGAGGTCGTCGTTGTCGGTGGCGTCACCGACCGCCTTCTTCGCCTCGCCGGCGACTTCCTGCGCCTTGTTCTGTGCCTTGTCGATGAAATCTGCAGCCATGGAACTCACTCCTTCGTGATCGGCCCGACGTCTTCGAGCTCAGTGATTGTGTAGTCGTAACGAACAACCTAGATGCACGAACTCCCCGCCGTGACATAGATCACGACGGGGAGTTCGGGTACAGAGAACGGTTCAGGCGCCGCGCAGGGTCCCGGTCAGGTGCGGGTAGCCCTTGCTGCGGTTGAGCACCGACACGTCGTAACCCGACGTGCCCGACTTGCCATCGACCGCGTCGACGTAGCCGTTGACCTTGGCGGGCAACAGGATCGGTTTGCCGAACTTCGCCTCGTAGACGACATTGCCGGGCAGGTGTGCCTCGATGCTGCCCAGAATCGCTGCTGCGGTCCACATCCCGTGCGCGATGGCACGCGGGAAACCGAACGCCTTGGCGGTCAGGTTGGCCATGTGGATCGGGTTCCGGTCACCGCTGGCCCCGGCGTACGCACGGATGCGCCCGAGGTCCACCGCGAGCGACACATCCGGTGCCGGCGGCCGATGATCCTTCGGCGGGGCGGACCGCTCGCCGTCGGACAGGCTCGTGCGCTGCTGGCTCAGCAGCGTCGAGACCTGCTCGGTCACCAGCTCGGTGCCCACGCTGATACGGCTGACCACGTCGACGAGGATGCCCTTGCGGTGCTCGCGCAGCTTCTCCGCGTGCGTCGCGATCGACAGCGGCTCGCCGATCGAGATCGGCCGCAGTCGGTGGATGCGGTTCTCCAGATGCACCGAACCGACCGCGCCGAACGGGAAGTCCCGGGCGACCATGGTCTGCATCATCAGTGGGAACTGTGCGACGAACGGGAACGTCAGCGGCAGGAACTCACCGAACTGCAGGCCGGTCGCCGAGCAGTACGCCCGGACCTGGTCGGCGTCGGTGGTCAGGTTCGACACCGTGTAGACGGTGTCGGGCAGAGAGGCGTCGGGCCGGACCGGACCGCTCTTGCCGATGCCGGGAAGCATCCCGAGCACCGCACTGCGGTAGACGTCCGAGGTCGCCGGGAGGCGGGTGAGTGCGACGGTTGCCATCTCAGGCACCCAGCAGGGCCTGGCCGCACACGCGGACCACGTTGCCGGTCACGGCCGACGACGCCGGGCTCGCGAAGTACGCCACGGTCTCGGCGACGTCGACGGTCTGACCGCCCTGCTGCAGCGAGCTCATCAGGCGCCCCGCCTCACGGGTGGCCAGCGGGATCGCGGCGGTCATGGCGGTCTCGATGAAGCCGGGGGCCACCGCGTTGATGGTGATGCCCTTCTCGGCGAGGATCGGCGCGTAGGCGTCGACCAGGCCGATGACGCCGGCCTTCGAGGTGCCGTAGTTGGTCTGACCGCGGTTGCCCGCGATGCCCGCGATCGACGAGACGTCGATGACCGCGCCACCGGACTTCAGTGCGTCGGCGGCGATGAGGTCGTCGACCAGCTTCTGCGGTGCCAGCAGGTTCACGGCGATGACCGAGTCCCAGCGCGAGGCGTCCATGTTGGCGAGCAGCTTGTCGCGGGTGATGCCTGCGTTGTTGACGATGATGTCGATGCCGCCGAAGCGCTCCTTGGCCAGCTCGGCCAGCGTCGCGCCCGCATCGGCGGCGGTCACGTCGACGGGGAACGCGGTGCCCTTGACCTTGTTCGCGGTCTTCGACAGCGCCTCACCGGCGGCCGGGATGTCGGCGACGATGACGTGTGCGCCATCGCGGGCGAGGACCTCGGCGATGGTCGCGCCGATGCCGCGCGCGGCACCGGTGACGACGGCGACACGGCCCTCGAGCGGCTTGTCCCAGTTCGCCGGCGGGGTGGCCTCACCGGTTCCGATGCGGATGACCTGCGCGTCGACGAAGGTCGACTTGGCCGAGAGGATGAAGCGGACGGTCGACTCCAGACCGGACAGGCCGGTCGGGGCGTCGGGCGCGACGTAGACGAGCTGCACGGTGGCACCCTTGAGGAGCTCCTTGCCCAGCGAGCGGGTGAAGCCCTCGAGTGCGCGCTGCGCGATGCGCTCGTTCGGGTCGGTGATCAGCTCGGGGGTGGTGCCCAGGACCAGGAAACGCGCGGACGGCGTGACCGACCGCAGCGTCGGGGTGAAGAACTCGTAGAGCTCCTTCAGATCGGCAGGGGAGGTGATGCCGGTGGCGTCGAGGACCACGGCGCCGAACTTGTCGGCCGACTTCCCGGTGACGTTGTTGTGGATCACCTCGTAGTCGGGGGTGTCGAGCAGCTCACGCAGCGGCTCGATCAGTCGCCCGGATCCGCCCAGCAGGACCGGACCGGTCAGCGCCGGGTCGGACGGCTTGTACCGACGCAGCGGCGGCGGCACGGGCAGGCCCGCCTGCTTGGCGATGAACGCGCCCGGAAGCGAATGAACGAATTGCGAGTACAGGCCGGTGTTTGCCACGTCATGACTCCTTGTTGGTTTGGTTTTCCCCACCCCACCCGGCGGTTGCGCATTGGCACCCGGCGGGGTTCGACAAGTAACTTACTCGCGAGTAAGAATACGCTATAGCTTCCATCCGACACCCGGGGAGATCAGCAGTGGCAACAGCAGGAACATCCAAGAGCACTCGAGCCAAGTCCAGCGCCGCCAAGGCGAAGACGGTTCGGCCGGTCGCGATCGTCGGCGGCAACCGCATCCCGTTCGCCCGCCAGGACAAGGCGTACGCCAAGGCCAGCAACCAGGACATGTTCACCGCCACCCTCAACGGCCTCGTGAGCCGTTTCGGTCTGCAGGGTGAGCGTCTGGGCATGGTCGCAGGCGGTGCCGTCCTCAAGCACTCGCGCGACTTCAACCTCATTCGCGAGTCCGTCCTCGGGTCGGCCCTGTCGCCGTACACCCCGGGCATCGACGTCCAGCACGCCTGCGGCACCGGCCTCTCGGCCATCTCGCTCGTCGCCGACGGCATCGCGACCGGCAAGTACGACGCCGGAATCGGCGGCGGCGTCGACACCACCTCGGACGCGCCGATCGGCGTCTCCGAGCCGCTGCGCAAGGCGCTGCTCGAGGTCAACCGGGCCCGCAGCACCGGCGACCGCCTCAAGGCGATCGCTGCACTGCTGCCCAAGATCGGCATCGAGATCCCCAAGAACGGCGAGCCGCGCACCGGCATGTCGATGGGTGACCACGCCGCCATCACGGCCAAGGAGTTCGGCATCAAGCGCGCCGATCAGGACGCGCTCGCCGCGGCCAGCCACCAGAACATGGCCAAGGCGTACGACGCAGGCTTCTTCGACGACCTGATCACCCCGTTCCTGGGCCTGACCCGTGACGAGAACCTGCGTCCGGACAGCTCGGTGGAGAAGCTGGCGAAGCTCAAGCCGGTCTTCGGTGTCGGACTCGGCGACGCGACGATGACCGCGGGCAACTCCACGCCGCTCACCGACGGTGCGTCGGCGGTGCTGCTGTCCAGCGATGAGTGGGCCGCGGAGAAGAACCTGCCGGTGCTGGCGCACCTGGTGGACGTCGAAACCGCCGCGGTGGACTACATCAACGGCCCCGACGGCCTTCTGATGGCGCCCACCTACGCGATCCCGCGTCTGCTCGAGCGCAACGGCCTCACGCTGCAGGACTTCGACTACTACGAGATCCACGAGGCATTCGCCTCGGTCGTGCTCTGCACGCTCGCCGCGTTCGAGTCCGACGAGTACTGCAAGGGCCGTCTCGGTCTCGACGCCGCCCTGGGCTCGATCGACCGTACGAAGCTCAACGTCAACGGATCGTCGCTGGCGGCCGGTCACCCGTTCGCCGCGACCGGCGGACGCATCGTCGCCCAGACGGCCAAGCAGCTGCACGCAAACGGTGGCGGCCGCGCACTGATCTCGATCTGTGCTGCAGGTGGACAGGGCGTCACGGCCATCGTCGAGGCCTGATCGCCCATCGGTGACCGTGGTCTGCGCGACGTGACTTCCGAGGGGTTTGCGCAGGTGACGGCACCAGAAAAATAATTTCAGGAAATGTGTAACGCCAGACCGGCGTCACTCGATATCCAAGACAGCTTCGGCTGAGCTGCCAGACCCCCGACCCGGCAGCTCGGTCGAAGCTTTTTCTTGCCCACATCTCGGTGCACTCGGTCGGCCGACTGTCGAACGCTCACGAACTAAGGGTAGCCTTCGTTTCATGGGAACCGTGTTCGGAGCCGTCGTGGCCATCACCGACCTGACCCCACGCCTTCGCCGAGTCGTGTTCGACGTTCCCGACCTCGCCGATCTGGGTCTGCCCGATTCCGGTGACGACGCCGTCGGGATCTACTTTCCGCGCAGCGGGGAGAACTGCCCGCCGGCGATGGAAGAGCGTGACGGCGTATGGGCCTACTTCGACGCCGACACAGCACCGCCCGGCCGCAACTACACCGTCCGTCTGCGCGGGCCGGGTCCGCGGCAGATCACCGTCGACTTCGTCCTGCACGAACGCGGGATCGCGAGCGACTGGGTCCGTTCGGTGCACCGCGGCGACCAGGTGGTTCTCGCGCACGCCCGGAGTTGGTACCGACCCCCCGCCGACGCCGACTGGCAGCTGCTGGTCGCCGACCTCTCGGGTCTGCCCGCGGTGGCGCGCATCATCGACGAACTGCCCGAGGGAACGTGCGCGACGGCGATCGTCGAGGTCGGCGACGACTCTGATCTGGCCTACCTCCCCCGCCGTGAGGGCGTCGAGATGGTGACATCGGTGGGCACCGGCAACGGATACGCCGAGAGTGCGCTCACCACCCTGGTCGGCGACTTCGTCCATCCCGAGGGTCGCGGCTACTGCTGGTTCGCCGGCGAGGCCCTGCCGTCGCGGCAGATCCGCAAACGGCTGCGGTCCGACCACGGTTTCACCGCCGCGCAGTTCGACATCATCGGCTATTGGCGGTTCGACTCCGAGACCTGGGACCGCAAGTTCGAGTCGATGAGCGATGAGCTGGTCGCGGTGTACGAGCGCGCGTTGGCCGACGGCAAGGGCGACAAGGTCGCCTCGGAGGAATTCGACCTCGCGCTCGAGCGCGCGGGTCTGTAGGCATCGCGCGTGGTGTCGACCCTGGGTCCGTCCGATCTCGCTGCCCCCGAATCCGGGGGCAGCGCACCGACCGACCTCGGGCGTCGCCGCTGGTCCGGTCTTCTCGTGGCCGTCGGGGTCCTCGTGGTCATGTGCGTGCTCAGTCTCGCCATCGGAACGCAGTCCGTCGGGCTCGGCACGGTGTGGCGTGCCCTGACGAACTACACCGACACCGGCAACGAGTGGATCGTGCACGATCTACGGATCCCGCGCACCATCCTGGGCATCGTCGTGGGCCTCGCCCTCGGTCTGTGCGGTGCCCTGATCCAGGGCGTCACCCGCAACCCGCTGGCCGACACCCAGATCCTCGGGATCAATTCGGGCGCGAGCCTGTTCGTGGTGTCGGCGATCGCCTTCCTCGGCCTGACGTCGGTGATGTCCTACATCTGGTTCGCGTTCATCGGCGCCCTGGTGTCGATGGTGTTCGTCTTCCTGGTGGGCATGACCGGCCGCGCCGAGGCCACCCCGGTGCGGGTGTTGCTCGCCGGTGTCGCCATCGGCGCCGTGATGGACGGCGTCGGCTACACGATCCGGCTGCGCAACCCGCGTGCCTTCGACCAACTGCGTTTCTGGGACGCCGGCGCGTTCGACGGCCGTCCGATGTCGGTGGTGTGGGTGATCCTGCCGTTCGTCGTCGTCGGTGTGGTGCTGTCGATCTTCGTCAGCCGCTCCCTCAACGCGGTCGCGCTGGGCGACGACCTCGCCGCCGCGATGGGCGGGAACGTGCGCCGCACAAGGGTGCTCGGGCTGGTCGCGGTGACACTGCTCGCGGGGTCGGCCACCGCGGCGGCCGGGCCGATCGGGTTCGTCGGACTGATGGTGCCGCACGCCGTGCGCTGGTTCACCGGCCCGGACTGGCGCTGGATCTGTGCCTACTGCGTGTTCGCCGCGCCGTCGCTCATGCTCGCCGCCGACATCGTCGGTCGGGTCGTCATCCCGCCGGGTGAACTGCCGGTCGGCATCGTCACCGCGTTCGTCGGCGCGCCCGTACTGATCTGGCTCATCCGTCGTTCGAATGCGACCGGCCTGTGACCGCGCCCGAGAAACGTCTGCCGCCCGTCGATTTCGGCGCACGTCAGGTCGTCGTACGGCGCGGACCGCGGCTGTCGTTGCGGGCCTCGTGGCGCACCATCACCGTCCTGTCGATCCTCGGCGTCGGCGCCCTGGTGCTGGCGGTCTTCGCCCTCGGCGTCGGGGAGTACCCGGTCTCGCCCGCGGGCGTGATCGAGGTCCTGACCGGACAGAACCACAGCTTCGATCAGGTCGTCGTCCTCGACTACCGCATGCCGAGGATCCTGCTCGCCCTGGTGATCGGTGCGGCCCTGGGGATCTCGGGTGCGATCTTCCAGGCGCTCACCCGTAACCCGCTGGGCAGTCCCGATGTCATCGGCTTCGAGATCGGCGCCTACACCGGCGCCCTGGTGGCCATCGGCATGCTCGGCGGCAGCTACTACACGACCGCGGCCGGCGCGATGATCGGTGGACTGATCACCGCGGCCGTCGTCTACTCGCTGGCGTACAGGAACGGCGTCGCCGGGTTCCGACTCATCGTCGTCGGTATCGCGATCGGTGCCGTGCTCAGCTCGGTGAACCAGTGGATCATCATCAAGATCAAACTGCAGCAGGCGATCACGGCGTCGATCTGGCAGCAGGGGTCACTCAACGGGTTGGAGTGGGGACAGCTCTACCCGGTGCTCGTGTGCGTGGCGATCGCCCTGGTGGCCCTTGTCGCCATCGGTCCGCAGCTGCCGATCCTGCAGATGGGCGACGACGCCGCGGGTGCGCTCGGCGTCCGACCGGAGCGAGCCCGCATCGCCTACTTCGTGGTCGGGGTGATCCTGGTGGCCGTCGCGACCGCGGCCGCAGGACCGATCGCCTTCGTCGCGTTGGCGGCACCGCAGCTGGCCCGTCGACTCACCGGGGCGCCCGGGGTCGGCATGGTCTCATCGGCGGTGATGGGGGCGTTCCTGCTGTTGTTCAGCGACCTCGTCGCACAGAAGATCGTCGCGCCCGCGCAGCTCCCGGTCGGCGCGGTGACGGTGTCGGTGGGCGGCCTCTACCTCATCTGGCTGCTCGTCGTACAAGCCAGGAGGAGTCGATGACCCAGGAGAAGATGACCCAGGAGAAGATGACACAGGAGAAGTCGATGACACACACCTCGTTGGGCGCACGTGACCTCTCGCTGGGATACGGCGCCGCGGCGATCGTGGACGGCTTGAGCGTGGACATCCCCACCGGTGCGATCACCGCGATCGTCGGCCCCAACGCCTGCGGCAAGTCCACGCTGCTCCGCGGGCTGGCCCGCCTGCTCAAGCCGACGGCCGGACACGTCATCCTCGACGGCGCCGACATCACCTCGCTCAAGACGAAGGAGGTCGCGCGCCGACTCGGCCTGCTCCCGCAGTCGTCGATCGCCCCCGAGGGCATCACCGTCGCCGACCTCGTCGCCCGGGGACGCTTCCCGCACCAGAAGGTCATGCGCCAGTACTCCCGTGACGATCAGCGTGCGGTGGCGCAGGCGATGGAGGCCACCGGCGTCACGTCCATCGCCGGGCGACCGGTCGACGAACTGTCCGGTGGGCAACGCCAACGCGTCTGGGTGGCGATGGTCCTCGCCCAGCAGACGCCCTTGATCCTGCTCGACGAGCCGACGACGTTCCTCGACATCGCCCATCAGATCGAGCTGCTCGACCTGTTCGCCGAGCTCAACGCCGAGCAGGACCGCACGATCGTCGCCGTGCTGCACGACCTCAACCATGCGTGCCGCTTCGCCGACCACATCATCGCCATGAAGTCGGGATCGATAGTGGCGCAGGGCGATCCCGCCGACGTCATCACCGCCGAGCTGGTCGAGGACGTCTACGGGCTGCGCTGCCAGATCATCGACGACCCGGAGACCGGCACCCCGATGGTGATCCCGCGTGCCTCGCGGACCGCCCGCGCCAGGCGGGACCTCTCGGCCGTCCCCGACGTGCGCGAGGCATGAGCGCCGCGGACACGAGCAGTACGCGCGAGACCCGGTCGGCCACCGTGCTCACCGGCTCTCGCATCCTGCTGCTCGGGATGGCTCGTAACCGCCGCTGGCTGACCACCGGCTCCCTGCTCTACGGCCTGCACCAGATCACCCAGGTGCTCGTGCCCGTCGTGATCGGCGTCGTCATCGACAAGGCGGTCAGCACCGGCGACCTCGGTGCACTGGTCGTGTGGATCGCGGTGCTGTTCGGTCTGTTCATGGCGCTGACGCTCACCTGGCGGTTCGGTGCGCGGATCCTCACCTGGGCCGAGGCGGGGGAGGGATGCACCCTGCGCGTCGAGGTCGCCGCGAAGATCCTCTCGCCGAGAGGCGTTCGCACCGACCTGCGGTCGGGTGAGCTGCTCACCATCGCCGGCAGCGATGCCGACAACACCTCGTACATGCTCGACTACATCCCGCGGATCGTCGAGGCCGTCACCGCCACCCTCGCGTGTGCCGTCGCGCTGATGATCATCAACGTGCCGTTGGGACTCGGTGTCCTGGTGGGCACACCGGTCGTGCTCGCCGTCCTGCACCTGAGCGCACCGCTGATCACCCGCCGCGTGCAGGACCAGCAGGAGACGGTGGGCCGGGCCACCGCCGTGGCCACCGACCTCGTCGCCGGGTTGCGTCCGCTGCGGGGCATCGGGGCGCAACAGGCCGCCGCGCAACGCTATCGGGACATCAGCCAGACCTCGCTGCAGGCGACCTTGCGCGCGGCGCGCACCCAGCGCGGGTTCGCCGGCGTGTCGGCGACCATCAGCAATCTGTTGTCCGCGGGTATCGCGATCGCCTCCGGATGGCTCGCGCTCGACGGCCACATCAGCATCGGACAGTTCGTCACCGTCATCGGACTGGCGCAGTTCCTCATCGAGCCGCTCACCCAGCTGACGGTGGTCCCGAGCTGGGTCGCCGAGGCACGGGCGTCGGCCAACCGGCTGTCGCTGGTGTTCGCGGCACCGTCGCTGCTGCCCGACGGCGAGCGCGACCCGGGTGAGCCGCCCTACGGACTGCAACTGTCGGGGCTGGGCTACGGCTCCCTCGACGGGGTCGACCTGACCGTCGAACCCGGCGAGTTCCTGGGCGTCGTCGCACCGAACTCGGCCGACGCCGAGGCGCTCGTCGCGATCCTGTCCGGTCGGGTCCCGCCGGAGGAGTACCGCGGGACCGTGCGGCTCGGGGCGAACCACCTGCACGAGATCGAGCACCGGCAGGCGCGCGACGCCATGGTCGTCGAGCCGCACATCACCGACATCTTCACCGGCACCCTCGGGTCGAACATCACCGCGGGCGCGCCGGATCCCGACCCCGAGCTCGTCACCGACGCGCTGCGCTCCTCGGCGGCGACCGACGTGGTGACCATGCACGATGCGGGCCTCGACGCGCCGGTGACCGAGCGCGGCTCGAGCCTGTCCGGCGGTCAGCGTCAGCGCGTCGCGTTGGCCAGGGCGCTGCTCGTCGAGCCGTCGGTACTGGTGCTGCACGACCCGACCACCGCCATCGACTCGGTCACCGAGAAGACCGTCGCCGACGGGATCACCGCGATGCGCCACCGCGGCGAGACCGGGTTCACCACCGTCCTGGTCACGAGCAGCCCCACCCTGTTGGCCGGCGTCGACCGGGTCGTGGTGCTGCGCGGCGACGGGGTGGCCGCCTCCGGCTCGCACGCCGAGCTCAGCGAGTCCGACGACGACTACCGTCGGGCGGTGCTGCGCTGATGGCCGCTCTTTCGACCACGGCGACCGACGATCCCGCCGACGCCCCCGACACGCTCCTCCCGATCGCGACCGCCCGCGACTCCTGGCGATGGCTGCGCGCCGAGCTGCGTCGCAACGCCGGCTCGACCACCGTGATGCTGCTGGTCGGCATCGTCGCGGCCGGGGCGTCGGTGTTGCCCACCTACGTCTTCGCCGAACTGATCGACCGCGTACGCGACCGCGATCCGGTCTCGTCGATCACCGTGATCGCGGTGGTCATCGTCGTCGCCGCCATCGTCGGCGGGATCACCACCGGGGTGTCGACGTATCTGGTCAGCAAGCTGGGCGAGACGCTGCTGGCACGTCTGCGCGAACGCGTGATCGAGCGATCCCTGACCCTTCCGACCACGACAGTCGAGCAGGCGGGCAAGGGAGATCTGTTGTCGCGCATCGGCGACGATGTCAACACCATCGGCCGCGCCGTGACCGATGTGCTGCCGACGATGATCACGTCGATGCTGATGGCGATTCTCGGCATCGCGGCGATGGCCGGGCTCGACTGGAGACTGGGGCTGGCCGGTCTGCTGGCCGCGCCGCTCTACATCGTCAGCCTCCGGTGGTATCTCACCCGGTCGGCACCGCGATACGCGGTGCAGCGCAGGGCCGTCGCCACCCGCTCACAGAAGCTGATGGAGGCGATGGTCGGCGCGCGAACCGTGCACGCCTACGGACTCGAGGACCGGCACCTCGGCGAGATCGACGCCGCCGCCGTGCGCGCACGTGACATCTCCATCGGGATCGTCACGCTGTTCACCCGATTCGTCGGACGCACCAACCGCGCCGAGTTCGTCGGCCTGGCCGCCGTCCTCATCACCGGCTTCTTCCTGGTGCGCGGGGACATGGTCTCCGTCGGCGCGGCCACCGCGGCCGCCCTGCTGTTCCACCGGCTGTTCTTCCCGATCGCCACCATCCTGCACAGCTTCGACGAGGTGCAGTCCGCGGGCGCAAGCCTGGCGCGACTCGTCGGTGTGGTCGACATCCCCGACGATGCCACCCGGCCGACCGAGGTGCTCGCCGAACCGACCGACACCTCGTTGGAGCTGTCCGACATCGAGTTCGGTTACACCCCCGGGCATCCGGTGCTGCACGGGGTGAGCATCCGGATCGCGCCCGGCGAGCGGGTGGCCCTGGTCGGGTCGACCGGCGCGGGCAAGACGACGCTCGCGGCGATCGCCGCCGGCCAGTACGCACCTACCCGCGGATCGGCTCGGATCGGCGGGGTCCCGGTCGCCGACCTCACCGTCGACCAGCTCCGTCGACAGGTCACCATCGTGAGCCAGGAGGTGCACGTCTTCGCCGGCCCTCTCGTCGACGATGTGCGACTGGCCCACCCGACGGCCGGACGGGACGAGGTCCGTGCCGCCCTCGACGTGGTCGGCGCGCTGGAATGGGTCGACGCCCTTCCCGACGGGATGGACACCGTGATCGGCGAACTCGGCCATGAGCTCACCGCGGCGGCGGCCCAACAGCTCGCCCTGGCCCGGCTCGTCCTGGCCGATCCCGCGGTCGCCGTCCTCGACGAGGCGACGGCCGAGGCGGGCAGCCTCGGTGCCCGGGGTCTGGAGCAGGCCGCCGCCGCGGCCACGCGCGGCCGCACGACTCTGGTTGTCGCACATCGACTCACACAGGCTGCGGCCGCGGACCGGGTCGTGGTGCTCGAGCACGGCCGCGTCGTCGAGGACGGCACGCACCATGATCTCGCCGCAGCAGGCGGGCGCTACGCCGAGCTGTGGGACGCCTGGAACGCGCGATCGAGCTGAACCGGGTCACTCCCCGCGGGAGCGTTGCCGTTCGGTCGTGGTGAACCCGCCGGTCGGTACGGTGCCGGCGCGCCGCGACTTCCGCTTGCGCCCCTGGTATCCCGAGACCGACTCGAAGGCGGCGGCGACACCGGCGGGCGATGAGGTGTAGGTCATCGACTTCTCACGGTCGAAACCGAGATCGGCGCCGACCTCCACCGCATCGATGTTGGACCCGAGGAACACGAAGTCCCAGTCGTAGACCCGCTCCTGCTGTGTGATCAACGCCCGCACAGCGGAGTTCGTCCACTCCCGGCTGGAGTTCTCGTGGCCGTCGGTCATCACCACGACGGTGACCGACCCGGGGCGCTCGTGCTCGGGTCTCGCGGCGAGCGCCACGCCCACGTCGGTGACCAGCTTCCCGATGGCGTCATAGAGTGCGGTGGCGTTGCGCGGCAGCAACTCCAGTGGCGGGACATCGGCGATCGGACGGTTCTCGTAGACCAACTCGTAGACGTTGTCGAACTGCGCGAGCGTCACGACGGTCCGCCCGTCGGCCTCCCGCTCCTTCGCGACGAACGCGTCGAAACCGCCACGGGTGTCGTCGGCGATGGACTGCATGGAGCCGGAACGGTCGAGCAGGGCGGCGACGAGGGACAGCTGTGGATCGGTCATGTGCACTCCAGAGAACGAGTCGCCGGGGCGACGCGGACGAACAAGATGGAGCGAACCGTACAACTGACCACCGACAACCGGCCCCGGCATCTGTGGGGCGAGCGCCTCAGGCAGGTGTGTTCGTCAGGTACCCGCCGCCGCGGGTGAAGTAGTCCAACGCCTTGTGCTCGACACCGTCGTCGGTGCGCAACCGGTCGATGACCAGGCCCCGCGAGCCCCCGCGGTACGCCTCGCTGCCCGCGACGATGACCATCCCGTCGTCCTCGGCGATGAACACCCGGCCGGGCGTCCCGCCGTAGATGCTGCGTGAGAGGTGCGCGGCGGTGATACGCAACCGCTCACCGTGAAACCACGTGTAGGCGTTGGGATACGGGTCCTGCAGAGCGCGCACGAACCGCTCGATCTCGCCGGCGGGCTTCGTCCAGTCGACCAGGCTGTCGATGTCGGCGCGCTTGTGGAAGAAGGTCCGTCGGCTCAGGTCCTGTGGGGTCAGCTCGGCGGTCCCGAACTCGATCGCGTCGAGCGCCTCGATGAGCACCTCGGGGATGAGATCGATGGTCGCCTGCACCAGACCGGTACCGGTGGAGGTGTCGGTGATCGGCACGGCGCGCTGGGTGATGATGCCGCCGGTGTCGAGGTCGTCGTCCATCATGTGCGCGGTCAGACCCGTTTGCGACGCACCGCTGATGAGTGCCCAGATGACGGGCGAGAAGCCGGTGAACTCGGGCAGCAGCGAGTCGTGGAGGTTCAGTGTCCCGTGCTCGGGGATGGCGAACAGCTCCGGGGGGAGCCAGGTACGCCAGTTGTTGGCCACCATCACGTCGGGCGCGATGTCGGTGACAGCGGCGATCAACTCGTCGGTGGGTCGCTTCGCGAGGTGGACATCGATACCCTCGCTGCGGGCGAGATCTTCCACCGAGTCGGCCCAGATCGACTCGTAGGAGTGCTCGCTCGGTGGGTGGGTCACCACCAGCTCGACCTGATGACGTGACTTGACCAACGCCTCCAGGGTCTTGTGTCCCCAGGTCTGGTAGCCCAGCATCACGACGCGCACAGTCACCCCTTGCCTGGCCACCGATTTGGTTAGCCTTACCTTTGATACCATCGCCCCGTTCAGGTATCAAATGCGTCCGCACCGCGGGCGCCACGCGTTCGTGCGCCCGGTGCCGACGCTCGACGAGAGGAAGTGGATTGTCCGGCAATCCTTTTGACGACACCGACGGCACCTTCGTGGTGCTGGTGAACGCGGAGGACCAGTATTCGCTGTGGCCGTCGTTCTCCGACGTCCCCGGTGGCTGGACCGTCGTGTTCGGCGACACCGGGACCGACCGCGCGAGCTGCCTCGACCACATCGAGAAGAACTGGACCGACATGCGTCCGCGCTCCCTCCGGGAGCAGATGCGGGCGTGACCGGGGGATGGGTCCTGCGCCGGACCATCACCCGCAACGCCCGATGGCTGGTGGGCGGTTCGGTCCTCATCGCCGGGTATCAGCTGTGTGAGGTCGCGATCCCGATCCTCATCGGCGTGATCGTCGATCGCGCCGTCTCGTCCGGTTCCTATGTCTCGATAGCCGTGTGGACGGCCGTGCTCGCCGCGGTCTTCGTCGTGCTCACCGTCCTCTACCGCCTCGGCGCCCGGCAGTTGATGTTCGGGATCGCGCGCGAATCACACCTGCTGCGCGACGAACTCAGCGGTCGTGCACTCGAACCCGGCGGGCTGGCCGTCGCGGCCGGTCGCGACGACGCCTGGTCGTCGGGCGAACTGCTGTCGATCTCCACGACCGACGCCGACAACACCTCGTACGTCATCGACTACATCCCGCGCGTCGTGAGCGCGGTCGTCGGGACCGTCGCCTGCGGCGTGGTGCTGCTGACGATCGACCTGGTGCTGGGCGCGATGGTGCTCGTCGGCATCCCCGTCGTGGTGCTGGGTCTGCAGGTCACCGCGCCCCTGATCGCGCGCCGCGTCGAGGCGCAGCAGGACACGGTCGGCCGCACCTCGGGACTGGCCACCGACCTCGTGAGCGGACTCCGACCGCTGCAGGGGATCGGGGCCACCGGTGCCGCGTCCGACCGATACCGACGCTCGAGCCGCACCTCGTTGGCCGCCGCCCTGCGTGCTGCGCGGATCCAGAGCGTGCACGCGGGCGCCTCCGCTGCGGCCGGCGCGCTGGCCGCCATGGGGGTCGCGGTCGCCGCGGTGTACTTCGCGCTCACCGGCGACATGGGCATCGGTGCCCTGATCACCGTCATCGGCCTCGCGCAGTTCCTCATCGACCCCTTCGCCCTGCTGGCCATCGTGCCGAGCTGGGTGGCCGAGGCCCGGGCCAGCGCGAATCGTGTCGCGCAGGTGCTGGCCGCGCCGCCGCTGCGCGGCGAGGCCGATACCGACGCCGAATCGGGCGGGTCCACACCGACCGACACCCGTGGTGCGGTGCGCATCGACGCTCGCGCCCACGGTGGACTCACCGACTTCGTCCTCGACATCGCGCCGGGGGAGTACGTGGCCGTGCTCGCGCCGTCGGCACGCGATGCGGTCGCCCTCGTGGAACTGCTGGCCGGTGATCCGACCGCACCCGCGGGATCGGTCACCGTCGACGGCCGCCGGATCGAGGACATCCCGACCGGCACCCGACGGCACGCGCTCGTCGTCGAGCACCACGACGCCCATCTGTTCACGGGCACGCTGGGGTCGAACATCGACTGGGGTACCTCGGCGAGCGCCCCGCCGGGCGCTCTCGACGCGGCGCTGGCGGCATCGGCCGCCGACGAGGTCGTCGCGCTGTACCCGACGGGACTCGATCATCCGGTGACCGAGCGGGGGGCGAGCCTGTCCGGCGGTCAGCGCCAACGCCTCGCCCTGGCCCGCGCGCTCCTCGCCGCCCCCGACGTCCTCGTCCTGCACGACCCGACCAC
>NZ_JAEMTF010000013.1:12150-30869 GCF_016462415.1 Williamsia sp. | reverse complement strand
TCGGTCATCCCGATCTACCTGCTCGGCTCGCTGGTCGACCGCGTCCGCGACGGCGCCGACGCGTCCGACCTGTGGCCGCTCGCCGTCGTCATCGCAGTCGCAGCGCTCCTGGGTGGTCTCGGTACCGGGGTGTCGACGTACCTGGTGACGAAGCTCGGCGAACAGACCCTGGCCGACCTCCGCGAATCCGTGCTCCGGCGTGCACTGGACCTGCCCGCCGACACCATCGACGAATCCGGACGCGGTGACCTGCTCTCGCGCGTCGGCGCCGACGTCGGTGCGGTCGGCAAGGCGGTGTCGCAGGTGGTGCCGTCGATGATCAACGCGTTCTTCCTGGGCGTGCTCAGCCTGGTAGGGATGGCGGGGATCGATTGGCGACTGGGAGTGGCCGGGGCCCTTGCCATCCCGGCGTACATCCTCGCGCTGCGGTGGTACCTGCCGCGATCGGCGCCGCTGTACCGCGACGAGCGCATGGCCATCGCGGCACGCGCACAGGTGATGGTGGAGTCGCTGCAGGGCATCAAGACCATCGACGCCTACGAGCGGCATGCGCATCACCGCGACGAGATCAGCGTGGCCTCGGCTCGCGCCCGCGACCTGTCCATCGCGGTGTTCACCCAGTTCACCCGTTTCGTCGGGCGGATCAACCGAGCCGAGTTCATCGGCCTCGCGGCGATCCTCGTCGTCGGCTTCCTGCTGGTCCGCGACGGCGGTGGGGGCGTCACCGTCGGCGCGGTGACCGCAGCAGCGCTGCTGTTCCACCGGCTGTTCAACCCCATCGGCATGCTGATGTTCAACTTCGACGAGGTCCAGGCCGCAGGCGCCAGCCTCTCGCGCCTGGTCGGCGTCGTCGACATCGCGCTGCCGGACGCCGGCGCGACGTCCGGCCGCGCGGACGCCGAACCCCGCGACGCGACGGTCGAGGTCCGCGACGTCCGGTTCGCCTACCACCCGGATCACCCGGTGCTGCAGGGCGTCTCGTTGACGATCCCTGCCGGCACCCGGACCGCGCTGGTCGGCTCGACCGGTGCGGGCAAGACCACGCTGGCGGCGATCATCGCCGGTATGCGCGACCCCGACTCCGGCTCGGTGACGATCGGTGGCGCACCCGTGAGTGGCATCGACCCCACCCGACTGCGGTCGCACGTCGCGACGATCACGCAGGAGGTGCACGTCTTCGCCGGGCCCCTGATCGAGGACCTCCGGTTGGTGGCGCCCGACGCCACGCGAGACGAGGTCCTCGCCGCCGTCGACGCGGTGGGCGCACTGGACTGGGTCACCGCTCTGCCCGAGGGCGTCGACACCCGCGTCGGCGAGGGCGGTCTGACGCTGACCGCGGCGCAGGCGCAACACATCGCCCTGGCCCGTCTCGTCCTCGGCGACCCACGTGTCGTGGTGCTCGACGAGGCCACCGCGGAGGCGGGCAGCGCCAGCGCCCGCGACCTCGAGGACGCCGCCCTCGCGGCCACCGAGGGACGGACCACACTCGTTGTGGCACATCGGCTCACCCAAGCCGCCGCGGCGGATGCCATCGCGGTCATGGAGCACGGGCAGATCATCCAATTCGGCTCGCACGCCGAGCTGTTGGCGAACGGCAGCGGACGGTACGCCCAGCTCTGGCGTGCATGGGAGACCGATGCGGTGACGCCGACAGGCTAGGCTATCCTTACCGAGTGGCCGATACTTCTGTTCCCGAACTTCTCGAAGCCTGGAACGATCGGTCTGCACCTCCGTCGGTGAGCACCGTTCCGGCCATGATCGCCCCGCAGTTCGCTGCCGGCGGCGACACCGTTGCGCTCGTATATCGGGAACTGCGGTTGACCTATGCCGAGCTCGGCGCCCGTGTGGCGCAACTCGCGCACCGGCTGCGCGCGGAGGAACCCGCACCCGAGGACATCATCGCCATCGGCGTCCCGCGCGGCGCGGAGATGGTGGTCGGCGTGCTGGCCGTCATGGCGGCCGGTTGTGCGTTCGTCCCGGTCGACCCGTCGTGGCCTGCGGCCCGGCGTGCGCAGGTCCTCACCGACTCGCGGGCGACCCGGGTGCTCGTCGAGCCCGGGAGCACGGGGACAGGGTCGGACGAGGGGTGGTCGGTCCCGACCCTGGAGGTGTCGCTGGCCGACTGGGCCTTCACCGACGAGCCCACCGAACTCCCCGACCTCCACATCGAGACCAGTCGGCTCGCGTACGTGATCTTCACGTCCGGCTCGACCGGTACGCCCAAGGGCGCGATGATCCGCCACGAGGCGATCTGCGAGCGCCTGCGATGGCAGCGGGACGAGATCCTGCACTTCGGACCCGACGACGCCTCGTTGTTCAAGGCGCCGTTGGCCTTCGACATCGCCATCAACGAGATCCTGTTGCCGCTGGTGACCGGGGGACGGGTCGTGGTCGCCGAGCCGGACGGCGAGAAGGACCCCGAGTACCTGCTCGACCTCATCGAGTCCGAGGGTGTCACCTACGTCTACCTCGTGTCGTCGATGCTGGACGCGCTGCTGCAGCTCGATGCACTCGCGCCCGGGGCGTCCTCACTGGCCGGACTGCGACACGTGTGGTGCGGCGGCGAGGTCCTCACCCCGGATCTGTTCCGCCGCTTCCGTGAACAGCTGACCACGACGCTCTATCACGGCTACGGACCCGCCGAGGCGACCATCGGTGTCTCGCATGTGATCTACCGCGACGTCGCCGAACGGATCGCCACCTCGATCGGGTCACCCAACCCGCACACTCAGCTCTACGTCCTCGACGAGGACCTCACGCCGGTCCCGCCGGGTGTCGGTGGCGAGCTGTACGCGGCCGGGTTCCTCCTCGGTCGCGGGTACGTCAACGCACCTGCGTTGACCGCCTCACGGTTCGTGGCCAACCCGTTCGACACCGACGGGGCCCGGATGTACCGCACCGGCGACCTCGCCCGGTGGACGCCCGAGGGGTCGCTGGAGTTCCTGGGACGCAGCGACAATCAGGTGAAGATCCGCGGACGGCGCATCGAACTCGAGGAGATCGAGGCGGCGCTGGCCGATCACCCGTCGGTGCACGCCGCGGTCGTGACCGTGCGCGAGAAGCCGAGCGCGTCCCTCGTCGCGTACGTCACCACCGCGGGCACGACGGCGGGGGGTGTCGGGCCCGACGAGCTGCTGGGGTGGGCGGCGCAGACGTTGCCCGAGTACATGGTGCCGTCGGAGATCACCGTGCTCGATCGGATGCCGGTGACCACCAACGGCAAGGCCGACCGCGTCGCTCTCGCCCGCCGCACCGCCGAGAACACCCACACGCCTGCCGGTCCGGGAGATTCGGCGCCGCCGGTGACCCCTCGTGAGGTCGCGCTGTGCGCGGTGTTCGCCGATGTGCTCGACCTCGATCCCGACTGGGGCGACATCGACGCCGACTTCTTCGCACTCGGTGGCGACAGCATCGTCGCCATCCGGGTCGTGTCCCGACTGCGGTCGCACGGTTACACCCTGCGACCGCGGGACATGTTCGCCCACCGCACCGTTCGCGCACTCGCGCCGGCTCTCGGTGACGCCGCGTCGCTCACCCCACGCACCGACATCGAGGCCACCGGTCCGATCGGGGCCACCCCGATCACCGCCTGGCTCGACGAGGTGGGCAACGCGGTGGAGGGCTTCTACCAGGGCATCACACTGGTGACCCCCGACGACCTCACCGAATCCGATCTGACCGTCGTGCTCGATGCCGTCGTGGCCCGTCACGAATTGTTGCGCGCCCGCACCGACGGTCTCGCCACCGAACTCGTGGTCGCCGACGGTGACGTGCAGACGCCGCTGACGGTGGTCGAATCCTCCGCCGAGGGGGACCTCGCGGCGATCGTCGACGCCGCGGTGGCCCGGCTCGATCCCTCCGCCGGTCGAATGGTCTCGGTCGTCTGGGTCCGCGACCTGCGTCGCCTGCTCGTGATCGCGCACCACATCGTGGTCGACGGGATCTCGCTGCGCATCCTCGCCGAGGACATCGCCGACGCGCACCGTCGGCTCGTGACCGACGGGTCTCCCCTCGTCGACGACGTCCCGGTGTCGTTCCGCGGCTGGACCCACGCCCTGCGCGAGGCAACCGGCGACGGCACGTTCGACCCCGACATCGAGTTCTGGGCGCGGGCGGCCGCGGCCACCGGCGCGCCGCTCGGTGACCGACCGCTGGACCCGGCGGTGGACATCGTCGCCACCGAATCACGCCTGCGGGTGCAGCTCCCGACGGATGTGACCGCCCGTCTGCTCACCGTCGTCCCGGACTCCATCCACGGGCGGGTCGACGATCCGATGATCGCGGCGCTGGCCATCGCGATCGAGCGCTGGCGCGACGAGCGGGAGATCGCCGGCACCGCCGGTGAGGTGGTGCTCGAGCTCGAGGGACACGGCCGTGAGGGCGAACTCGTCGGCGACGCCGACGTGTCGAGAACCGTCGGCTGGTTCACCACGCTCTACCCGGCGTTGCTGGCGATCGGTTCGGTCACCGAGACCGATCTGCACTCAGCCCGGCTCGGCGAGCTGGTCCGCTCGGTCAAGGACCAGCTCCGCGCCGTGCCGTCGCACGGATTGGGCTACGGCGCACTGCGGTACCTCGCCGGCCGGGATGACCTGGCCGTCGCGCCCCAGGTGCTGTTCAACTATCTCGGCCGGTTCGCGGTCACCGACACCTCCCAGCCGTGGTCGATGATCACGGAAGCGGAGACCACCGTCCTGGAAGGTCGCGGATCGGCCATGCCGCTCCCGCGCCTGGTCGAGGTGAACGCCGAGACGGCCGACACGGCAGCGGGTCCCGTGCTGTCCGCGGTCTTCAGCTGGCCGCGCACTGCGGTGGGCGCCGACGCCATCGCGCGTCTGGCCGACCTCTGGGTCCAGACGCTCACCGCGATCACCGACAACGACGATGTCGCCGGACACAGCGTCTCCGACTTCCCGCTGGTCGACCTCACCCCCGACGATGTCCGTCAGATCGACTCGTCCACAACGGGACTCACCGCGATCCTCGCGTTGACGTCGGTGCAGCAGGGGATCTGGTTCCACTCCACCTTCTCCGACGCCCACGACCCCTACGTCGTGCAGCAGATCGTGGAGATCGCCGGCGATGTCGATCGGGATCGCTTCGAGGCCGCGACCGCCGAGGTCATCCGCCGACATCAGGGGCTCAGCGCCGGGTTCACCACCGTCGCGGACGGATCACCCGTCGCCGTACACGGACGCACGCCCGCGCCGGAGGTCCGCTGGATCGACGGTGACGACGACGGTGCGGGCGCCGATGTCGTCGAGAGCGCCGCGCGTGCGGACCGCGATCGCCGCTTCGATCTGTCCGCCCCGCCGCTCATGCGGTTCACCATGGTCCGCCACCGCGGACACCCGGGCACAGCGGGCACCGGGTACACGATGATCCAGACGGTCCACCACATCATCGCCGACGGGTGGTCGGTGCCCATCGTCCTGGACGACCTGCGCACCGCCTACCGCGGCGAGCGATTCGCCGCGCCCGCAGCGCGATTCGACACCCACCTGCGGTGGCTGTCGGACCGCGACGCACCCGCAGATCGTGCCGCGTGGTCGGACTACCTCGACGGTATCGAGGGCCCCACCCGCGTGGCGGACGTCGACGGTCCGATCCGTCACGGTTCACCCGTCGCGGGTTCGGGTACCGGTGCGGGCGACGACCGCTACGGACGCCGCCGCCGCACGGTCGATGCCGCTGCCCGCACCCGCGTCGGCGAGTTCGCGCGCACACAGTCGGTCACCACGAGCACCGTGGTCACGTCACTGTGGGGAATCCTGGTGAGCCGCCTGACCGGCCGGCCCGATGTCGTCTTCGGTACCGCTGTCTCGGGACGCGGCGGAGACCTCCCGGGCGTCGACGACATCGTCGGTCTGCTCATCAACACCGTGCCCACGCGGGTGCGCCACGGCGGGGGATCGTCGGTCGCCGACACCGTCCGGGCCGTCGCCGCCGCGGATCTCGGTGTCATCGACCACCACCACATCCCGCTGTCGGAGATCAACGAACTGACCGGGGTGACGGAGTCGGCGGGGGCAGGTGACCTGTTCGACACCCTCGTCGTGATCGAGAACCTCGATCGGCCCGGCGCCGACACCGAGGGACTGCGCTTCGGCGACGTCCGGGTCATCGAGGCGCCGCACTATCCCGTGACGGTGATGATCGCGCTGCACGACGACATCGCGATCACCGTCACCAACGATCGCTCGGTCATCAGCGACGAGTTCGCCGACACCCTGATCGACGAATACGCCGCACTGGTCGCCGATGTCGATGGGCCTGGTGAGCCCGCGGTGACCGCGGCCCGCCCGACGCCCGTCGAGACCCGCACGGTGAACCGTCTTCTCGCCGACGCCGCGGAGCACCACGCCGACACGACCTCTCTGGTCGTCGGCGACGAGTCGGTGACCTACGCCGACCTCGCCGCATCCGCCGCCTCGATCGCGGCGCGGCTGACCGACGCCGGCGTCGGTCGGGGTGACGTGGTCGGGTTGCTGGCGCAGCGCAGCACCGAGGCCGTCGCCGGGCTGTGGGCGATCATCGCCACCGGAGCGGCGTATCTGCCGATCGACCCGACCTATCCCGCCGCCCGCATCGGCCACATGCTCGACGCCGCGGCACCGGTCTGTGTCCTCGCCGACGCCACCGGTGGGTCGATTCTCGAGGCCGCCGGTGGCTCGGTCCGCGCCGTCGACCTCACCGCAGGCAGCGGTGCCGACGCCACGCTGCCGTCGGTCGACCTGATCGGCTCCGACGCCGTCTCGGTGATCTTCACGTCCGGGTCGACCGGTACGCCGCGGGGAGTCGTCGGGACCCACGGCGCCCTCGCCAACCGCCTCGCCTGGGCGGGACGGGACTGGCCCGCGCAGGTGCGACTGGCCAAGAGTTCGCTGTCCTTCATCGACGGCACCACCGAACTGCTCGGGGCCCTGATCGCCGGCGCCACCGTCGTCCTCGCCGACGACCGGGAGAGCCGCGAGGGATCGTCCCTCGCACAGCTGATCGCCGGGAACTCGGGCGTCGGGAGTGCGGTCGAGCAGGTACTCGCGGTCCCCTCGCTCGCCCGCGTCCTGGCCGAGGAGTTCACCGACGAGGTCTCCGGTGTCCGTCGGTGGATCCTCAGCGGCGAGGCTCTCGACGCCGCGACCGTCGCTGCGCTGCGCACCGCCACACCGACCGCGGCGGTCGTCAACTCCTACGGATCGTCCGAGGTCGCAGGCGACGTGATCGCCGACCCTGCGGTCGACGCCGACGCGCCCATCGCGCTCGGCCGCGCCGTGGCGGGCACCGACATCGTCGTCCTGAGCCACGATCTGACCCCACAGCCGTCCGGCGTCGTCGGCGAGATCCACGTCGGTGGTGTGCAACTCGCCCGCGGGTACCTCGCTGACCCCGCCGCGACCGCGACGCGGTTCGTCGCCGATCCGCGGCCCGGTGCCGTGGGCGGCGCACGGCTGTACCGGACCGGTGACCTCGGCTGGGTCGACGCATCCGGTGCGGTGTTCTACGTCGGGCGCACCGACGACCAGATCGCCATCAACGGCTTCCGCATCGAGCCACGCGAGGTCGAGACGGCGATCGTCGCCCTCGACGGTGTCGTCGACGCGGCGGTCATCGCACGCGAGTCCGCCGGGATCACCGAACTGCGCGCCGCCGTCGTCGTGTCCGATCCCGACCTCACGCAGAAGGCCGTCGGCACCCGACTCGCCGATGCGCTGCCGCGTCATCTCGTCCCGTCCGCGGTGGTGTTCGTCGACGCGATCCCGCTGTTGCCCAACGGCAAGCGGGACCGCGCGTCGCTCGCGGTCCTCCTCGCCGATTCGGGCCACGACGGACACGGCGCCACGGCGTTCGTCGACCCCGCCGACGACACCCAGCGGGACGTCACCGGTGTGATGGCCGACGTCCTCGGCGTCGAGACGCTCTCGGCCGACGCCGACTTCTTCCGCCACGGTGGCGACAGCATCGCCGCGATCCGACTCACCGGACGCCTCGCCCGCCTCGGCCACCACATCACCGGCGAGGACGTCTTCCGCGGACGCACGGCGATCGGCATCGCCGCACGGGTGGGGCAGACCAGGACGACGCCTCGCGATCCGGTCGAACGTTTCGGCACGGTCCGGTTGTCGCGCAACGTGATCGATGCGGTGATCGCCGACTCCCCGTCGCAGGTCGAGGACATCTGGGCGATGACACCGCTGCAGCAGGGTGTCTACGTCCAGTGTGCCGACCTCGACGGTGCGAACGCCGCCACCTACATCGCGCAGAACTCGTTCACCGTCGACCACCGCCTCGACGTCGAGGCCATGCGCACGGCGTTCGCCGGCCTGCTGGACCGTAACCCGCAGCTGCGAGCAGGTTTTCGATCGCTCGACACCGATTCCGGCACCGACACCGGCGCGGAGTCCGACACGTCGCTCGTCGCCGTCATCGCCGGGGATCCGCCGATCGACATCACCGTCCACGATCTCACCAGGGACGACCGCACCGCGGACGACCTCGGTGCGATCATCGACGCCGACCGTGTCGAGGCGTTCGACCTTCTGGCGCCGCCCCTGATCCGGCTCAGCATCGTCCGACTGCCCGACGGCACCGACCGGATGCTGCTGACCTACCATTTCCTGCTGTTCGACGGCTGGTCGCGAGAGCTCGTGCTGCGGGACCTGTTCGCGCTCTACGATGCCGCACGCTCGGGGACCGATGCGTCGGGCGAGCCGACGCGATCGGCACCGTTCACCGACTACCTCCGATGGTTGGACGAGATCGACCCGGCCGCCTCGCGTGCGACGTGGTCCGAGGTCCTGGCCGATCTCGCAGAGCCCACTCTCGTGGCGGGTGCGGCCGCGGGGAATCCGGCGCAGGATTCCGCGGATTCGGCTCCGCTGCAGATCTTCTCCGAGATATCGGCGGAGCTGACCGCCGCGGTACACGCCACCGCCGACCGCCTCGGCGTCACCGACAACGCCGTGCTGACCACGGCGCTCGCCGTCGTCACCGGACACCATGCGGGCACCTCCGACGTGGTGCTCGGCACAACGGTCGCGGGGCGGCCCGGTGAACTGGTCGGGATCGAGGAGACCATCGGTCTGTTCCTCAACACCGTCCCGGCGCGCGTCGACCTGACGCCCGCACGGACCGTCGCCGACGTGATCCGGGGCGTCGCCGATCAGCGCGTGGCGACGATGCCGCACGACCACGTGGGTCTCGGCGAGGTGCAGCGGATCGCCGGCCACGCGCCACTGTTCGACTCTTTGTTCGTCCTGCAGAACTTCCTCGACGACGACACCTTCACCGATCTCGAACGCGCACAGGGCATCACCGATGTCGGCTACACCGACACCACCCACTTCCCGCTGACCTGGGTGCTGACACCCGGGGAGTCGATGGGCGTCAAACTCGAGTACCGGCCGTCCACGATCGACACCGACCGCGCGCAGTCGATGCTGACGCGACTGACGACCGTGCTCGGCCAGATCGTCGCCGACACCGACCGCGCCATCGGTGCGCTCACCCTGGTGACCCCGGCCGAGCAGGCGGCTCTCGAGGCCGACCGGCTTTCGAGAGATCACGACTTCGAGCCGCTGACCGTCGCCGAACTCCTCGCCGAGCAGTCGACACGACGCGGTGACACCGTCGCGCTGGTCTTCGGGCCGGCCGGCGATGAACAGCAGCGCGTGACCTACACCGAGCTCGACGCGCGCATCAATCGGATGGCGCGTCTGCTGCTGGCCCACGGGGCCGGTCCGGAACGTATCGTTGCCCTCGATCTGCCGCGGTCGGTCGACATGGTCGTGGCACTGTTCGCCGTGCTGCGCAGCGGCGCAGCGTATCTCCCCCTCGAACGCGAGTATCCGACCGAACGGCTCGCGGCGATCGTCGACGACGCCGAACCCACGATCCTGCTCACCGACCTCGGCGGGACCGCACTCACGACCGCCGCCGCCGACCGTGGCTGCGACGTCGTCGCGCTCGCCGATCCGGACGTGGTCGCGGCGATGGCCGACACGCCGGCCGATGCCCTGACCGCCGACGAGCTGGGTGCCTTCGCGTCCGGCGCCGATCGCCTGCGCCACCCGGCCTACCTGATCTACACCTCGGGATCGACCGGCACGCCCAAGGGCGTCGTCACCCCGTACGTCGGTCTGACGAACATGTACCACAACCACGCGACGGCGATCTTCGACCCGACCGTCGCGCGTGCCGACCGTGGCGCGGATGTGCCTCTAACGGTTGCCCATACCGTGTCGTTCTCGTTCGACATGTCCTGGGAGGAGCTCTTCTGGTTGGTCGCCGGCCACGAGGTGCACATCTGTGACGAGGAGCTGCGCCGTGACGCGGTCGGACTCGTCGAGTACTGCCGTGCGCACACCGTCGACGTCATCAACGTCACCCCCACCTACGCCCACCACCTGATCGACGCCGGACTGCTCGAGACCGATCAGCACAATCCGGCGTTGGTGCTGCTCGGTGGCGAGGCCGTCACCGACACGGTCTGGTCCCGTCTGCTCGATGCGCCCGGCGTGGAGGGGTACAACCTCTACGGTCCGACCGAGTACACGATCAACACACTCGGGGCCGGTACGGCCGACAGCACCACCCCCACGGTGGGACAGGCGATCTGGAACACCCGCAGCCACATCCTCGACACCGCGCTGCGACCGGTGCCCGACGGTGTGGTCGGCGAACTGTTCATCGCCGGAATCGGTCTCGCCCGCGGCTACCACCGGCGCCCGGACCTCACCGCGGCGGCGATGGTCGCCGACCCGTTCACCACCGGTGGGCGTATGTACCGCACCGGCGACCTCGTGCGGCGCCGGCCGGACGGCAACCTCGACTATCTCGGGCGCAGTGACGACCAGATCAAGATCCGTGGCTACCGCGTGGAACTCGGCGAGATCGAGAGTGTGCTGGCGACGACCGAGGGCGTCGCGCGCTGCGCCGTCATCGCCCGGTCCGAGGCCGCGGTCCCGGGCATGAAGACCCTCGTGGCGTACGTGATCCCGGTCGAGGTCGATCGGGCTAGGACCGAACGTGAGCGGGCCGACCTGATCTCCGACGTGCGGGACCGGCTCGCCCAGGTCCTACCCGCCTACATGGTGCCGACACGCTACGGCGTCGTCGACGACCTCCCGCTCACCGTCAACGGCAAGCTCGACATCGCGTCGCTGCCGGAGCCGGTTGCGGCGACCCGCGCCGACGCCCGCGAGCCCCGCTCGGACAGCGAGCAGATCGTCGCCGAGCTGTGCCAGACCATCCTGGGCATCGACCGCGTCGGCATCGACGACGACTTCTTCGCCCTGGGCGGCGACAGCATCTCCTCGATCTCCTTGTCGAGTCGGGCCGCGGCCAAGGGTCTACGCATCAGTTCCCGCGACGTGTTCCGTCGTCGCACGGTCCTCGCGATCGCCGCCGCCGCGACCACCGTGTCCGGTGCAGGCGACACCCAGGACGTCGGCGTGGGCACCATCCCGGCAACCCCGATGCTCGCCGAGACCCGTACGGCCGGGACCTCGCTCGATGCGTTCTATCAGTCCATGGTGCTGCGGACCCCGGTCGGGATGACGCATGAGCAGCTGACCAGGGTGCTCGACGCCCTGGTCGCCCGGCACGACCTGCTGCGCGCCGAGGTCGTCGGCGGCGCAGAATGGGAACTCGTGGTCCCGACCGACGTCGCCGTGCGTGATCGCTACCGTCTCGCCCTGTCCGACAACGACTTCGGATCCGGCCGCCTCGACAGCGCCATCGCCGAGCGTGCGGCCGCCCTCGACGCACGCGGCGGCATCATGCTCACCGCGGTCTGGCACCCGGGTACCGCCGCCGGGAGCGGACAGCTCCTGCTCGTGATCCACCACCTCGTGATCGACGGCGTGTCCTGGCGCATCGTGGTCGAACACCTCGCGCAGGCGTGGGCCCAGGTCCGCGCGGGCACCGATCCCCGGATCGAGTCCGCGGGGACATCCTTTCGCCGCTGGGCACAGCTGCTGACTACAACGATCGCCGGCGGAGCCCGTCGCGAGGAGATCGACCACTGGACGGCGACCCTGGAGCCGGCTCCGCCCATCGGCGACCGCGCGCTCGACCCGGCCGTCGACATCGCGGCCACCACCCGCACGATCACCGTGGACCTGCCCGCCGACGTCACCTCGGTGCTGGCGGGAGGACTGCCGTCGTCGATCCACGGCGGCGTCGACGACGTGCTGCTGGCCGGGTTGTCGCTGGCGAGCCGGGCGTGGCGTGCGCATCGCCACCCCGATGTGGACCCGACCGCCCGTCTGCTGGTGAACCTGGAGGGACACGGCCGACGGCCCGAGGTCCTCGGTGCGGCGGGTGATGACGTCGGACTGGCCGAGACCCTGGGCTGGTTCACCGCGATCCACCCCGTCGCTGTCGATGCCGGCGACGTCGACTGGGACGACGTGCTCGGCGCTGCGCCCGTCCTCGACACCGCGCTCAAGGCGGTCAAGGAGCAGGTGCGCTCCACCCCGTCACAGGGCATCGGCTACGGCATCCTCCGGTACGTCGACGAGGCCCCCGAGCTCGTCGACCTGCCGACACCGGAGATCCTGTTCAACTACCTGGGTCGCTTCGACGCCGCCGATGGGTCGAACACAGGCGGGACCACCGACGTGCCCGACTGGACGTCGGTTCCGGGCATCGGCGAACTGCACGAGGGGGTCGATCCGGCGAACCCCGCAGCCGCACTCGAGATCAACGCCCGTATCGACGGCACCGGAGACAGTGCTCGGTTCGTCGCCGAGATCACCTGGCCCACCGGAATCCTCGACGAGGCCGCGGTCTCCGACCTGGCAAATCGCTGGATGGCGGCGTTGACCGGGCTCGCCCGCGCGGAGATCGGCGGCCACACGCCGTCGGACTTCGGCCAGGTGGAGCTGACCTTCGACGACATCGCCGCGCTGGCCCCGGCCGGTCGGCCGGTCGACGACATCCTGCCGCTGCTCCCGCTGCAGAGCGGTATGTACTTCCACTCTGTGCTGCTCGCCGGGGACCGGTCTGTCGGTGATGCGGCAGCAGGGACCGACGCCACCGATCCGTATGTGGTCCAACAGGTCGCCGCCATCACCGGGCAGGTCGACACCGACCGGTTCGCCGCCGCGATCGACGCCGTCGTCGCCCGCCACGCGGCGCTGCGGGCACGGTTCGCGTCGACGCAGTCCGGCGCCCTGGTCCAGGTCATTGGATCCCACTCGAGCATCGAATCCCACCGCACGGTCGACGTCGAGCGCGTGGATCTGCGATCGGCCGCCGACCCCGCCGCGAGCGCCGACCGGTGGGCCGCAGACGCGCTGACCCACCCGTTCGACCTCGACGCCGCGCCACCGATCCGTTTCGCGCTGCTGAGCCTGACCGACACCGAGCACCGTCTGGTGCAGACGATGCACCACGCGCTCGCCGACGGATGGTCGTACCCGCTGATGTTCGCGGACCTGCTGTCCGCGTACCGATCCGGGGCCACCAGCCTCCCGCCGGTCACGGTCGACCTCGCCGATCACATCGCCGCGGTCCACCGCGGTGACATCGACGAGGCCCGCGCCGCCTGGACCGCGGCGCTGTCCGCGGTCGACGGTCCGACGTCGATCGCGGAGCATCTGCCGTCGGTGACGGTGACCGCAACCGGTGCGCAGACCGGGCACCGTGACCTCTCGACCACGGTTCCGGCAGACGCCACCGCGGCGTTGACCGCCGCCGCCCGAACGCGCGGTGTCACCGTCGGCGCCGTCGTCCACGCCGCGTGGGGACTGGTCCTCGGCCGCATGACCGGCACCGACTCCGTCGTCTTCGGCTCCACCGTGTCGGGCCGCGCGGGCACCGATCCCGACGTCACCGGCGTCGTCGGACTGCTCATCAACACCAATCCGCTCGCGGTGTCGTGGCGGGGCACCGACTCGCTCGCCGACGTGGTCGCCGGGGTGGCCGCCTTCCAGCTCGAGGTCATGGACGCCCAACAGCTGGGGCTCACCGAGATCGCGCGCCTCACCGGGCATCAGGCGTTGTTCGACACCATGGTCGTCGTCGAGAACTTCCCGGACATCCCCGATGAGAACGCCTCCGGCCCGGATGCGCTGCGGGTCACCGGTTTCACCGGCACCGACACCCCGCACTACCCCGTGTCACTGGTCGCGTTCCCCGGCGACGAGCTGACGCTGGAGATCAAGTACGACAGCTCCCTGGTGCCCGAGCAGTACGCCACCGGTCTCACCCGTGCCGTGGCCGCGGTCATCGATCAGTGGACCAAGGACCCCGAACGACGCGTCGCCGCCACTGCTCTGGACACCGCTGCCCTCGACGCCACGGGGACCGCTGCGGCGCCGGCGCGGGCCGACCGCTCTGACCGGACACTGCTCGACCTCGTCGCCACCGCGGACGCCCGCGATCCGGACGCCACCGCGGTCATGTTCGCAGACATCTCGTTGACCCGCCGGGACCTCGACGAACGGTCGAATGCGCTGGCCCGCGTCCTCATCGAGGCAGGTGCCCGACCGGAGTCGCGCGTCGGTGTCGCGCTGCCGCGCGGACTCGACCTCGTGGTCGCGGTCCTCGCCGCGGTGAAGTCCGGCGCCGCGTACGTGCCACTGGACACCGATTCGCCGTCGGAACGGCTGCGGTACATCACCGGTGACGCGGACCTGGCCGTGCTCGTCACGTCGCAGACGCTCGCCGGATCGGTGCCTGTCGGCGACGGCACGACCACTGTGCTGCTGGACGGTGACAGCGACCGAGCTCGTCTCGACAGTGCGTCGACCGGCCCGGTCACCGACGCAGATCGCATGGCCCCGCTGCTTCCCGCACACCCGGCGTACCTGATCTACACCTCCGGATCCACCGGTGCACCGAAGGCCGTCGAGATGCCGCATGCGTCGGTGGTCGACCTCTTCGCGTCTGCGACCGCACGGATGCCGCTCGACGGCCAGGTGTGGACCATGTTCCACTCCATCGCCTTCGACTTCTCGGTCTGGGAACTGTGGGGTGCGCTGTGCCACGGCGGCCGACTGGTCGTCGTCGACGGCGAGACCTGCCGCGATCCCGCACGATTCGTCGACCTGCTCGCCCGTGAGCGCGTGACGCTGCTCAGTCAGACGCCGTCGGCCTACTACCCGCTGGTCGATCAGCCGGGATTCGCCGAGCTCGATCTGGAGACTGTTGTCTTCGGCGGCGAGGCCCTCGATCTCGACCGGGTACCGGCGTGCGAGGGCGCCCGGCTGATCAACATGTACGGGATCACCGAGACCTGCGTGCACGTCACCGGCCACGACCTCGGTGACCACGACGCCGGCTCGGGCCGGGCGAGTGTCATCGGCACACCGCTGCCGAGCCTCGACGTCCAGCTTCTCGACCACCACCTGCAGCCGGTCCCCGCCGGTCTCGTCGGTGAGATCTACGTGTCCGGAACGCAGCTCGCACGCGGATACGCCGGACGCGCTGCGCTGACGGCCACACGATTCGTCGCACACGAGTCGGGCACCCGCATGTACCGCAGCGGCGACCTCGCCTACCGCGACACCGCAGGTGACCTCGTCTACCTGGGCCGGGCCGACCAGCAGGTCGCGCTGCGGGGCTACCGCATCGAGCTCGGCGAGGTCGAACACGCGCTGCGGCAGGTCGACGGGATCGTCGACGCCGCTGCCGCGGTGGGCGAGGACCGAACCGGTCGCAGCGTGCTGGCCGCGGTCGCGGTCGGTCGGGTGCCCGATGTCGAGAGCCTGAGAGGTGCACTGGCCGAACGGCTCCCGTCCTATATGATCCCCGCGCGAGTGGCCTCGGTGGCGGCCCTGCCGCTCACCGTCAACGGCAAGATCGACCGTACGGCCGTGGTCAGCGCGGCGGTGGTCGAACCGGTGACGGTCGACTCCGCGTCGGCACCCACGACCCCGACCACGTCCGACCCGACCGACGCCGACGGTCTGGCCGCGGTGGTCGCCGACCTGCTGGGCGTCGACCACGTCGGCCCCGACGACGACTTCTTCAGCCTGGGCGGCGACAGCATCGTCGCCATCTCGCTGGTCAACCGCGCCAAGGCGCTGGGCGTCACGCTGTCGCCGCGCGACGTCTTCACCCATCGCACCGCGCGCCGACTCGTCGAGGCCGGGGGACTGGCCCCCACGGGTGCAGCCGCGCCCGTGGCGGCGGCGAGCGACGACCCGGATCGACACGGCGACGTCCTGCTGACCCCGATCGTGCACCGCCTCAACGAACTCGGCGGGGCCATCACCCGGCTGAACCAGGCCGAGGTGCTCTACACCCCGGCCGGTGCGGAGGAGTCGCAGATCCGGGCGCTGCTCGACGCACTGGTCCGGCGCCACGACGCGCTGCGCCTGCGGTTGACCCGCACCAGCCCGCTGCTGTGGTCGACGCAGGTCGACGCACCCACCGAATCCCCGAAGCCGATCCTTCGCACCGTCGACGGAACGGCCTTCGACAGCGCCGCCCTGACCGCGGTGATCGCCGAGCACTCCGACGAGCTCACGGATCTGCTCGATCCCGACGCCGGCCAGATGCTCGCCGCGGCCTGGATCGACGCCGGACCGCAGACGCGCGGTCGGCTGATCCTGGTGATCCACCACCTCGCCGTCGACGGGGTGTCCTGGCGGATCCTGCTCGACGACCTCGCCGCGGCGTGGGCCGATCTCGCACAGGGTCGGAGCCCGCAACCACCCGCCGCGACAGCGTCTCTGCGCAGCCACGCCACCGCGCTCACCCAGCGCGCCGCACATCCGGACCTGTTGGGCGAGTTCGAGTTCTGGCGGGCGCAGGTCGAACCCGGCGCTGACCTCTCCGGCGGTGCCGTCCCATTCGGGCTGACCGTCGGCCAGACCGTGGAACGCACCATCACCGTCGACACCGCGCTCACCGAACGGCTGCTGACCTCGATCCCGGTGGCCTACGAGGCCGACATCACCGAGACGCTGGTGACGAGCCTGGCCCTGGCGGTCACGCGTGTCCGCGGAGGTGCGGGCGAGCTGCTCATCGACCTCGAACGACACGGTCGGGACACAGATCTCGACGGCATGGACCTCACCCGCACGGTCGGGTGGTTCACCACCGTCGCACCGATCCGGCTGCCGGCCGTGGCGGTATCGGACGTCGCCGGGTCGGTGGGGGCGGTCCGCGACGCGGTGCGTGGGGTGCCCGACGGCGGTGTCGGTGCCCGGGGCATCGGCTTCGGCCTGCTGCGCTACTGCAATCCGCGGACGGCGGGTCTGCTCGCCCGGGGAGCGGCACCCCAGGTGCTGTTCAACTACCTCGGTCGCAGCTCCGAAGGGCACGAACGTGACTGGTTGCCCGCCGCCGAGGCGTCGGCGCTGCGCACCGCGCCGGATGCCGATCTCGGCACGCCGTATCTGCTGGAGATCAACGCCGTCTGCATCGACGGTCCGGACGGTCCCGTACTGCGGATCCACCTCACCTACCCGCAGGAGGGGATCACCGGCCTCGACGTCGACCGCCTGGGCGACGACTGGCTCGCCGCGCTGGGCGATCTCGACTCCGCGGCGGAGTCGGCGTCGACCTTCACGCTCCGATCACTCCCCGAGGACGATCGCACCGCCCTGACCCAGCGGTACGGAACCGCCCTCGGTGACGTCTGGCCGCTGTCGCCGCTGCAGGAGGGCCTGTACTTCCAGGCCACCAGCTCCGATGTCGACGTCTACGTCGCGTGCAACGCATTCGACTTGCACAGACATGACGGAACGTCGGACAACCGCCTCGACGCGCAGGCGCTGCGGGACGCCATGGGCGAGGTGATGGCCACCCATCGCGCCATGCGATCGGGGTTCGTCACCTCGGCGAGCGGCCATCTCGTCACGGTCATCGTGGATCACCTCGAGGTGCCGCTCACCGAGATCGATCTGACCGGTGTCGTGGCGGCGGAGATCCCGAGCCGACTCGACGACATCGCTGACGCCGACCGGGCGGTCCCGTTCGACCTGACCGCGCCGCCGCTGCTGCGCCTGACCCTGGTGCATCTGCCCGACGGCCGTGATCGCCTGATGTTCACCTACCACCTGCTGCTGTGGGACGGCTGGTCCCGCGAGCTGGTGCTCACCGACTTCTTCGCCGCCTACGACCGACGCGTCGGGCGAACCACGTCCGCGATCGCCGCACCTCGTACTGATCTCCCTCGCGCGGACTTCCCCCGTGCTGACTTCACCGACTATCTGCGATGGGTCGACGACCAGGACACCGACGCGTCCGCGCAGGCGTGGAGGGAGTACTTCGCCGGACTCGAGGAACCCTCCATCCTGTACCCGGCCGCGATCGGCACCGACCCGGTCTTGGCCCGACGGGTCGACGTGGAGTTCTCCGAAGCCGAGACCGAACAGCTCGGCGCCGCGGCCCGGCGAGCCGGCGTCACGACGCATGCGCTGATCAGTACCGCTCTCGCCCTGCTGCTCTCGCGCCGCCTCGGCCGCGCCGACGTCGTCTTCGGGACGACCGTCGCCGGACGTCCCACCGACCTCGACGGGATCGACTCCGTCGTGGGGGTCTTCCTGAACACCGTCCCGGTGCGGGTCACGATGTCGCCGTCGCAGCGCGCCGCCGACGTCATGCGACGTGTGCAGGACGATCGCATCGCCATGATGGATCACGAGTACCTCGGGCTCGGCGACGTCCAGCGCCAGGCCGCCCAGGGGCAGGGGCACAGTGACGGGGGCGCGCTGTTCGACAGCCTCTACGTGCTGCAGAACTTCCTCGGCGACGACACGTTC
>NZ_JAEMTF010000013.1:0-12050 GCF_016462415.1 Williamsia sp. | reverse complement strand
CGCGCTGTTCGACAGCCTCTACGTGCTGCAGAACTTCCTCGGCGACGACACGTTCACCGATCTCGAACGGGCGCAGGGGATCACCGGCGTCGAAGCGGTCGACGCCACCCACTACCCGCTCACCTGGGTGGCCATGCCCGGCCGTCGCCTCTGGCTGAAACTCGAGTACCGCCCCGACGTGCTCGACGCCACCGAGGCCCACGGTCTGCTCGACGAACTGCGGGCC
This sequence comes from Williamsia sp., assembly GCF_016462415.1. GTDB lineage: Bacteria > Actinomycetota > Actinomycetes > Mycobacteriales > Mycobacteriaceae > Williamsia_A. Next base: position 11,824 of record NZ_JAEMTF010000013.1, on the reverse strand, counting down.
ATCCTGCTCGCCGCGTCGCACGACGTCGATCGCGGTGTCACCGCGCTCACCGCACCGACCGATGGGGCGCGCGCCGAGATCGCGGGGCGCACCGTCGACATCGACGACGTGACCATCGCCGAGATGCTCGCCGAACAGGCGCAGCGGACTCCCGATGCACCGGCACTGACCCAGGGCGACGAGCACATCGATTACCGCGAACTCGCCGAGCGGGTCAACCGCACCGCCCGACTGTTGCTGGACCACGGCGCGGGCCCCGAACAGATCATCGGCCTCGCATTGCCGCGGTCGGTCGACATGGTCGTCGGTCTGTTCGCGGTGCTGTCGGTGGGCGCGGCCTATCTGCCGCTCGACCTGTCGGCACCCGACGAGCGCATCGCCGATCTCGTCGGCGATGCGACGCCGCTGCTCGTCCTCGTCACCGAGGACACCCGGTCACGGATCGACGGTGCGGCAACCGTCGCCATCTCCGAGGCCACCGACCACGCCGCTGACCCGCTCGGCGCCGCGGAACTCGGCTCATTCGCGCCCGGGAACGATCTGCGCCTCGATCACCCCGCCTACGTCATCTACACCTCCGGATCCACCGGCAAGCCCAAGGGCGTGGTGACCGGGTACCGCGGCCTGACCAACATGCAGATCAACCACCGCGCCGAGATCTTTGCGCCGGTCATCGCGGCCGCGAACGGCCCGGACAACACCGCCGCCGGTGGCGCGACACTCACCATCGCGCACACGGTCTCGTTCGCGTTCGACATGAGCTGGGAGGAACTGCTCTGGCTCGTCGAGGGCCACCACGTGCACATCTGCGACGAGGACCTGCGGCGCGACTCGGTCGCGCTGGTCGCCTACTGCCGCGACCACGGTGTCGACGTCATCAACGTCACCCCCACCTACGCCACCCAGCTCCTCGAACAGGGACTGCTGGAGGGGGCCGGCCGCCCGAAGCTGGTCCTGCTCGGCGGCGAGGCGGTGTCGGACAGCCTGTGGACCGCGCTGCGGGACACCCCGGATCTGTTGGGCTACAACCTCTACGGGCCCACCGAGTACACCATCAACACGCTCGGCGTCGGGACGGACGACTCGGATCGGTCGGCGGTGGGCAGCCCCATCACCAACACCACCTGCTCCATCCTGGACGGGTGGATGCGACCGGTCCCCGACGGCGTCAGCGGCGAGTTGTACATCCGCGGAGCCGGTCTCGCCCGGTGCTACCTGGCGCAACCCCGACTCACCGCGGCCGCCTTCGTCGCCGACATCACGGGCACCGGTGAGCGGATGTACCGCACCGGCGACCTCGTCCGCCGGCGCCCGGACGGTCTCATCGACTACCTCGGCCGCACCGACGACCAGGTGAAGATCCGTGGCCACCGCGTCGAACCCGGTGAGGTGACCGCGGTGATGTTGACGCTGCCCGGTGTGACCGGCGGATCGGTGATCGCGGCCGCTGACGACTCCGGGACGAAGCGGCTCGTCGCCTACGTGATCGGCGACGGAACGCACCCCGAGGACGACCTCCTCGCCCACGTACGTGCCGGCCTCGCGGCGACCCTGCCCGGTTATCTCGTCCCGTCGGCGTACGCGGTCGTCGACGCGCTGCCGTTGACCATCAACGGCAAGCTCGACGTCGCATCGCTGCCGGAACCGGAGGTCATCTCCACCCGGTCGCGCGCCGCCGCCGACGACACCGAGCGTGCGCTGTGCGAACTGTTCGCAGTGGCCGTCGACGTGGCGGACGTGGGCGTGCAGGACGACTTCTTCGCCCTCGGCGGTCACTCGCTGCTGGCCACCCGCCTGCTCGGCCTGATCAACGACCGCTTCGGCTCGGCGCTGCGGGTGCGCGACCTGTTCGACGCCCCGTCGCCGGAGGCGTTGTCCCGGCGTATCTCTGCGCCCGACTCGGATGCTGCGGACAGCGCGCGGCCACTCGTCCCGCGCACCGACACCGGACCGGCGCCGCTGGCACCACCGCAGCAACAGCTGTTCGTGATGTCGCGGATCGACCCGACATCGACGTCGTACCTGTATCCGCTGGCGGTCCGCGTGCACGGGCACCTCGACGCCGACGCGCTGCGCGCCGCACTGCTCGCGGTCGTCGACAGGCACGAACCGCTGCGCACCCGATACGTCGAGCGTGACGGACACGTCGTCGCCGAGGTTCTCGATGCGCCGGTGGTCGACGCGGAACTCGTGTTCGAGGTCGAGCAGGTGGACGAGTCCGCCCTCGACGACGTCATCGCGGCGGAGCTGTCCCGACCCATCGACCCCACCGTCGACCTGCCGATCCGAGTGACTCTGCTCGAGATCGGGAACGACTCGGTGGTGCTGTTGTGCCTGCATCACCTGGTGGCCGACGAGTGGTCCGACGCGGTCCTGCTCGGCGATCTCGACCGTGCCTACCGAGCGGCCGCGGATCCCACCGGCGCGAATTCCGCTGCGGCACTCGACGACATCGAGGTCACCTACGGTGACTACGCGCAGTGGGCCCGTGAACGGCTCGGCGACCCGGCAGACGAGTCGAGCGCGCACTCCACCCAGATCGATTACTGGCGAACGCAACTGGCCGATCTCCCACCCGAGGTCACCGTCGCTGCTGACCTCACTTCAACGCACCCCGGCCGTGCGGACGAGGTGTCCAGACGTGTCGACGCCGCGACCGCCGAGCGGTTGCGGTCGGTGGCCGGGGGTGCCGGAGCGACGGTGTTCATGGCGCTGCACGCGGCGCTCGCGGTCACACTGCGGCGGTTCGGCGTCGGTGACGATGTCGTCATCGGCAGTCCGCAGTCCGGGCGTACCGAGGCCGCGCTGGCCGACCTCGTCGGGTTCTTCGCCAACACCGTCGTCCTGCGGACCGATCTGTCCGGCCGACCCACGTTCGACGAGTTGCTGACCCGAGTGCGCACAGTCGATCTCGCGGCCCTCGACCATTCCGACGTGCCGTTCGCCGACGTGGTCGGAGCGCTCAACCCGGTCCGATCGCCGGGCCGCAACCCGCTGTTCGCGGTGATGCTCGGATACTTCCGCAGGCAGGCCGACGGAGGCGAATCCGGCGAGAACGGATCCGACGGGGCGACCGAGATGTTCGGTCTCGCCACCGGCGATGTCGACGTCACGCCCGCGCAGGCCAAGGTCGACCTCAACGTGACCTGCATCGACCACGGTCCCGGGGGACAGATCGAGGTGGTCGTCGAATACGACTCGTCGCGCTACCTCGAGGCGACGATGCGTGAACTCACCGACTGCCTGACCCGGGTGATCGACACCGCCGCAATCAGTCCGGACCTCGGAGTCGCCGACCTCGGTGTGACGCCGTCGGCGCCCGTCCCGGTCGAACCGGTCGCGACGCCCACCCGCTGGTACGCCGAACTCGACGACCACGCGGCCCGCAGCCCGCGCACGCCGGCCGTTCTCGCCGGGGGAGCGAGCGTGTCCTACGGTGCGCTCGCCGAACGCAGCCGGGTCATCGCCGCGCGACTGGCGCAGGCCGGGGTCGGGACGGAGACAGTCGTCGCGCTCGCCATCGACCGCACCCCCGATCTCGTGGCCGCGATGGCCGCCGTGCACCGACTGCACGCGGCGTACCTGCCGTTGGACCTGACGCTGCCCACCGACCGGTTGGCCTACATCGTCGACGACGCCGCCCCGGTGCTCGTGCTCACCGACGGGCACGCCGACCTCAGGTGGTCGTCGGCCCCGGTGCGGAGGGTGGACGACGACGACTGGGCGTCCGTCGCGGACCCCGAGCCTGCCGCGACGCCCGAGTCGGCACCCGCACCGGACCTGGCCGCGTATCTGATCTACACGTCGGGTTCCACCGGCAAGCCCAAGGGCGTCACCATCACCCACCGGGCGTTGGACACCTTCCGGGCCGGGCTGGACCGGGCGTTCCCGATCGGGGCGGACGACGTCGTTCTCGCCGTCACCACGGTGTCGTTCGACATCGCGGTGCTCGAGCTGATCGTCCCGCTGACCGTCGGCGCCGCCGTCGTGCTGGCCGATGCGTCACAGGCCGCTGATCCCGGGCGGCTCGGCGAGTTGATCGCATCGCACGACGTGACCGTCGCGCAGGCCACCCCGTCGCTGTGGGCGATGGTGACCCGACACCGCGACCCCGACGGCCGGGCCACCGACCTCTCCGGGGTCCGCGTCGCCGTCGGCGGCGAGGCGTTGCCATCCGACCTGGCAGGCGAACTGGTGCGGCGGGCCGCGCAGGTGAGCAACATGTACGGGCCCACCGAGGTCACGGTCTGGGCCACGTCGGCACCGATCGACGCGGAGTCGGCCGTCCGGCCGCCGATCGGATCGCCGTGGCACACCGTGACCGGACACGTGCTCGACTCCGACCTGCGCCCCGTGCCGGTGGGTGTCACCGGTGAGCTGTATCTGGCCGGCGCGCAGGTGGCCCGGGGCTACCACGACCGTTTCGGCCTGACGTCAGAGCGGTTTGTCGCCGACCCGTTCGCCGCCGACGGCACGCGGATGTACCGCACCGGTGACGTGGTCCGGGCTCGTCGCGACGGCATCCTCGAATATCGGGGCCGGTCGGATCACCAGGTCAAGATCCGCGGTCACCGGATCGAGCCCGACGAGGTCGCCGCGGCGATTCGGCGGATCGAAGGGGTCACCGACGCCGTGGTCGTCGCCGACGACCACCCAGGAGTCGGGCTGCGCCTCGTCGGCTACGCGGTCGGTACCGGTCTCGTCGAGAGCGCACTGCGCACCCGGCTGGGGTCGTCGCTGCCCGGGCACATGGTCCCGGCGCGCATCGAGGTCCTCGACGCGTTGCCGCTGACCCCCAACGGCAAGGTCGACCGGAATGCGCTCCCGGCGCCGACGGATACGGTCGCCGATGGTGCCACCGCAGCCGACCTGACAGCCACCGAGCGAGCGGTTGCCGAGCTCTTCGGTCAGATCCTCGGCTCCCCGGCTGCCACCGACGAACACGCCGACTTCTTCGCCCTCGGTGGCCATTCGCTCCTGCTGGTCCGTCTCGCCGAGGCCGTCGGTGAGCGGTTCGGTCAGCGCATCGAGGTCCGAGAACTGTTCGGCCTCAGCACGGTCGGAGCGCTCGCCGCCCGGATCGACGATCCTGCGACCCGGTCCACCGGCGACGCCCTCGATCCGGTCATCCGGTGGGGGACCGACCCAGGGTCGACCGACGCAGGTGCGGCCCATGCGACGCCGGTCATCTGTCTGCCCCCGGCGAGCGGGATGTGCTGGGAGTACGCCGGACTGGCGCGGGCCCTTGGGCCGCGGGTCCCGGTGATCGGGCTGCAGTCGAGGTCGCTGACCGACGCGTCGGTGATCGGGCGACCGTTCGACGAGGTCGTCGCCGACTACTGCGACCGCGTCGACGAGCTCGGTGTCGGCACCCGTATCGCCCTGGTGGGCTGGTCATTCGGCGGTGTCGTCGCCGTCGCCCTCGTCGACACCCTCCGACGCCGCGGGTACACCGTCGAACCGCTGATCGTGCTCGACGCGTACCGGCCCGATGGCGTTGTGCAGGACGATCACCACCTCGCAACGCTGCTGCGTGAGCTCGGGATCGCCGTGCCCGCCGACGAACCGGTCACGATGCACACCGCCGTACGTCTGCTGGCCGACCACGACGACTTCCTCGCCTCGCTCGGTGCCGATGCCGTTCGCTCGGTGATCGACACCTATCTCGACAGCGACCGGATCATCGCCGAAGCAGCGCAGGCGTATTCGATCTCCGATCCCGTCGCCGGGCCGGTGACGTTCCTGCAGTCGACGGTCCTCGAGGACGGGTTCGACGGGAGTTCGGCATCGGGGTGGCGGTCGGCGGTGCCCACCCTCGAGGTGATCGACGTCGACGTCCCGCACTCGCAGATGCTCACCGCGCCCGCCGTCGAGATCATCGTCGGGCTGCTCGGACGCTGACACACAAGCGCTGGGAACACGAAGAGCGCCGGCCCATGGAATCGGGCCGGCGCTCTTTGCGTGCGTTCTGGTGGTGGTTACCGGGTCATGCGGTCGCGAGATCGGCGACCGGCTTGCCGGAGAGTGCGTTGCTCAGCTGCGGGACGACGACGTTGATCGCGTAGAGCAGCGCGTTGGGGCCGCTGTAGGACAGCGCACCGGCCAGCGGCGAGTCGAAGGTCGTGTACAGCGTCTTGTCGTCGCGCACCACGTCGAGGCGTGTGAACGCGGGCGAGGCGGCCATCTGCGACTTGGTCGCACCCTCGACGAACAGGACGTCGCGGTCGAGCAGCGACAGCTTCTCCTCCGAGACGTCACCCACGGTGTCCTGGGCGTTGAACCCGAGACCGTCGAACAGCGCGCGACGGGGATCGTTCTTCCCGATCAGGTAGTGACCACCGTTCTCCGGGCCGTAGTCGACGACGAGCGTCTTGCCCGCGAACTCCGGGTGCGCGGCCTTGGCCTCGTCGATCTTTGCCTTCACCTGGTCGACCAGGGCCTGCGCCTGCGGCTCCTTGCCCAGCGCCTTGCCGGTGGTGAGCAGCTGCACGTCCCAGGGGGTCTCCTCGTCCTTGTACTGACTGGACTGGATGACCGTCGGTGCGATCTTCGACAGTTGGTCGTAGGTCTTCTGATCGATGGTCTCGTAGATCGCGAAGATGACGTCGGGCTTGGCCTTGGCGATCTCCTCGAGGTTGATCGAATCGCCGGCCATCGACGGGACACCCTTGCCGCCGGTCGCCGCCTTGACCCACGGCAGCTCGTTGTAGGAATCGAAGAAGGCGCGCGTCTGGACCGGCACCACTCCGAGGGCGAGCGTGAAGTCCTGGTCGTTGTATCCGACCGTCACGACGCGCTTGGGGTCCTTGGGCACCTGGGTGGTGCCGAATTTGCCTTCGACCGCGATCGTGGACCCCGACGCCGCGGTGTCGTCATCGGAGCTGCCACAGGCGGCGAGAAGGCCCACGCCCAGCACGACGGCTGCGACGAGAGACAGGGCGCGGCGACCGCGCGCAGAGAACATGTTCATCGACATTGCGTTAGGGTAGCATTACCTCAGCTCGACGCCCGCTACCCGTCGGACGTACTGCTGTCGGCTGCATGGTCGACGAAAAGTACAGGTGCACAGTTGTTTTCGCGGCCATGAACGGCGTGGGATCGGTCACCACCTGGTTGTCGAGGCGATCTAAGTAGGTTAGCCTACGCTTTGTTACTCCGTCCGCCTACCGCGGACGGCCCCGAACAGAGCGGAGTGCCAATCGATGCGGCGAACAATGTTGGGTGGCAAGGTGCACCGTGCCACGGTGACCCAGGCCGACCTGCACTATGTCGGGTCGATCACGATCGACCACGATCTGATACGCGCGGCGGACATCCTCGACGGCGAGCAGGTCCAGGTCGTCGACATCACCAACGGTGCGCGGTTGTCCACCTACGTGATCGCCGGCGCGGCCGGATCGGGCGTCATCGGGATCAACGGTGCCGCAGCGCATCTCGTCGGACCAGGTGACCTCGTGATCATCATGTCGTTTCGCGAGGTCGAGGAATCCGAACTCGCCGGGCACGAGCCGCGCGTGGTGCACGTCGACTCCGACAACCGGATCGTCGCACTCGGCAACGATCCGTCGCAGCCGGTCCCCGGCGCGGTCGATCAGTGGGCGAGCGCCTGATGTCGATGGTGATGAACGCTCCATCCATGAACGACGCGACCGACCCGCTGTCCGGCGAGGAGAATGTGCTCGACGTGGTCGGCGTCGGCTTCGGCCCGTCGAACCTCGGCCTCGCGATCGCCATCGAGGAGTACAACGCGGTGCACCCGGACTCCCGCGCGATCTCGGCGCAGTTCGTGGAATCCCAGCAGCAATTCGGTTGGCACACCGGGATGTTGATCCCCGGCACCACCATGCAGATCTCCTTCCTGAAGGATCTGGCGACCCAGCGCAACGTGCGCAGCCGCTACAGCTTCCTGAACTACCTCACCGAGCGTGGTCGGCTGACCGAGTTCATCAACCACCAGACGTTCTTCCCCACACGTCTCGAGTTCCACGACTACCTGTCCTGGGCGGCGTCGACGGTGGAGGCGACCGTGCACTACGGCACCCGCGCGGTGGCCGTTCGTGACGAGGGCGATCACCTCGCGGTGGACGTCGTGAACGGGACCGACCGCACGACGCTGCATGCGCGATCGGTCGTCCTCGCCGGCGGTCTGCACGCGCAATTGCCCGACGGTGTCGACGAATCCGTGCGCCAGTTCCACAACCACCAGCTGTTGACCAGGCTCGCCGAGCTGCCGGAGCTCACCCACCGCAGGTTCGTCGTCGTCGGCGCGGGGCAGAGTGCTGCGGAGGTCGCCGATCACCTGCACGGCACCTATCCCGACGCCGAGGTGCACGGGGTCTTCGCCAAGTACGGGTACAGCCCGGCCGACGACAGCCCCTATGCCAACCGCGTTTTCGATCCGATCGCGGTCGACGACTTCTACGCCGCCGACGAGCCGGTGCGTCGGCGACTCCTCGATTACCACCGTTCGACCAACTACTCCTGCGTCGACCTGCCCCTCATCGAGGAGCTCTACACACGGGAGTACGCCGAGCGGGTCTCCGGGAAGCGGCGCCTGTTCTTCCACGGGGCGTCGGGTGTCAGCAATGCCGAGGAGACCGGCTCGGGCGTTCGCGTGACGGTGGAGCACCACCCGACCCGCACCACCGAGGTGCTCGACTGCGACGCGGTCATCTACGCGACCGGGTTCACCCCGATGCCGCTGGACGCGATCGTCGGCGACCTGGTCGCCGACGGACTGACCCCTGGGGTCGACCGCGACTACAGGCTGCAGACGACGCGCGAGATCCCGGGCGCGATCTACCTGCAGGGCGGTACCGAGCACACACACGGACTGACGTCGTCGCTGCTGTCGAACATCGCCGTGCGCAGCGGAGAGATCGTCGAGGCGATCGTGCGGGAGAACGCGCTGGCCCGCTGAGGGCTCAGATCCCGTACAGGCGTGCCCAGTTCTCGATGCTGGTCAGGTGCGGCATCGCCGACCGGTAGTCGTCGGCGACAGCGGGCGCCTCGCGTCGGAACCGCAGCGTGATCCGAACGAGGCGGTCGGACATCTCCCGGGCCAGCTCGCGCTGGTAGCGACGCTCGCGGCATCCGTGCTGGGAGGCGTCGGTGACGAAGACGTGGTCGAACTGTCCGACGTGCCACCATTTCGCGTCCTCGTAGGAGATCGCGACGGGGCCACCGATCAGACGTCCCCGTGCGTGGGCCAGTGCACGTTTGGCCAGCACGGCGTTCTCCCATCCGGGCTTCGGCGGCGGGGCCGCGCGCCGGATCGGGACCGAGGAGGGGACCGACGACATCGGGACCACGACGGTGTCGGCGAAACGGCGGCGTTCGGCGTTGATGTCGCGCAGTGCGGCGGCGCCTCCGTCGTCGAGGATCGTCGGCCCGGACAGGAAGTCCTCGAGCGCACGTAACTGGGTGTGCGCCAACCCGTACTGCATGCTGACGATGGACTGGCTGATGGCTCGACCCATCTCCTTGGCGACCGCGTCGGGGGCGAACCCGGGTTGCAATGCCGCGGTGATGAGGCCGTTGCGGGTGGCGAAGTAGTGCCCGAACCCGTCGACGTCCTTCCAGTAGAAGTCGGCGTGCCACACCCCGGCGCCGGGCAGCGTGATCGTCGGTACGCCCGCGCGGGCGGCGCGCAGACCGTATTCGACGTCGTCCCACTGGAAGAACAGCGGTAGCGGCATCCCGATCCGGGTGAGCACCTCGGCCGGGATGAGGCAGGTCCACCACCCGTTGTAGGTGGCCTCCACGCGCCGGTCGGGGATCTTCTTGAGCATGTTCTTGTTCTGCTGCACGAACTTGTCGTCGGTCACCCCTCGACGGAGGGTCACCAGGTCGACCTTCTCCGCGGAGGCGAGCAGGTAGGTCGGGTTGTGCAGGAACAGCATCTGCGCACCGACGATGGACGGGTTGCCCGTCATCGCGGCGAACGCGCCGAGACGCAGCACGGTCTCCGGTTCACACAGGATGTCGTCGTCCATGAGGATGACGTCGCCGTGCGGGGAGCGCTGCGCGGCCTCGTACAGGCCACGGCTGAAACCGCCTGCCCCACCGAGATTGGCCTGGCGCAGGTAGTGCAATTTGTCGCCGAGCTCGGGTCGGACCTGCTCGAACAGCGGGTGCCCCTCGACGGGGGAGTCGCCCTGGTCGACGACCCACACCGACTCCACGTCGGCGAGCGCGACCGGGTCCGACGCCAGGGCGGCGACCGTCTCGGCGCACTGCAGCACGCGGTTGTGGGTGCAGATGGCGATGGAGACCGGCCGCGGCGTGGCGGTCGTCTCGACCGACCATTCGACCCCGTCGATCCGCGCCGTGCCGTCCACGGCCTCGAACGCCGGCCAGAGGGCGCCGCCGTCGGCGAACGCGGCGAGTGGCGCGGTCATGGAGACCGTCTGGGTGCCGTGCACGTCGGTCGCGTCGACGATGCGGTGATGCCCGCCGATGTCGGATGCCATCACCACCACCCGGGCACGCGCCGAGGCCTCGACGCGAGCGGTGATCGTGACGGCGGTCGCGGTGGTCCACCGCTGCCAGTAGCTGGCGGGGAAGCGGCCGAAGAAGGTGTTCATGTCCGCGCGGGCACCGCGCTCGAGGCGTAGCTCCGAACGCGTACGCCCGGCGCTCCCGCGGTGCACCATCGCGTAGAGCGCCTCGTTGGCGACCGGTGTGGTGCCGGCGAACAGTCCGCGGGCGACGACGCGTCGATCCGGTCGGACCGCGGTCGACATGTCTGCGCTGGTCGTGTCGGGAGAAGTCACCGTGGCAGGGTATCGCGAGCATGATGGGTGTCATGGCGCTCCCGACACCCGGACGGTTCGTTCATTCGGCGATCACCTCGCGTCCGCCGTTCACATGGCCCGGCGGTGCCCGACTGGCCGTGTATGTCGCGGTCAACTGCGAGCACTTCGCCTACGACGACGGGTCCACCGGTCTCGGTTACACCCCCGGGATGGACCAGCCCGACACCTACAACTGGGGGTGGCGCGAATACGGCAATCGCGTCGGCGGGTTCCGCGTTGCGGAGACGTTGGAGCGGGTGGGTATCCGGCCGACGCTGCTGGTGAACACCGAGGTCTATGACCACGCGCCCGACCTCATCGCGGCGTTCCGGGCACTCGACGCCGACGTCGTCGCGCACGGCCGGACGAACTCGGTGCAGCCGAACCAGCTGGACCCCGAGGACGAGCGCCGAGCCATCGACGAGGTGTACCGCGCCATCGAACGTCACGAGGGCAGCGCGCCGCGGGGGTGGATGAGTCCGGGGGCGAACCCGAGTCGGGTCACCGAGGACCTGCTCGCCGAGCGCGGGTTCTCCTACACCCTGGACTGGCCGATCGACGATCAACCCGTCTGGCTGACGACCGATGGCGGGCCTCTGCTCAGCGTCCCGTATCCCCACGAGGTCAACGACCTGCCGGTGTTCGTCCACCACCACGGCACGGCAACGGAATTCGAGGCCATGATCGTCGACTCCTTCGACGAACTGAAGGAGAACTCCCAGCAGCAACCGGTGGTGCTGGCCATCTCGGTGCACACGTTCCTCACCGGCCAGCCCTACCGGCTGCGTCGGTTCCGGGCCGCGCTGGAACACATGACGGCCAATGCCGACGGTGTCTGGTTCACCACCGCCGGCGACATCGCCGAGCACTACCGCGGTCTGTTCCCCGCCTGACCATTCAGTTCTCGAAGTGCCGCGGGTAGGTGGTGAATTGTTCGCCGGTTGTGGTGTTGGTCCAGGTGATCGATCGGTCGTCGTGCATGATGGCTCGCCACAGTCCTGTGGTCTTGGCGTGGTGGTGCAGTCGGC
>NZ_JAEMTF010000066.1 GCF_016462415.1 Williamsia sp. | reverse complement strand
CGTCTCACACGGCCGTTTCCGCCCACTCGACGTCCGCAGCCGCCCACTCGACGTCCGCAGCCGCCCACTCGACGTCTCAGAGGGTGTGCGCGTGCACCACGGCGGTGATGGCCGCGACGACGGTGTCGATGTCGTTTGCCGACGAGATGAACGGCGGCATCGCGTAGACGAGCGCCCCGAACGGCCGCAGCCACGCCCCCGCCTCCACCGCCGCCGTCGTCGCCACCGCCATGTCGACGGCCGAGTCGAGTTGCACCACGCCGATCGCGCCCAGCACACGTACATCGACGACCGAGTCGAGCTCGCGCAGCGGTTCGAGACCCGCGCGCAGCCGGGTCTCCATCGCGGACACCCGCCCGCGCCAGTCGCCGTCGAGGAGCAGTTCGACCGAGGCCACCGACACCGCGCAGGCGAGGGGGTTGGCCATGAAGGTGGGGCCGTGCGCGAGCACACCCATCTCGCCCTCGCTGATCGTGGTGGCGATCCGTTCGGTGCACAGCGTCGCCGCCATGGTCATGTACCCGCCGGTCAACGCCTTGCCGACGCACATGATGTCCGGCGCGACGCCCGCGTGTTCGGCGGCGAAAAGGGCGCCGGTGCGTCCGAACCCGGTGGCGATCTCGTCGAAGATCAGCAGGACGTCGTTCTCGTCGCAGATCCGCCGCAGGTCGGCGAGGTAGCGCGGATCGTGGAAGCGCATCCCGCCGGCGCCCTGGACCACCGGTTCGACGATGACCGCGGCCAGCTCGGACCGATGCGTTGCGACTGCCTCGGCCAGCTCGGCGACGTACTCGGCCCGGTACTCGGACGGAGGTGCTCCGACGAAGACCTGGTCGCGCAGGACGCCGGTCCACTGCGAGTGCATGCCGCCGTCGGGGTCGCAGACGCTCATGGGGGTGAACGTGTCGCCGTGATACCCGCCACGCCACGTCAGCAGGCGCGGGCGGTCGATGCCCTGACCGCGCCAGTACTGCAGCGCCATCTTGACCGCGACCTCCACCGACACCGACCCCGAGTCGCAGAAGAACACCCGTTGCAGTTGCTCGGGGGTGATGTCGACGAGCAGTCGGGCCAACCGCGCGGCCGGTTCGTGGGTGAGGCCACCGAACATCACGTGGGACATCGAGTCGAGCTGGCCGCGCACGGCGGCGTCGAGCACCGGGTTGGCGTAGCCGTGGATCGCCGCCCACCACGAACTCATCCCGTCGACGACCTCACGTCCATCGGCCAGTCGGAGCCTGGTCCCCGACGCCGATTCGACCACCAGCGGCGCCGGTCCGCCGGCGGTCATCGAGCCGTATGGATGCCAGATGAGCTCGTCGTCGATCGCCCTGATCTCGGCGGTGGTCAGCGGTTCCCGGGCCATCCGGCGAGCGTATCCACCCGGGTGATCGCGGTGCAGGGCCGGTGACGCTACCGCGCGATGGTCGATCCGCGCATCCGTTTCGCCAGGTGGACCGGCGCGGCAAGGCGTCGCGGAAGTGGAATTCACGGTAACGACGGGTACATTGCGTATCGACGACTGCGACGACTCGCCGACGCTCACACCGCCGAGTGTCGGACATTTCCCCCGACAGGTAGCGAGACCAACCACGTGGTGACCGCCCCCAGCCGCTCCTCGGAGCGGCAGCGCACGGTGCCCGCCGACCCCGCCTCGGCGTATCGAACCGACCTCGACGGACTCCGCGGCATCGCCATCACCCTGGTCGCCTGTTTCCACATCTGGTTCGGTCGCGTCTCCGGCGGCGTCGACGTCTTCCTCACGCTGTCGGGCTACTTCTTCGTCGGCTCCCTGCTACGGCACGTCATCGTCACCCAGAGCCCGTCGGTGACCCTGCGTGACGCGATCAATCCGCTCACCCGGCTCACCCGTCTGGCCCGGCGGCTGCTGCCCGCCCTGATCACGGTGCTGCTCGTCGTCACCGTGTTGACCGTCGTCGTGTTCCCGCAGACCCGCTGGGTCGCGACCGGACGTGAGGTCGTGGCCAGCGCGCTGTACTACCAGAACTGGTTCCTGGCCTTCAATTCCCAGGACTACGCCGCCGCCAGCTCGGCGAACAGCCCGCTGCAGCACCTGTGGTCGATGTCCGTGCAGGGGCAGTTCTTCGTCATCACGATCCTCACCGCGCTGGCGTTCGGCGGCGTCATCAAGCTGGCGTCCACCGTCATCCCGCAGCTCCGACGTCCGGCCGTCATCCGTGCCATCGTCGCGATCGCGATCGTCGGCGTCGCCGCGGTGTCGTTCTATTGGGCGCACATGCGGATGCCGATCAACCAGCAGTTCAACTACTACGACACGATCTCGCGAACCTGGGAGCCGCTGGCCGGCGGCCTGCTCGCGGTGTGGATGCCGCGGTGGCGCGTCCCGACCGTCCTGCGCAACCTCGTGGCGGTCGCCGCGCTCGCGCTCATCGTCACCTGCGGCTGGTGGATCGTCGGCGTGGAGTCCTACCCCGGCCCGCTCGCCCTGGTGCCCGTCCTGGCCACGCTGGCGATCATCTGGTCGGGTGCCACCGCGACCCAGCGGGGCGCACGGGTCGACATGCCGGTCATCAACCGGGGCCTGGCGAGCCGGTTCCCGGTCTGGCTGGGATCGATCTCCTACGCGCTCTACCTCTGGCACTGGCCGCTGCTGATCTTCTATCTGGCCTGGCGGGACAGCAACGACGCGAACGTCGCCGAGGGTGTCGTGTTGATCGCCCTGTCGATCGCTCTCGCGTGGCTGACCAAGCGGTACGTCGAGGATCCCCTGCGCGCCGGGCGCTCGACGGCCACAGTCGACCACCATCTCGCCGACGGCGCCGCCACCGCCGACTCGACCCGGGAACCGGTGTTGTCCCCGACCTCGCGGCGACGACGGGTGGGCGCGGCGATGCTGAGCTACTCCGGGGTGCTGACGACGGTTCTCGTGGTCGGCGTGCTGGTCACCGGCGTCGGCATCAAGGCGTGGGAACGCCACGTCGACAACATCGTCGTCGACACGACCAACCTCGACCCGCGGATCTATCCGGGTGCCCGCGCGCTCATCGAGGGCGTCCCGGTCCCCAAGGTCGACCCGGTGCCCAAGGCGCTCGAGGTCCTCAAGGATCTGCCGGAGACGTCGTATCAGGGCAACATCAGCGACTTCAAGGATCCCGACATCCACGTCGCGGTCTACGGCGATCCGACGGCGACGAGGACCATCGCCCTCGCCGGCGGCTCGCACGCCGAGTACTGGATCTCGGCGCTCGACCTCCTGGGCAAACAGAACCACTTCCGGGTCACGACCTACCTCAAGTTCGGGTGCCCCCTGTCGGTCGACCCCAACGTCTCGGTGGACGGGGTGCCGTACCCGGCCTGCTACACGTGGGTCGGCAAGGTGATGGACCGACTGATCGCCGACAAGCCGGACGCGGTGTTCACCAACTCGACACGTCCCCGCGCGGGCATCGTCGGCGAATGGGTGCCGCCGGACTACCTGCCGATCTTCGATCGCTTCAAGAAGGCGGGGATCCCGGTTCTCGGGGTGCGCGACAGCGTCTGGCCGCACAACGGCAAGGGCGCCATCGACAGTCCGACGTGTCTGGCCGAGGGTGGCGACGCCAAGTCGTGCGGCACCCCCCGCGATCCCGAGTACGGGACCACCAACCCGACCGATGCGATCGTGGCGGACTATCCGAACGTGCACCCGATCGACCTCAGCAAGGGGTGGTGCACCGAGACCCTGTGCCCCGCGATCATCGGCAACATCTCCGTCTACCACGACTGGCACCACCTCAGCGCGACCTTCGTACGGAGCCTCGCCCCCGAGCTCGAACGGCAGATGAAGCTCGTCTTCCCCTGGGCCTGAGCGCCCGACGTGATGTTCGCACCGCCGAGATGAGCGGACCGGCATCTGCCGCTAGGGTCGTCACATGACGTCGCAAGGGTGGGAATGACAGAAACTCCGGACACCACGAACGGCGATCCGACCGAGAGCCTGGTGGACGCGACGCTCGCCACCACTCCGAGCCAGCTGATGGTGTGGCCGGGAACCGCGTATCCGCTGGGCGCCACCTACGACGGTGCGGGCACCAACTTCTCGCTGTTCTCCGAGGTCGCCGACGTGGTCGAGTTGTGTCTGATCGGCAAGGACGGCACCGAGACCCGCGTACGGCTCGACGAGGTCGACGGCTATGTGTGGCACTGTTACCTGCCGTCGGTGGCCCCCGGTCAGCGGTACGGGTATCGGGTCCACGGCCCCTACGATCCGGCGCGGGGTCTGCGGTGTGATCCGTCGAAGCTGCTCGTCGACCCCTACGGCAAGTCGTTCTTCGGCGAATTCGACGGCGACCGCTCGCTGTACTCGTATCCGATCGAGCTGCCCGGCGACGACGAGGCCGAGACGGACATCGCGACGGCGGACGACGCCGCGTCGGACTCCGACGCCGCGAGCGCGCCGACGGCGGGTGAACCGACTGAACTGCCCGAGCAGCAACAGAAGCAGGCCGCGACCGACGCCGAGGTCCCGCCCGCGTCGCCGCCGCCCGCGACCGCGGTGCCCGACGTGCCGGTGGCCGACGAATCCGACACCGTCCACGACGGCTCCCCCATCGACGCCGACATCACCGATCCCGACGTGCCCGGGATGCCCGGACTCGACTCGCTGGGCCACACGATGACCTCGGTGGTCATCAACCCGTTCTTCGACTGGCAGCACGACCGCGCTCCCAACCGTCCCTACCACGAGACGGTCATCTACGAGGCCCACGTCAAGGGCATGACCGCCACCCATCCCGAGGTCCCCGAGCAGCTCCGCGGGACCTACGCCGGACTCGCGCACCCGGCGATCATCGACCATCTCACCGACCTCGGTGTGACGGCGATCGAGCTGATGCCGGTCCACCAGTTCCTGCAGGATCAGACACTGCTCGACCAGGGGTTGCGAAATTACTGGGGTTACAACAGCTTCGGCTTCCTCGCCCCGCACGGTGGGTACGCCGCCAACAAGCGCGCCGGCGGCGAGGTGACCGAGTTCAAGGCCATGGTGCGCTCCTTCCACGAGGCGGGTATCGAGGTCATCCTCGACGTGGTCTACAACCACACCGCCGAGGGCAACCACATGGGCCCGACGATCTGCATGCGCGGTATCGACAACGCCGCCTACTACCGACTCGTCGACGGCGAGCCCGAGATGTACATGGACTACACCGGCACCGGCAACAGCCTCAACGTGCGGCACCCGCACACGCTGCAGCTGATCATGGACTCGCTGCGCTACTGGGTGCTCGAGATGCACGTCGACGGGTTCCGCTTCGACCTCGCCTCGACGCTCGCGCGTGAACTGCACGACGTCGACAAGCTCTCGGCGTTCTTCGATCTGGTGCAGCAGGATCCGGTGGTCAGCCAGGTCAAGCTCATCGCCGAGCCGTGGGATGTCGGCGAGGGCGGTTATCAGGTCGGCAACTTCCCGGGCCTGTGGACGGAGTGGAACGGCAAGTACCGCGACACCGTCCGCGACTACTGGCGCGGGGAGCCGTCGACGTTGGGCGAGTTCGCCTCTCGTCTGACCGGATCGTCTGATCTGTACGAGGACACCGGTCGACGTCCGGGCGCCAGCATCAACTTCGTGATCGCCCACGACGGGTTCACGTTGCGAGACCTCGTGTCCTACAACGAGAAGCACAACGATGCCAACGGCGAGGACAACCGCGACGGGGAGAGCCACAACCGGTCGTGGAACTGCGGGGTCGAGGGACCGACCGACGACCCGGCCATCGAGGACCTCCGCGCCCGCCAACAGCGCAACATCCTCGCGACGCTGGCCCTGAGCCAGGGCACGCCGATGATCGCCCACGGCGACGAGATGGGACGAACCCAGCAGGGCAACAACAACGTCTACTGCCAGGACTCCCCGCTCGCGTGGATGGACTGGTCGCTGGCACAGACCAACGCCGACCTGGTCGCCTTCACCAGCACGGCCATCGCGCTGCGGTGTGAGCATCCGGTGTTCCGGCGCCGGCGGTTCTTCGCCGGCCGACCCATCCGTTCGGGCGATCAGGCGCGGGACATCGCCTGGCTCACGCCGGCCGGACAGGAGATGACCGAGGCCGACTGGGACAGCGGCTTCGGCAAGAGTCTCGCGGTGTATCTCAACGGAGAGGGTATCGGCGAGAAGGATCTTCGCGGGCGCCCGGTGGTCGACGACACCTTCATCCTGTGCTTCAACGCCCACCACGAGCCGCTCGACTTCCAGTTGCCGTCGGACTACTACGGCTCCGAGTGGGAAGGTGTTCTCGACACCGCCGATCCCCGCGGGAAGACCTCGGTGACCGCGTCGACCGGCTCGTCGGTGATGGTGCGCGACCGCTCCCTGCTCGTGCTCCGCAAGGTGAGCTGAAGCGTGAGCACGGCGCAGTCCTCGACGAAGAGCAGACCCACGTTCGTCGCCACCTACCGTCTCCAGCTGACCGCCGACTTCACCTTCGCCGATGCGGCGGCGCAGATCCCACACATCCGTTCGCTCGGCGTCAGCCACCTCTACCTGTCACCCATCGGGACCGCGATGGCCGGCTCGACCCACGGCTACGACTGGGTGCCACCGCCGGAGGTCGCCGAGGTGCTCGGCGGCATCGACGGACTGCGCGCTCTGCGGCGGGCGGCCACCGACGCCGGGCTCGGGATCATCGTCGACATCGTGCCCAACCACACCGGCGTCGAGGATCCCCGGCAGAACCCGTGGTGGTGGGATGTCCTCACCTACGGCAGCGCCTCGGAGTTCGCGCATCAATTCGACATCGACTGGGCCCCGGACAACGGCGCGGACGGCCGCATCGCGCTGCCGGTCCTCGGCACGCCCGACGACGTCGAGGCCCTGACCCTGGAGACGAACGACTCCGGCACAACGGAACTGGGGTTCTACGAGCACCGGTTCCCCCTCGCCCCCGACACCGACACCACCTCGCCGCAGACGGCGCACGACGGTCAGGCCTACCGGCTGGTCGCGTGGGACTCCGGACTGATCGGCTACCGCCGGTTCTTCGCGGTCAACGGGCTGGCCGGGATGCGCCAGGAGGATCCCGCGGTGTACGCCGCGACCCACACGATGGTGCACCGACTCGTCACCGAGGACCTCGTCGACGGACTGCGCGTCGATCACCCCGACGGACTCACCGACCCGATGGGGTACCTCGAGCAGCTGCGCGCCGACCTCGGCGACGACCGGTTGCTGCTCATCGAGAAGGTGTTGTCGGTCGACGAGGATCTGGACCCGGCCCTGCCGGTCGACGGCACCACCGGATACGAGGCACTGCGAGTGCTCGACGGGGTCTTCGTCGACGCGGGCACCGTGGAGACGTTCACCGATCTGCACCTGCGGATCACCGGCAACGCAGGCGACCGCGACTGGATCGACACCGCCGAACACGCGATCAAACTCGGCACCCTGGACGAGATGTTCCCCGCCGATCGGGCGCGGCTGTCGCGAGCGATCCGTCAGGCCGCACGGGATGCCGGCGACACCGATGCCACTGCGGTGCCCGCCGCCGACCTCGACGCAGCGATCGGTGAGGTCGTCGCGTCATTGGGCGTCTACCGCGCCGACTACCCGACCCTGCGGCCGCGGCTGAGCGCCACGTTCGACGAGGTGCGCGACCGTCTCCCCGAACTGGGCTCCGCGATCCGACTGATCGCCGACGCGGTCGCCTCCGACGGCGAACCCTCCGCGCGACTCGCCCAGGTCTGCGGTGCGACGACCGCGAAGAGCGTCGAGGACTGCCTGTTCTATCGCACGGCCCGGCTGGTGAGCCTGCAGGAGGTCGGCGGCGACCCCGGCCGGTTCGGCACCTCGGTGGCGGAGTTCCACGAGTTCAACGTCGCGCGGGCCCGCACCTGGCCGGGCAGCATGACGACATTGTCGACCCACGACACCAAGCGTGGTGAGGATGTCCGCGCCCGGATCGGATTGCTGTCCCGATATCCCGGTCAGTGGTCGACGCTGGTCGAGTCGATGGTGTCGACGACGCCCGCACCTGATGCGGTGACCGGCTTGTTCCTGCTGCAGAACATCGTCGGCGTGTGGCCGCTGGACGGTTCCCCGGATGCGAGCGTGCGGGAACGACTGCACGACTTCACCACCAAGGCGATCCGCGAGGCCGCGCTCGTCACGTCGTGGACCGATTCCGACGACGAGATGGAGTCGGCGATCCACCGCTGGCTCGACGACGTCCTCGACGGACCCGTCGGCGCCGCGATCACGGCGCTGATCGACACCATGCGCGCCGACATCGTCGACGTCTGCGTCGCCCACAAAGCCCTCGGTCTCCTGGTCCCCGGGTTCGGCGACATCTATCAGGGCACCGAATGGTTCGAGGACACCCTCGTCGACCCGGACAACCGGCGGCCCGTCGACTTCGGGCAGTCGCTCGACCACCCGAAGACCGCGGTCGTCGCCGCCGCGCTCGCGCTGCGTCGCGACCACCCCACGTCGTTCGGCGCCGACGGCGGCTACACCCCGGTGTACCCCACCGGGCCGGCCGCCGACGAGGTCGTCGCGTTCGGTCGCGGCACCGACGTGATGGTGCTCGTCGCACGTACCCGCATCACCGATTCCGAGGCCGCCGCGACGGTCGTCGAACTGCCCGAGGGCCGCTGGGTATCGCGCACCACGACCGACGAGTTCTCCGGATCCCTGTCGATGGCATCGGCGTTCGCACACGGTCCCGTGGCGCTCCTGGAGCTGCTCGACTGACGGTCCGGGTAGCGTGACGACGGTGACTCTCGTGGCCGGAATCGACTCGTCGACACAGTCCTGCAAGGTCGTCGTCCGCGACGCGGACGACGGAACCCTCGTCCGATCCGGCCGGGCCACGCACCCACCGGGCACCGAGGTGGATCCGCGTGAGTGGTTGCGCGCCATGCACACCGCCATCGCCGACGCCGGCGGCCTCGACGACGTCGCCGCGGTCTCGGTCGGCGCCCAGCAACACGGGATGATCTGCCTCGACGCCGACGGCAACCCGGTTCGGAATGCGTTGCTGTGGAACGACACCCGCTCTGCGTACGCGGCCCGCGACCTGATCGACGAACTCGGCGGACCGGCGGCCTGGGCGACGCGCATCGGCGTGGTGCCGGTGGCATCGATCACCGCGACCAAGCTCCGCTGGCTCGCCGACACCGAACCGGACCACGCCGATGACACCGTCGCGGTCTGTCTGCCGCACGACTGGCTGACGTGGCAGTTGCGCGGCGGCGGAGACATCGCCGACCTGAGCACCGACCGGAGCGACGCCAGCGGCACCGGCTACTTCTCCGCCGAGACCGGCGACTACGACCACGACCTGCTGACGATGGCGATGCGCGGCCGAACCCCGTCGCTGCCGCGCGTTCTCGGGCCGAACGACTCAGCGGGCGAGACCACGTGGGGCGCCCGCCTCGGTGCGGGCGCCGGCGACAACGCCTCGGCGGCACTGGCGCTCGACGCCGGGCCCGGCGACGTCATCGTCTCCCTCGGCACCTCCGGGGTCGTCTCCGCGGTCACCGACGTCGGCTCCCACGACGCCGCCGGGTACGTGGCCGGGTTCGCCGACGCCACCGGACGCCAACTCCCCCTGGTGTGCACCCTCAACGGCGCACCGGTCCTGGCCTCGATCGCCCACATGCTGGGCGTGGACCTCGACGCCCTGTCCGACCTCGCGCTGTCGACGGCACCCGGATCGGGCGGGGTGTCGCTGATCCCCTACTTCGAGGGCGAACGCTCCCCCAACCTCCCCGACGCGCGCGCCACCCTCGCCGGCCTGTCCATCGCCAACAGCACCCCGGCGACCATCGCGCGCGCTGCGGTCGAGGGCCTGCTCTGTTCGCTCGCCGACGGTCTCGGCTTCATCGCCGCCCAGGGCGTCGACACGCAACGGATCATCCTCGTCGGTGGCGGGGTGCGGTCACGCGCGATCCGCCAGATCGCCCCCGCGATCTTCGGGCTGCCGGTGTCGGTACCCGAACCGGGCGAGTACGTCGCCGACGGCGCCGCGCGCCAAGCGGCCTGGGCGCTGTCGGAATCCGCCGCGCCGCCCCGGTGGGCTCAGTCGGGAACCGAGCAGTTCGACGCCGACCCCGACCCGTCGATCCTCGAGCAGTACCGCGCGGCGCAGGCGCAGACCTACCGCTGAGATCTGAGCTGTCGCCGAGAACTACCGCCGGGGTGCGCCGGTCACGAGGCGCCGCCCACCAGTTCCACCAGCGTCTCCCGCGCACCGCGCTCGCGCAGTGACGACAGCGCCCACGTGTATGACTCCATGAACGTGGCGTCATCGGCGAGGTCGCCGAACAGATCGGTCACCCCGACGAAGGCCCGAGGATCCTGCTGACTGTCGCGAGCCAACGGCGACAGCATCTCAGAGCGTTGATCGACCACCTCGATCGGCTCGCCCTGCTCGTCGAGCCCCTCGGCGTATCGCGTCCAGGACGCCACCACCGCCGCCGAGAAGGTGACCGATCCGCCGTCGCGCAGGCGCTCGACGATGACCGGCACCAACCACTGCGGTATGCGATCGGACGACTCGGCGCACAACCGGGCGATGGTGTCGCCGATCGCCGGGTTGGAGAACCGCTCGAGCAGGGTGTCGATGTAGTCGTCCACGTCGACCCCGGGCACCGCGGGCAGGGTCAGCCGCCCCTCCTGCTGCATGTACGCACGCAACAGCTTCTCCAGCAGCGGATCCCGCGCGGCCTCGTCGACCAGCCGGTATCCCATCAGGTAACCGAAGTAGCACAGCGTCTGATGCCCGGCGTTGAGGAGGCGCAGCTTCATCAGCTCGTAGGGCGCGACGTCGGCGACCATCTGCACCCCGACGTCCTCGAACGGCGGTCGGCCGTCGGCGAAGTCGTCCTCGAGCACCCATTGCGTGAAGGGCTCGGCGACGACCGGCCACCGGTCGATGAGCCCGGTCCGGGCCGCCACCTCGTGTGCGAGCTCGGCCGGTGTGGCAGGCGTGATCCGGTCGACCATCGAGTTCGGGAAGCGGGTGTGCAGTTCCATCCACGTCGCGAGGTCAGGATCCTTGGCGCGGGCGAACTCGGTGAACACCCGACGCGCCATGTGGCCGTTGCCGGGGATGTTGTCACAACTCATCACGGTGAACGAGTCGATCCCCCGTTCGCGGCGACGATGCAGCGCCTCGGTGATCAGTCCGAACGTGGTGCGCGGGATCGCGTTCGGCGCGAGATCGGCCTCGACATCGGGTGCGTGAAGGTCGAACTCACCGGTCGAGCTCGAGATGTTGTAGCCACCTTCGGTGACGGTCAGCGACACTATGCGCGTGGTCGGCGCGGCAAGGGTCTCGATGACCTTCTCCGGGTCGTCGGGCGCGAAGAGATAGTCCACGATCGAGCCGATCACCGAGGTCTCCACCTGACCGTCGGGGTGTTTGAGGGTCAGGGTGTACAGACCGTCCTGGGGTGCGAGCGCGTCGCGCATCCGCTTGTCTCCCGGCAGCACACCGACCCCGCAGATGGTCCACGGCATGTCCGGACCGCGGCCGAGGAGACGGTCGACGTACATCGCCTGATGTGCACGGTGGAACCCACCGACACCGAAATGCACGATGCCGCAGGGGTGATCGCGACGGGCGTACCGCGGCACCTCGGTCGAGTCGATCTCGGCGAGATGCTCCTCGTCGAGTGGGGTGACGGGGCCGATCCCCGCCGTGGCACCGTGCACTGTCTGCGTCACGATGACCGCCTTTCTGCTGCCGGGTGCCCGTCGGACACCAGTTGGGGGAGCACAACTGCCTTGATACTGCCCTCGATGCGATCCGCATCGAGGGCGTCGGCCACCTCGTCGAGGGCGAAACGACCGGTGACAAGTGCGTCGAGGTCGACCAGACCGGCGGCGACCAACGCCGTGGCCGTGGGCCAGGTGTTCGCGTAGCGGAACACCCCGGTCAGGATCAGCTCGCGGTTCTGCACGATCGAGACGGGGATGGTCAGTTCGTCCGAACCCATCCCGACCAGGACCACCCGACCCGCCGGACGGACCGCACCGATCCCCGCGACGATCGCCGACGGGGCCCCGGACGCGTCGACGAAGGCGTCGAACGCCTCGAGGTCGCCGACGTCGTCGGGCCGTACCGTGGCCGTCGCCCCGAACCGCAGGGCGGTCTCCAGACGTCCGGAGTTGATGTCCGACACCACGATTCGGGTCGCCCCGTAGGCCCGCGCGACCTGAGCACACACCAGGCCGATCGGGCCCGCACCGGCGATGAGCACCGACCCGCCCGCCACCACGCCGGCCTTGCCGATCGCGGCGATGCCCACCGACAGCGGCTCGAACAGTGCGGCGGCGATGTCACTGACCTCGTCGGGCACCGGGTGCGCGAAGGCCGCGCCGATGGTGGCGTACTGCGCGAGCGCACCGTCGATCGGCGGCGTCGCATAGAACTCCATGTGCGGGCACAGGTTGTAGTCACCGCGGCGCGATTCGACGGAATCCGGGTCGGGCCGCTGGGGTTCGATCGACACCCGCTCACCGATCCGCGACTCCGACACCCCCGTCCCCACCGCGACGATGCGTCCGGACGCCTCGTGGCCCAGGACGATCGGAGCGGTCACGACGTAGTCGCCGATCCGTCCGTGCCGGTAGTAGTGCGCGTCCGACCCGCAGACGCCGACGGCCGCGATCTCGACGAGCACATCACCCGGGACGGGGGTGGGGACGGCGCGCTCCTGGACCTCGACGCGCCCCGTCTCGACGAGGACCGAGGCACGCATGGTGTCGGTAATGACCGGTATTCCGGTCGAAAGTGTTGTGTGCGTCACAATCGAGATGCTAGCGTATTGAACATATGAACCGCCAGTGAGCATTTGCTCACGCCTCGACGACGAGGAGATGACGATGACCGCGCCGCAGTCACCCCGTCAGTCCGGTGTCACGGCCGACTCCGGCCAGGACATCCGGCTGCTGCTGCGTGCCGCGACCATGTACCACCTCGAGGGCGCCACACAGGCCGAGATCGCCGCCCGCCTCGGGGTGTCGAGGCCCACCGCGGGTCGTCTCCTGCAGCGGGCACGCGCCCAGGGCGTCGTCACCGTCAGCGTCGCCGCCCCCGATCACCTCGGGAGTCCGATCCACCCCGACACCGAGCGAGCCGTCGAGAAGGCCTTCGGGCTCGACGAGGTCCTGATCATGGACTCCCCCGCCGACGGCACGCCGTCGGGCGACGCCGCCCTCGGACGGGCCGGCTCGTCGGTCCTGGCCCGTCGGATCCAACCCACCGACACCTTCGGCTTCACCTGGGGCCCCGAGCAGGTCGCCGTCGCCGATGCGCTGACCGCCCGCAACGCCTCGTGCCGTCGCGTGGTGCAGATGGACGGTTCGATGACATCGGTCGACTACCACACCGGCGTCGACCACGCCCTGACCCGGTTCTCCGAACAGCTTCGCGCACAACCGATGCGGTTGATCGCGCCGCTGTACGCCGACGCCGACACGGTCACCGCGATGCGCCGCGACTCGATTCTCTCGCAACCGTTGCTGGCCGCGGAGAACGCCGAGGTGATGCTCTTCGGCGTCGGATCGGTGTCCACGTCGACCACCCTGTTCGAGGGGGCGTTCATCGACAGCGCCGTGCTCGGCGAACTCGAGCACCTCGGCGCCGTCGGCGAGATCGGCGGGCGCTTCTACGACATCGACGGGGTCCCGGTCGATTCGTCCCTCGTCGGCCGCACCGTCTCGGTGCCACTCGACCGCGTGCACGAGTGCACGACCACCATCCTCGTCTCCGGCGGAGCTCATCGCCAGGAGTCGATCCTCGGGGCATTGCGTGGGGGGTTCGCGACCATCCTGGTCACCGACCTCGACACCTCGCAGTGGCTGCTGTCAGAACAGAAAGGTCAACGGTGACTGTACAACTCACGACTGCGGGGGCCGGCCTCCGCCGATTGGTCCGGCGGTCCTGGCGCCGCAGAACGGCAGGTGTCGCCGTGTTGGCGACCGTCGGGCTGGCCGCCTCCGCGTGCGCGGGAGCGGGTTCGTTCACCGACGGCGGCGGTGAGTCGGTCACCATCGCGCTGGTGTCCAACTCGCAGATGACCGACGCCATCTCGCTGTCCGGGCAGTTCGAGAAGGACAACCCCGGGGTCAAGCTCAAGTTCGTCACGCTCTCGGAGAACCAGGCACGCGCCAAGATCACCGCGTCGGTGTCCACCGGCGGCGGCGAGTTCGACGTGGTGATGATCAGCAACTACGAGACCCAGCAGTGGGCGGAGAACGGCTGGTTGGTCAACCTGACCCCCTACATGAACGCCGACCCGTCCTACGACGCGAACGACTTCATCCCGACCCTCAAGGACGCCCTGTCCTACCAGGGCGGGATGTACTCCGCACCGTTCTACGGCGAGTCGTCGTTCCTGATGTACAACAAGAAGATGTTCGCCGCGGCGGGCGTGAGCCTGCCGGCGAAACCCACCTGGCCGCAGGTGGCCGAGGTCGCCGCGAAACTCAATCGCGGCAACGTCTCCGGGATCTGCCTGCGCGGCAAGCCCGGGTGGGGTGAGGTCCTCGCCCCGCTCGACACCGTGATCAACGCGTTCGGCGGCCGGTGGTTCGACGAGAACTGGAACGCCCAGTTGACCAGTCCGCAGGTGACCGCGGCGGTGAAGTTCTACGTCGACACCGTCCGGAAGTACGGCGAACCCGGCGCCGCCTCGTCCGGTTTCCAGGAGTGCGGAAACCTGTTGTCGCAGGGACAGACCGCCATGTGGTACGACGCGACATCGGCCGTCTCGGTGCTGGAGAGCCCGGACACCTCGACGATCGCCGGTGACGTCGGCTACGCGCAGGCGCCGAGCATGGCCAAGGGCGACAACGGCTGGCTCTACACGTGGTCGCTGGGCATCCCGGAGAGCAGCAAGAAGAAGGACGATGCCTGGAAGTTCATCAACTGGATGACGAACAAGAAGTACATCGCCTACGTCGCCGACAAGCTCGGTGCCAGTCACGTCCCGCCGGGCAGCCGGCTCTCGACCTACGAGCTCCCCGCCTACAAGGAGGTCTCGCAGGCCTTCGCCGAGCCCACCCTGTCGGCCATGAAGGCGGCCGACCAGCTCAAGCCGTCGCTCGAGCCCGTGCCCTACACCGGCGTCCAGTTCCTCGCCATCCCGGAGTTCCAGGACCTCGGAACTCGTGTCAGCCAACAGATCTCCGCCGCGATCGCGGGGCAGATCAGCGTGGACGACGCACTGAAGCAGTCGCAGACCTACGCCGAGACCGTCGGCAACACCTACAAGAACGAGAGGTGACCCGTGGCCACCGCACTTGTCGAACCGGGCGCCCCGACTCCCGGCACACCGTCGCCGCGGGAGTCCGCGCCGCTGACCTCCGGTCGCGACCACATCAGTCGTGCCGAGGGATGGCGGCGACGGGGACCACTGCTGCCCGCGCTGATCTTCATGGTCATCGTCACCCAGATCCCGTTCGTGGTGACGCTGTACTACTCGACGCAGTCGTGGAACCTGGTCCGCCCGGGTTCGCGGGAGTTCAACTGGCTCAACAACTACGTCGAGGTGTTCAAGGACACCCAGTTCTGGACCGTCACCCTGAACACGGTGCTCCTCATCGTCGGGACGGTGATCATCTCCGTCGTGTTCGGCCTGATCTTCGCCCTGCTGCTGGACCGGAAGTTCGTCGGCCGCAGCATCGTCCGCACCCTGCTGATCACCCCGTTCCTGGTGACCCCGGTCGCGTCGGCGCTGCTGTTCAAGACCAGCCTGCTCTCCCCCACCAGCGGCCTGCTCAACTACGCGCTGAGCCCGTTCGGTGTGAAGACCGACTGGCTCAGCGAGTACCCACTGGCCAGCGTGATGGGTGAACTGGTCTGGCAGTGGACGCCGTTCATGATGCTGCTGATCCTCGCGGGCCTGCAGTCGATGCCCAAGGACATCTCCGAGGCCGCGAAGGTCGACGGCGCCACCAGCTTCCGGTTGTTCCGCGAGTTGACGCTTCCCCATCTGCGTCGATTCATCGAACTCGGCACCGTCCTCGGAGCCATCTATCTGGTCAACACGTTCGACGCGGTCTACATGATGACGTCGGGCGGACCGGGGGTCGCGAGCTCCAACCTGCCGTTCTACATCTACCAGCGGGCGTTCCTGGGCTTCGACATCGGTCAGGCCGCAGCCATGGGCGTCGTCACCGTCATCGGCACCATGGTGGTCGCGACGCTGGCCCTACGACTCATCTTCAAGTCCTTCAGCGGAACCCAGGAGGCGGTCTGATGGCCACCACAACCCCCACCCGTCCCGTCACGACCGACACGACACCCACCCCGGTGATCCGTCGCAAGCGGCGGCCGCAGGCCGGTCTGCTGACCGCCTTCACCTGGATCCTGTCCATCGGGTTCTTCTTCCCGGTGCTCTGGATGGTGCTGACCGCGTTCAAGAAGGAGAGCGACGCCAACACCAACCCACCGACGTTCTTCTTCACCCCGACGCTCGAACAGTTCAAGAACGTCTTCGACGCCGGAATCGGTACACCACTGCTCAACTCGGTGTTCGCGACCGTCGCGTCGACGATCCTCGTGCTGCTGCTCGGCGTGCCCGCCGCGTTCGCGCTGTCGCTGCGCCCGGTCCGCAAGACCTCGGACGCACTGTTCTTCTTCCTGAGCACGAAGATGCTGCCGATCGTCGCGGCGATCATCCCGCTGTACGTGATCGTCGGCAAGATCGGGATGCTCGACAACATCTGGACGTTGGTCATCCTCTACACGGCGATGAACCTGCCCATCGCGGTCTGGATGATGCGGTCGTTCTTCATGGAGGTCCCCAAGGAACTCCTCGAGGCCGCGAGCATCGACGGCGCGAGCCTGTGGACCTCGGTCCGCGAGGTCATCCTCCCGCTGATCTCCCCCGGCATCGCCGCCACCGCCCTGATCTGCGTGATCTTCTCGTGGAACGAGTTCTTCTTCGCGGTCAACATGACCGCGGTGAACGCGCAGACGATGCCGGTCTTCCTGACCGGCTTCATGTCCGGACAGGGACTGTTCTGGGCCCAGCTGTCCGCGGCGTCGGTCCTGGCCGCGCTCCCGGTCGTCATCTGCGGCTGGATCGCCCAGAACAAGCTGGTCCGCGGCCTGTCCTTCGGTGCCATCAAATGACCGACCCCAGCACGTAACCCGTCCCACCACACCTCCCTCCCAACCCAGGAGATCACCATGGCTTCCATCACCTACGACAACGCCTGCTGCGTCTACCCCGGCGCCGACAAGCTGGCCGTCGACTCGCTCAACCTCGACATCGCCGACGGCGAGTTCGTCGTCCTCGTCGGACCGTCCGGCTCCGGCAAGTCCACCGCCCTGCGGATGCTCGCCGGCCTCGAGGAGATCGACAGCGGCGCGATCAACATCGGCGGCACCAACATGGTCGGCGTCGCCCCCAAGGACCGCGACATCGCGATGGTGTTCCAGAACTACGCGCTCTATCCCAACAAGACCGTCGGCGAGAACATGGGCTTCGCGCTGAAGATGCGTGGCATCGGTGTCGAGGAGCGCAAGCAGAAGGTGGCCGACGCCGCCAAGCTGCTCGACCTCACCGACTTCCTCGACCGCAAGCCGGGCAAGCTCTCCGGTGGCCAGCGTCAGCGGGTCGCCATGGGCCGCGCCATCGTCCGCGACCCGCAGGTGTTCTGCATGGACGAGCCCCTGTCGAACCTCGACGCCAAGCTGCGCGTGCAGACCCGCACTCAGATCGCCGCGCTGCAGCGGCGGTTGGGGACCACGACGGTCTACGTCACCCACGACCAGGTCGAGGCGATGACGATGGGCGACCGGGTCGCGGTGCTCAAGGGCGGCAAACTTCAGCAGTTCGCCGCGCCGAACGAGCTCTACGATCGTCCGGCGAATGCCTTCGTCGCGGGCTTCATCGGATCGCCGGCCATGAATCTGTTCACCGCGTCGGTGGTGGACAACGGTGTCCGGGTCGGCGACTCGGTGTTCGAACTCGAGCGCGATCAGGTGTCGATCCTCTCGGGCACAGGGCTCACGGAGGTCACCGTCGGAATACGGCCCGAGCAACTCGAAGTCACCGAGTCCGGTGGTGTCGAGGTCGTCGTCGACCTGGTCGAGGATCTCGGCAGTGAGGCCTTCGTCTACACGCACGCGGGTTCGGGCTCGAGCGGTGTCGAACTGGTGGCACGCTGCAATCCGCGTACGGCGCCCAGGCTGGCCGATACGGTCCGCCTTCGTCGGCATCCGGAGGGCGCGGTGCACCTCTTCGATCCGAAGTCGGGCGAACGTCTCAACTGACGTGCGTGCGCTTCGGAGGGCTGGAGCGAAGCGACCCGAGATCCGCGCCTAGAGGAGTCCGCGGACCTGCTCGCTGAGCGCGACCCCGAGATCGTGGTTGTTCTGCTCGGTGAAGTGCACGCCGTCGACGCCGTCGGTGGAGATCACCGAGCCGGCGTCGAAGAACGGCACCTTCACGAAACTGGCCATCGCGCTGTACACCTGCGCCAGCTGCGCCGTCTTCTCCTGGCTGCCGCCGAAGATCAGCTGGAACCACGGATGCGGGGTCGGCGCCAGCGCAGGCGGCGCCATCACCAGCACCTGCGGTGCCGGGTAGGCGGTGCCGACCCCGCCCGCACTGGTCAGTACCTGCGTCACCAGAACCGACATCCCGAGCGCGATGTCCAGGGGGGTGCGGTGGAAGTTCGCCTTGGTGTCGTTGGTGCCCAGCATGAGGATCACCAGATCCAGCGGCAGATGGCTGGCCAGACACGATGGCAGGTACGCCGCCCCGTTCAGCCGGGGGTCGGTCGGGTCGTCGATGTTCGTGGTGCGGGCCGACAGACCTTCCTCGATGACGACGTGTCGGTCGCCCAGCTGGTCGGCGAGCACTCCGGTCCACCGTCGGTCGCGCGGGAACCGCTCGGTGGGCATCCCGTCGGCGACGGGCACCCAACCCCAGGTCAGCGAGTCACCGAAGCAGAGAATCCTCTTGTCCGGCATGGCGATTCACTCGTCGTCGGGAACGGTGTAGAAGGACTCGCCGTCCTCGGGGGTCCCGTCGATCTGCCCGAGGGTGCGGCGGTCGGGTCGCACCTCGTCGGGCGCGCCGGCAGGCAGCACGTCGGGCACCTCGGCGGCCAGCTTCTCGTCGAGGGTCTCGTCCTCTTCGGCCTCGATCCACTCGTCGGGCGGATCGACGACGGTGTCGCCGTCGTCGTTGCGCACCTCGTCGGAGTCGAGGGACTCGCTCGGTCCGAGGGTGTTGTCGGGGCCTGCGTCGTCGTAGTCGCCGTCACTGTCCATGCCCGAAAGTCTGCCCTACGCCGACGAGCACTGATGGTCACCTGCGGATGTCAGGTGCGTGACCACCCCGCGGCCGGCCTGTTTTGCCCGGTACATGGCGCGATCGGCCGACGTCATCAGGTTTCGGCGGTCCTCGCCGCTGCCGGTGGTGACCCCGACGCTCGCCGAGATGGTGATCGTCAGCGCGCCCACCGTGAACGGGGTCGCCAGCGCCTCGACGATGCGCTCGGCGATGCCCACCGCCGTCCGGTGGTCCGGCAGGCGCAGGCACAGCACCACGAACTCGTCCCCGCCCATCCGGGCCGCGAAGTCCTGCGGGCGGATCGAGCCACGGATGCGGTCGGCGACGATGGTCAACAACTCGTCGCCGACCTCGTGGCCATGGGTGTCGTTGACGGTCTTGAAGTCGTCGAGGTCGATGAACAGCAGACCGTTGCAGTCCTCCAGCTCCCCGTCGTCGTGGGTCGACGCCAGGTGCGCGTCGAACGCGACCCTGTTGGCCAGTCCGGTCAGCGGATCGTGGGTCGCGGCGTGGCGGAGTTCATCGTAGGCGAGGCGACGGGCCGTGACGTCCTGGAGGTGGATCAACAGGCGGGCGCCGTCATCGGTGTCGCCGCGCAGCACCATCGTGGTGCGGTGCCCCCACATCGCCGTACCGTCCGGACGCAGATACCGGCATTCCGACTCGTGCGCCGTCAGCGCACCGCTGAGCAGCTGCGCACTGCCGTCCGGGCAGGTGTCGTCCGGGTGGACGAACTCGTCGACGCGGTGCCCGAGAAGCTGATCGGACGCGCAACCGAGCATCGAGCACAGCGCTTCGTTGACCTGTTCGAGGACCCCGGTGCCGTCCGACACCGCGATGCCGATCGGTGAGTTGGCCACCACCGACTGCACGAGCTGCACGGCCGCATCCCGATCCTGTTCGGCCTTCACCCGCGCCGTCACGTCCCGCCACGAGGTGCGCAACTGGGCCGGTGCCCCGTCCGCATCGCGCACCAGCTGCCCGGCGACCTCCATCGACCGGTAGCGGCCGTCGCTGTGCCGCATGCGCACCAGCATCGGCGCCGGCGCCGCCGCGGCGGGATCGAACCACTCGGTGGCTCGTGCCGTCGACTCGTCGTCGGGGTGCATGAACGCGTACGCGGTCCGGCCCACGAGGTCTTCGGGCGAATACCCGAGGATCGTCTGCACGGCCGGCGACACCCACAGGAACGTCGTGTCGACGAGCTGCCAGGCGACGACGTCGGGAGCGTGGTCGACCAGGAAGCGGTACAGCCGCTCGGATTCGGCCAGCCGGAGCTCGGTGGCCTGCTGACCGGACACCACGGCGAAGCGCACCACCACGTTGCGGGCGGCGCCGTCGACGACGTTGAACGGCACGCTGTCCACCCGCAGCCAGACATGTTCGCCGGCGCGGTCGCGGCCGGGACGGTGCACGCCGAGCACCGCGCCGCGCACCGGTCGGCCGGTCGCGAGGGCCTGAAGCGCGGGATGGTCCTGCGGCCGGAGCGCCACGCCGTGCACGTCGACCGCGGCCCACCGGGGGTCCGCCGAGTCCCGGCCCAGCATCTGAGCCAGCGACAGCCCCAGGATGTCCTCGGCTTCAGGGGTGGCCGCCTCGATGACGCCGTCTGCGGACTGCACGACCAGTCCGGCCACGTCGCCGGGTCCGACCGTCAGTCCCACCGCCCCTGCTGCCGCCACGGCGCGTGCCGCCTCGTCAGTCACCCTTACTGAGTACACCCCGGACCGCCTCCGCGTTTCGTTGACACCGCAATGACGTGCCGGCGACGGTGATTTGTCATCGGTCCGTAAGAACCTGCCGGCCGCGGGTGCCGGCGGTGCTACCGTCCGCGGGGTGTATCGGGTGATCCAGTGGGGCACAGGCGCTGTCGGGACCGAGATGCTGACCGCGATCCTCGATCGACGTCGCGACGATCTGCACCTCGTCGGGGCCCGGGTCTACTCCGAGGACAAGAACGGCGTCGACGTCGGCGTCCTGGCCGGACGGGACCCGGTCGGTGTCGCGGCCACCACCGACGTCGACGAGATCCTCGCGGTGGACGCCGACTGCGTGCTCTACACGCCGCGCACCGCGCGGGTCGACGACGTGTGCGCGCTGCTGGCCAGCGGCAAGAACGTCGCCACGACCGCCTTCATGTTCCATCCGCGCCGCATGGCGCCGGCCGACCGGGACCGGGTGCTCGCCGCCTGCGAACGGGGCGGCACCTCCGTGCACGGCAGCGGGCTGAACCCCGGCAATCTGTCCGGAGTGCTTCCGCTGGCGTTGTCGGGCATGAGCCGGCGGATCGAGAAGATCACGCTGTGCGAACGAGCCGACTGGTCGGTCTACGAGAGCACCGGAATCACGTTCGACAACATGGCTTTCGGGCAGCCGGTCGAATCGATCAGTCCGACGGCCACGGAGTTCCTGGCGTTCAACAGCTCGATCTTCGTCGAGCAGGTGTGGATGATCGGTGACGCGCTCGGAGCGGACCTCGACGATGTCACCGCGACCGTGGAAGCCGTTGCCGCACAACAGGAGCACCAGATCTTCGAGCACCGGCTGGACGCGGGCACCACCGCCGGTCAGCGCTGGAACTGGGTCGGCCGCCGCGCCGGTGTGCCCCGCGTCGAGATCGAGACGCTGTGGACGGTCGGTGGCGAGTACCCCGGCCACTGGCCCAGCCCCCGGCACGGCTGGACGCTGACGATCGAGGGCGACCCGTCGATGCAGGCGCACTTCGTCTCGCTGGCCAGCTTCAGCCGTCCGGCGAGCATGGCCGAGCACGTGCGGTCGGCGAACGTGGCCACCGCCATGCAGGTGCTCAACGCCGTGCCCGAGATCTGCCGGGCCCCGGTCGGTTTCGCGACGACGGCCACGCTGCCGCTGGTCCGCAACGCGCGGGCCTTCGACACTCAGCCGTAGAACATCACCCAGTAGTCGGCAGTCCACGCGCCGCCGGAGCACTTCAGTGGCACGCCGTCGGGCGTCTGCGCCACGCCCGTCGCGTCGCCGCAGGGGGAGCGCAGCAGGCGCACCCCGGTCAGGGGCGGCGACGACACCCACGCTCCCTTCGAGCTGCACGCCAGCGTGTTGCCGCCGGCGTCCAGGCCGAAGTTGTACCGGGTGCCCTGGTTGCACTCACCGCCGGCATGGACACCCCGGTCCACGTACGGAACACAGCCCGCGTCGTCGCACGCCCCGGGGGACGCCGCGGCGGAGCCGACACCGAGTCCCAGCAACGGAGCGACGAGCAGACCACCCGCGAACGCGACCACACCACTGCGCTTCATGGGCACGAGCCTAGAGCGTCGCCCCGCGATCATGAGCGGAGTTTGCCGGCATTGCCGCGACATCGGCCCGCAGCGCGTAGGGTGACCGACCATGAAGGCGCTGGTGGGTGCGGTGACGGGGG
>NZ_JAEMTF010000065.1 GCF_016462415.1 Williamsia sp. | reverse complement strand
GACGTGGCGAAGATGATCGGCGCGCCGATCTTCCACGTCAACGGCGACGATCCCGAGGCCTGCGTGTGGGCCGCGAAGCTCGCCGTCGACTACCGGCAGGCCTTCCACAAGGACGTCGTCATCGACCTCGTCTGCTACCGCCGCCGCGGCCACAACGAGGGCGACGACCCCTCGATGACCCAGCCGGCCATGTACGACGTGATCGACACCAAGCGCGGTGTCCGCAAGAGCTACACCGAGGCACTGATCGGTCGTGGCGACATCTCGACCAAGGAGGCCGAGGACGCCCTGCGTGACTACCAGGGTCAGCTCGAGCGGGTCTTCAACGAGGTCAAGGAGCTCGAGAAGTACCAGGCGGCGCCGAGCCCGTCGGTCGAATCCGACCAGACGCTGCCGACCAAGCTGATGACCGGCATCGACCGCGCGACGGTCGAGGCCATCGGTGACGCGTTCGGCGAGGTCCCCGAGGGCTTCTCGGTCCACCAGCGCGTGAAGCCGGTGCTCACCCGCCGTAAGGAGATGTCCCGTGAGGGCAACATCGACTGGGCGTTCGGCGAACTGCTCGCCTTCGGGTCGCTCGTCGAGGAAGGCCGCACGGTCCGCCTGTCCGGCCAGGACTCGCGTCGCGGCACGTTCAGCCAGCGCCACTCGGTCATCATCGACCGCAAGACCGGTGCGGAGTACACGCCCCTGAACCAGCTCGTCTCCACCGAGGGCGAGCGCTCCGGTGGACGGTTCAACGCCTACGACTCCGCGCTCAGCGAGTTCGCGGTCGTCGGCTTCGAGTACGGCTACTCGGTCGGCAACCCCGACTCACTCGTGTTGTGGGAGGCGCAGTTCGGCGACTTCGTCAACGGCGCGCAGTCGATCATCGACGAGTTCATCTCCTCCGGTGAGGCCAAGTGGGGTCAGCTCTCCGACGTGGTACTGCTGCTGCCCCACGGCCACGAGGGCCAGGGACCCGACCACACCTCGGGTCGGATCGAGCGGTTCCTGCTGCTCTGCGCGGAGGGGTCGATGACCGTCGCGGTGCCCTCCACCCCGGCCAGCTATTTCCACCTGCTGCGTCGTCACGTGCTCGACGGCATCAGCCGTCCGCTCGTGGTCTTCACCCCGAAGTCGATGCTGCGCAACAAGGCTGCCGTCTCACCCGTGGAGGACTTCACCGAGGGCAAGTTCAAGTCGGTGATCGACGACCCGTCCATCACCGATCAGAAGGTGCGCGACAAGGTCACGCGCGTTCTCATGGTCAGCGGCAAGCTCTACTACGAGCTCGCGGCGCGCAAGGAGAAGGACGGTCGCGACGACGTCGCCATCATCCGCATCGAACAGCTCTACCCGATCCCGCATCGCCGACTGGGCCAGATCCTGGAGCAGTACCCGGCCGTGCAGGAGTTCTTCTGGGTTCAGGAGGAGCCGGCGAACCAGGGACCGTGGCCGTTCTTCGGGCTCAACCTGCCCGAGGTTCTGCCCGAGTACTTCTCCTCGCTCAAGCGGGTGTCGCGTCGCGCGATGTCGGCGCCGTCGTCGGGATCGAGCAAGGTCCA
Organism: Williamsia sp.; assembly: GCF_016462415.1. Lineage (GTDB taxonomy): Bacteria > Actinomycetota > Actinomycetes > Mycobacteriales > Mycobacteriaceae > Williamsia_A. The sequence continues at coordinate 21,159 of NZ_JAEMTF010000065.1, read as the reverse complement.
CGCCGTCGAGCAGCAAGAGATCATCGACAAGGCCTTCGGATAGTCACTCGCTCGCTGCCGCTGCTCCCCCGAGCAGCGGCAGCGACGAGGTGATCAGGTCGAGCAGGTGGTCGCGTTCGATGCCGTCGTCGCCGGTCAACCACGCGACGGTCACCTCCTCGACGAACGCCATCCATCCGTCGACCGCGATCCGCACCAACGGTGTCGGGCGTAGGTCGAGGGTCCAGGCCTGATCGAGGACTCGCTTGGCCATGACCGAGCGCGTCTGCTCGAAGACCTCCTGCATCGCGGGATCGGCACCGATCGCACCACGCAGCAACGTCACGTAGACGTGGCGGTGCGCCGAGACGTAGTCGACGAACGCCGACATCGACCCGCGCAGGATCAGCAGCGGATCCCCGAGTGTCAGGTCGGGCTCGGTGCACTCCAACATCTGTCGGCTCTGCTCACGGGCGATGGCCACGTGGAAGTCCTGCTTGGACTCGAAGTAGTGGAACAGCAGCGCCCGCGACACGCCCACCGATTCGGCGATCGCGTCGATGGTGACCTGGTCCAACGTCCGGTCGGCGAGCATGGACATGCCGTGCTCGATCAGCTGCTCACGACGAGCCTCGGGGCTCATCCGTGTGCGCTTGGCCTGCGTCATGGAGATGAGTGTACTGAATTGCTGTCAATAGCTTATTGACGGGTCGTCAATAGCGTGTAGGATCGTACCCATGAACGATGTCAAGATCGCTATCGTCGGCGCCGGCTTCTCCGGCATGGGTGCTGCAATCAAACTGCAGCAGAACGGGTTCGAGGATTTCCTGATCCTCGACCGCGGCTCCGACTTCGGAGGCACCTGGCGCGACAACACCTACCCCGGCGCCGCCTGCGATGTGCCCTCGCATCTCTACTCCTACTCGTTCGAGCTGAACCCCAACTGGTCGCGGTCGTTCTCCAAGCAGGCCGAGATCCACGCCTACATCAATTCGGTCGCGGAGAAGAACGAGCTGCACCGCCGGACGCGGTTCGGCGTCGAGGTCACCAACGCGGTGTGGAACGAGACCGAGAACCGTTGGATCGTCGACGTCACCCACCCGGAGACCGGCGATGCGCAGGTCCGCGCGGAGATCCTCATCGGCGCCATCGGCCCGCTGTGCGAGCCCCGCCTGCCCGACGTGACGGGCATCGCCGACTTCGAGGGCGAGATCTTCCACTCCGCGCGCTGGAACCACGACGTCGACCTGACCGGCAAGCGCGTCGCCGTGATCGGCACCGGCGCCTCGGCCATCCAGATCATCCCCGAGCTCGCGCCCAAGATCGGCCACATGGACGTCTACCAGCGCACCGCCCCGTGGGTGTTGCCCCGCGCGGACCGCGAGTACACCCGTCTCGAGCACTGGCTCTTCCGCAATGTGCCCGGCGTACAGCGCCTCTCACGCACCGGTATCTATCTGGCCCACGAGCTGGTCTCCTACGGACTCACCCACCGCCCCGACGTCCTGCGTCCCGCGCACGCCGCGGGCAAGGCCAACATCCGCCGCGGCATCTCCGATCCCGTCAAGCGCGACAAGGTCACCCCGAAGTTCAAGGTGGGCTGCAAGCGCATCCTGCTGTCGAACACCTACTACCCCGCGCTCGGGCAGGACAACGTCGACGTCATCACCGACGGCATCGACCACGTCACCCCGACCGGCATCGTGACCAAGGACGGCGTGACCCGTGAGGTCGACGCGATCGTCGTCGCCACCGGCTTCCACGTCACCGACTCCCCCGGGTTCGAACACATCGTGGGCAAGAACGGTGACAGCCTCGCCCAGGTGTGGGCGAAGACCGGGATGAAGGGCTACAAGGGCTCGATGATCCACGGGTTCCCGAACCTGTTCCTGATGGTCGGTCCGGCCACCGGCCTCGGCCACACCTCGATGGTGTTCATGATCGAGTCGCAGCTGAACTACCTGGTGGACTTCCTCAAGACCACCGAGCGCAACGACATCACGCGCACCGAGGTCCGCGCCGAGGACGAGAAGGTCTACAACAAGTCCATCCAGAAGACCCTGTCGACCAGCGTGTGGGAGAACGGCGGCTGCGCGAGCTGGTACAAGGACGAGTTCGGCAACATCACCACGCTGTGGCCCGGATTCACCTTCAATTACCGCAAGGCCACCAAGAACTTCGACATCGCGGCCTACGACACGACACGTGCCACCGCGACCGCTGACGCGAATTCCTGAAGGGAACTGACACCGTGAAGAGTTTTGCCGGCAAGGTCGTGGTCATCACCGGCGCCGCCTCGGGTATGGGACGCGATCTCGCGCTCCAGCTTGCGGCCAAGGGCGCCAAGCTCGCCATCTCCGACATGAACCCCATCGGGCTCGACGAGACGGTGGCGATGCTGGAGAGCCGTGGTGCCGAGGTCCATTCGCAGTTGCTCAACGTGGCCGAGCGGGAGGCGGTGCTGGAGTACGCCGACACCGTCCTCGCCCACTACGGCAAGGTCAACGTCGTGTTCAACAACGCGGGCATCGCCCACCACGCCGAGGTCGAGCAGACCTCGTTCAAGGACTACGAGCGCCTGATGGACGTCGACTTCTGGGGAGTCGTCAACGGCACCAAGGCGTTTCTGCCGCACCTCATCGCCTCCGGTGACGGTCATGTCGTGAACACCTCGTCGCTGTTCGGCATCCTCGCCATCCCGGGTCAGAGCGCCTACAACGCCGCGAAGTTCGCGGTGCGCGGCTTCACCGAGTCGCTCAACCAGGAGATGCAGCTCGCGGGGCACAACGTGAAGGTGACCTGTGTGCACCCCGGCGGCATCAAGACCGCCATCGCCCGCAACGCCACCGTCGCCGACGGCAGCGACGCGGCGCAGTTCGCCGCGATGTTCGACAAGAAGCTGGCCCGGACCACCTCGCCACGGGCGGCGGAGATCATCATCAACGCGGTCGAGAAGGACCGCGCGCGTGTTCTCGTGGGCGCCGACGCGAAGATCCTCGACCTCCTCGTGCGCGTGACCGCCTCGAAGTACCAGGCGGTGACCGCGAAGGTCAGCGGCTCGATGCTCAAGCCGCGATGACGTATTCGCCCGCCGGCCCCAAGCTCCCGATCGGTGTGGTCGAGCCGCTCACGCGGCTCATGTACCGGGCGATGCTCCACCCGAGTCTGCCGCTCTCACTCCAGCGTGCCGCGGCCGATCGTGCCCTCGACATCGAGCCGTTGCCCCGCGACACGGTCGTGCGCACCCTCACCCTGGGCGGTCGCCCGACCGAGCGGGTGACGGTGGGCGCCAGCGAGACCGACCGCGCGGTGTTGTTCCTGCACGGCGGTGGGTACACCCTCGGGTCGCCGCACTCACATCGCCACCTCGCCGCGCATCTCGCCGCGGTGACCGGTGCCGCGCTGTACGTGGTCGACTACCGGCTCGCACCGGAGGACCCCTACCCGGCCGCACTCGACGATGCCGTGGCGGCGTTCCGCGACCTCGTCGACAACCACGGCTTCACCCCGGAGACGGTCGCCGTGGCCGGTGACTCGGCCGGCGGCGGGTTGTCGGTGGCGGCGGCACGCCGACTCGCCGACGACCATGATCTGCGACCGGCGGCACTCGGCCTGATCTCGCCGTGGGTCGATCCCGGCGACGACAGTCACGAGACGTGGTCGACCGATTCGGTGGTCAATCGAGGATGGTCGCGGTTCTGCGCGGCGGCATACCTCGCCGACGGCGACCCGACCGACCCCGGGTACGCGCCGCTGCACGGCGTCCTCACGGCTCTTCCCCCGACGGTGGTGCACATCGGCCGACGGGAGGCGCTCTACGACCAGGTGATCCGGTTCACCGAGAAGCTCCGTGCGTCCGACGTCGAGGTCGATCTGGTGGAGTTCGAGCGACTGTGGCACGTCGGGCACCAGCAGGCCGGTATGTTGCGTGAGGCCGCCGACGCCGTCGACCACCTCGGCGGTTTCCTCCGTACCCACCTGGCCTGAGCGCACGCGGCAACGCAGATCGGAGTCTCATGTCGGGACCGCAGCCCCATCAGCAGGATCCACGGCAGACTCACGGCCACCCCCCTCAGCCCTATCCGCCCCAGCCGTATCCCAACCAGCCGTATCCGCCCCAGCCCTATCCCAATCAGCTGTATCCCGGTCAGGGCTTTCAGCCTGCGCACCATCAGCCGCCGCCGTATGCGCAGGGGCCACCGTTGTTCCAGATGCGTCTGACCGAGCACACCGGCATGGTGTTGATGTGGTCGCAGCGGTCGTACACCGTCGTCGGCACGATCGAGCAGTGCGAGGCGTACTTCCAACGAGCCCAGTCGCATTGTCTCGGCGCCGGATGGTGGAGCATCGCCTCGGTCCTGCTGTTCAACTGGCTCGCCCTGTCCAGCAATCGCCGCGCGATCAAGTCCGCGCGAACGCAATGGTCGGCACTCGCGCACGGATATCCGCCGCAGCCGCGGTGACCCCTATGATCTCCTAGGCGACTCGGACTGAGCGCCATCGTGGGGGTGTGGTCGCAGGGGAGGCGTCGTGGGTAGCGCGGTGGTGTTGGCGGTCGTGGCTCTGCGACTCATCGTGCCGCTGTTCATCCCCCGGTTCCCGGTGCCCGCGATCATCGCGTCGCTGGTGCTCGATGCGGTCGACCAGACCGTCTTCCAGCAGGTGCCCGGTCTCGACATCGACGGATACCAGCAGTACGACAAGGCCCTCGACGTCTACTACCTGGCCATCGCCTACCTCTCGACGCTGCAGAACTGGTCGGACCCGTTTGCGTTCGGCATCGCGCGGTTCCTGTTCTACTACCGCCTGATCGGCGTCGTGCTGTTCGAGTTCAGTGACGCCCGCTGGCTGCTCCTGGTGTTCCCCAACACCTTCGAGTACTTCTTCATCGCCTACGAGGTGGTGCGCACGCACTGGTCACCGACACGGATGCGTCGACAACTGCTGCTCGCACTCGCCGTGGGCATCTGGGTCATCATCAAGCTGCCGCAGGAGTGGTGGCTGCACATCGCCGAACTCGACGTGACCGACGAACTGAAGACAAAGGTCTTCGGCGCCGCCATCACCGACGGCTGGGGCACCGCGATCGCCAACCGCCTCTGGGTGATCGCTGTCGTCCTCGTGCTGGCCGTCGGCCTGATCGCGCTCGCCCGGATCGGGCTGCGACGTCTTCCCCAGGGCGACTGGCCGTTCGGATTCGATGTCTCGCAACGCACTCGCGGCGGCAACGTCGACCAGGTGCCGCCGACGGTCCAGGCCCGTCAGAACGCGTTCGTCCGGGGACCGCTGCTGGAGAAGATCATCCTGGTCTCGATGATCCTCATCGTGTTCTCCCAGATCCTGCCCGGCGTCAACGCCTCCCGCACCCAGATCGTGGTCACGGTCGCGATCCTGATCGTCGCCAACTCGGTGGTCAGCCACTGGTTGGCCGGGCGCGGCGCGCAATGGAGTTCGACGCTCGCGCAGTTCGTCGCGGTCAGCACGATCAACGCCGGCGTGGTGGCGGCGCTGGTCGTGCTCCCGACACCCGGCGGGGCCTCGGTCAAGCCGATCCCGGCCCTGTTCTTCCTGCTGCTGCTGTCGCTGATCGTGACGCTCTACGACCGCTACCGGATGTTGCGGATCCTGCGGGAACGCAAGCCGTTTCCCATATGGGTGCTGCGACGCCGTGCCGGACGCGCCCTGCGGGTCTCAGCGGCGCGCAACTCCTCCGAGTGACACCGTCTGCCCGGGCGTGAGCTCGTGCACGGTGGTGCCCGGCGCGGCCCGCGCCGCCGCGTCACGGAACCGCGCGCCCGGTGGGAGGAACTCGTCCGGCGCGATCCGATCGAGTCCTATCGGCCACAGGGTCCCGAAGTGGATCGGTACGGCGTCGGGGACCTCGAGTCGCGCGGCCGCCTGCGCGGCACGCGCCGAGTTCATGTGCCCCTCTCCCAGTCCGGGACCCCACCCGCCGACCGGTAGCAGGGCGACATCGCATCGGCCGACGGCTGCGGCCATCCCGTCGTAGAGGTCGGTGTCCCCGGCGAAGTACGTCACCGCGGTCCCGGCGATCACGTAGCCCACCGGCGTCACCGAGCGGTGCGCCCAGGGGACCCGGTGGCCGTCGTGCTCGGCGGGGACCACCCGCACACGGACCGACCCGACCTCGACGACATCGCCGGGCACGACCTCGCGGATGTCGCGGTCGGCGAGCAGACGCAGACCGGGTACCGCGGCGCGCGCGCCCCGGGGCACGACGAGCGGGATGTCGTCGGCCAGCGACCGCAGGGACCGCACGTGCAGGTGGTCGGAGTGCAGGTGCGAGATGAGCACGACGTCGGCGTCGCGGGCGGCCGGCGCGGGGATCGGACCACGTCGGCGACGCAGATGCGCGACGCCGCCGGTGAGGACCGGGTCGGTGAGCACGCGGGTTCCGCCGTCGGAGACGGTGACGGTGGAGTGTCCCCACCAGGTGATGTCGGGCACGGCTACAGGCTGTGCTCGCCGAGCCAGTTGCCGACCACCGTGTCGAGACTGCCCGGATCGCGCGACACCTTCTCGGCCATGGTCGCGAGGTCCGCGGTGGTCAGCTCGCCCGCCACCTTGTTGATCGCCTTGATCTGGTCGCGGGTCAGCGCCGCGGTGGAGAAGACCGGGACGAGGTTCTGCGCCCGGATCGCGGGTTGATCGGCCGGATCGGCAGGCGCGGCGGAGGCCTGCGGGCGGCCGCTGCGCTGCCCGGTGGCGTCGGCGAGTGCCTGCAGGTTCGCGTCGGTCCCTGCCGTCGACAGGGTCGAGACCAGGCCGACCGCGGTGCCGGCGGACACCGCGGACACGACCTCCGCCACGCTCGCGACCTGCCGGAACGGTCCGAACCGACACCCCACACCGCCGAGGGCGGCAAGTGTCCCCGGGTCAGGGGCACGGTCACCGACCACGGGCAGACCCGCGGGCAACCGGCTGCACTCGGACAACTCGTCGACGTCGCGCGCCGAGGACAGCGATGCGGCGACGACCACCTGCAGCTGATCGGAGACCGGGGTCGGATCGCCGACCGAGACACCCTGCGGCAGCGCGCTGTTCAGCGCGGCGTAGACGGCGTCGGAACCGGTGTCGGTGGCATTGGGCGCCAACTCGGCGAGCAGGGTGCCGGTGAACGCGGGGAAGAGATCGACGCGACCGGAGTCGAAACCCGCGAGCAGTCCCGGGTAGCTCGCGGTGACCACGTCATCGGCCACGGCGGCACCGTTGTGGCGCAGGACATCTGCGTAGATCTGCGCCGCCACCCGCGGCGCGGCACCCGGTGCGCTACCGATGACCAGGTCGGTCTCGGCGGCGGACGAGTCACTGCACGCGACACCGCCCATCACCACGACCAGCAGCACGACGATGGCGTGGACGGCACGGACGAGAGCGGATGGACGCCTCACGGTGTCGACGACCTACACCTCGCCGGCCACGGCCGCCACGGCGGCGGCGACCGCGGGTGCCACCCGGGGGTCGAGCGGGCTGGGGACGATCATGTCGGCGGCCAACTCCCCGCCGAGGACCCCGACGATCGCGTCGGCGGCGGCGATCTTCATGGTCTCGGTGATCCGTCGGGCGCGCGCGTCGAGGGCACCGCGGAACACGCCGGGGAACGCGAGGACGTTGTTGATCTGGTTCGGGAAGTCGCTGCGCCCGGTGGCCACGACGGCCGCGTACTTCCGGGCGATGTCGGGGTGGACCTCCGGGTCCGGGTTGGACAGCGCGAAGATGATGCCCCCGGGCGACATGGAGGCCAGCGCCTCCTCCGACACCGTCCCGGCACTGAGCCCCAGGAACACGTCGGCGCCGACCATCGCGTCGGCGAGTCGACCGGTGCGCCCCTCGGGATTGGTACGACTCGCGAGATCGGCCTTCACGTCGTGCAGGTCGGTCCGGTCGGCGGAGACGATCCCCTTCGAGTCGATCACGGTGACGTCGGCGATCCCGTCGGCGAGGAGCATGTTCGCGCAGGCGACCCCGGCCGCCCCGGCGCCGGAGACGACGACCTTCAGGTCGCGGCGATCGCGCCGCAGGTGGGTGCACGCCCCCTTGAGAGCGGCGAGGACGACGATCGCGGTGCCGTGCTGGTCATCGTGCATGACCGGACAGTCGAGCGCCTCGATGACGCGCCTCTCGATCTCGAAACACCGTGGTGCGGAGATGTCCTCGAGGTTCACCGCGCCGAACGACGGACGCAGTCGGACCAGGGTCTCGACGATCTCGTCGGGGTCCTGGGTGTCGAGCACGAGCGGTATCGAGTCGAGTCCGGCGAAGCTCTTGAACAGGGCAGATTTGCCCTCCATGACGGGTAACGACGCCCGCGGGCCGATGTCGCCGAGGCCGAGCACGGCGCTGCCGTCGCTCACCACGACCACCAGGCGGTCGGTCCACGTGTACCGGCGTACGAGTTCGGGGTCCGCGGCGATGGCGCGCGACACCTCGGCGACGCCGGGGGTGTAGGCGATCGACAGAGCGCGTCGGGTGTCGAGAGGAGCGGTGATCGACACCGACAACTTCCCACCCTCGTGGCCGGCGAAGATGTCGTCACGGGTGATGTCCACCGACGTCGGGCTCGCGGCGGTCGGTTCGATGGCATCGCTGACGACGGTGTTCGGCACGGCGCACACGCTACCCGTAGGGCGTTCGCGGTCACCGCCGTACCATGGCGACGCGGCCATCGGCCGTCGGCCGCCCCGGCCCCGCGCCCGGATGCATCACACTCCTCGAGGAGGTCCCACCATGCCGTCGTTGCCGTCACTACGACCCAGCGGTGGGGGCGCACCCCGACCGCAGGTCCCGATCCCACCTGCCCGCGCGGTGGTCGACTGCGCCGTCTACGTCGACGGCACCCGCATGTCCGGTCGGCGGTCCTACAGCGAGGCGCTCGCCGAGGTCCGGGCCACCGGCGAGGGCTTCGTCTGGGTCGGCCTGCACGCACCCGACGACCGTCAGATGAACGGCGTGGCCGAGACGTTCTGCCTGCACGAGTTGATGGTCGAGGACGCGGTACACGCCCATCAGCGACCGAAGCTCGAACGCTACGACGACACGCAGTTCATCGTGCTGCGCACCGTCAAATACGTCGAGCACGAGTCGCTGAACACCACCAAGGAGGTGGTCGAGACCGGCGAGATCATGATCTTCGTCGGGCCCGACTTCGTCATCACCGTCCGGCACGGCGACTTCACCGAGCTCAAGGGCGTCCGCCACGCGCTGGAAGCGCGCCCGGACCGTCTCGCGCTGGGTCCCTACGTCGTCATGCACGCCATCGCCGACTATGTCGTCGACACCTACCTCGACGTGACCGCAGCGGTGGAGACCGACGTCGACTCACTCGAGGAGAGCATCTTCTCCCCCGGTGGTCTCATCGAGATCGACTCGGTCTACCTGCTCAAGCGCGAGATGACCGAACTACGCCGTGCCGTCGCGCCGCTGGCGGTCCCGCTGCAGCGACTCACCTCGCCGGACAACGATCTGTGTCCCAAGGAGGTCCGTCGCTACATGCGCGACGTGCTCGATCACCACACCACCGTCGCCGAGCAGATCGGCACCTTCGACGAGGTCCTGACGTCGCTGCTCGAGGCCGCCTCGGCGAAGATCGGTATCCAACAGAACACCGACATGCGCAAGATCACCTCGTGGGTAGCGATCGCCTCGGTGCCCACCATGGTCGCCGGTATCTACGGGATGAACTTCGACCACATGCCCGAACTGCACTGGCAGTACTCCTATTACGTGCTCCTGGCGTCCCTGGCGACGGTGTCGGTGCTGCTGTGGCGCACCTTCCGCCGCAACCACTGGCTCTAGGCGGGCGCGGCGCCCGGATCGGCAGCGATCCGATCGGGGTCGGCGACGTCGATCCCCGCCTCGTCCCAGGCGCGGCGCAGGGCGTCGACACCGCGGAGTCGGACCCAGGCGGCCTCGTTGCCGGTGACCGGCACCGCGCGCAGGAACGTCACCGCCGACATCGGCTCCGGCAGCGGGCAGTCGTCGATGGCGTCGGGCTCGAGAACCACCGCGGTGCACGACGATCCCGACCACAGCGGCTCGCCCAGGTCGATGAGCGCATCGGGCACCAGGACGATCCCCTCGACCGACGGCGCCGCGGCCAGCAACGCGAGGCTGCGATGCAGCCCGGGCAGTTCCCGTTTCTGCGCCATCCTGATCACTATCTCCGCACGGGGACCATGCAGCGGATCGGCGGCCAGGTCGGTCGGATCGGTCATCGGGTGGCGGGCGCAGCCGACACTGACGTACACGACCTGCGCATCGGTCTCGAACCGCAGCACGTCCACCGGCTCCACCCCGAGGAACGTGACGGATGCCTTCTGTGGGGATCCGGACAGAACCGTCTGCAGGTGGCCGGTGATCTGATCGGTGACGTGCTCGCTCATCGCCATCAGTCAACACCTTCCCGGCCGGTAGCCTCGACACATGGTGCGAGTTCTCGCGGTGGCCGACGAGGTGGTCGATGCTCTGACCTGCGGTCTCGTCGAACAACTCGCCCCCGATCTGATCCTCGGTGCCGGCGACCTGCCGTTCGACTATCTCGAGACGCTCTCGACCCGCAGTGGCGCGCCGTGTGTCTTCGTCCCCGGTAACCACGATCGTGACCTCTCCGGATTCCGCCGCGGCCGGGGTGGATGGGTCCGCGCCGGCCTCCCGGCGTCCGATCCGGGCCCGCGCGGTGCCGTGAACGCCGACGGGCGCGTGGTCACCGTGGCGGGTCTGCGGATCGCCGGACTGGGCGGCTCCATCCGCTACAACGACGGTCCCAACCAGTACCGCGAGGCGGCGCAGCGACGCCGGGCGAACCGGCTGCGGTGGCGACAGCGACTCACCCGGCGGTCGTCGGTGCCGGTGGACATCCTGCTCACCCACAGCCCGGCCCGCGGGTACGGCGACGGTGACGACGGCCCGCACATCGGGTTCCGCTGCCTGGTCGGTCTGGTGCGGACACTGCGACCCCAGGCCCTGATCCACGGGCACATCCACCCGTACGGGATGACCCCGGTGGACCTGCAGATCCCGGTGGACGGGTCGGACACCAGTGCGCTGTCGATGAACACCGTGGGCTACACCGTCTTCGACATCGACGCCGGCGGCAGCCGGATATCCGTGCGGAGGCGCAGACATGGCTCGTGACACCGGGTTCCCCGACGCCGACGCCGAGAACGACTTCACCCGCCTACGCCGCCAGGCCGAACTCGCGCGCCTGTCGGCGTGGTTCACCAGGACGCCCGCCGACGTCAACACGATCCTGCCGTTCGACGAGGTGGTGGCCGCGCTCGGTCGCACCGGTGAGACGAACATCGGACTGGTCGTCGTCGAGGTGTCCAGCATCGTCGGGAGTGTGGACCGCACACGGGATTTCGACCGCTACTTCCGGCCCACGTCGGCGCGGGTGCGGGCGCGGTGGCAGCGGCTGGCGGCCGCGCAGCGACGCGGCGAATCGGTGCCGCCGATCATCCTCTACCGCATCGGATCGATGCACTTCGTCGTCGACGGACATCACCGGGTGTCCATCGCGATCGCCCGTCGCATCAAGACGCTCGACGCCTACGTCACCGAGATCCACACCCGTATCTCGCCCGACGGGATCAACGCCACCTCCGACCTGGTGCTCAAGGACCATCGCCGCCTCTTCCTCGCGCGGGTGCCGTTGGCGGGCAAGCAGGCCGAGGCCATCACCGTCGAGGACCCGTTCGACTACGCCGAGCTGGCGGAGAACGTGGAGGCGTGGGGATTCCGTCTGACCCAGGAGATCGGCGAGTTCCTCTCCCGCGGTGAGATCGCGCGCCGCTGGTTCGGCGAGGAGTTCCTGCCGGTGGTACGGATGGCGCGCCGCGCCGAGGTCCTGCCGTCGGTCACCAGCGACGCCGAGCTCTACATGTGGCTCGCCTGCGAACGGTATCGCCTCGTGCGCAAGCACATCTGGGACGAGGACATCATCGACGAGCTACGGACACTCGCGCCGCGTCGCCGACCCTGAGGTCGTCTGCGACGCGGCACGGTGGTGCGTGAGCGGAGGCGATCTACAGACGCAGGTTGTGTCCGCTGGCCTGATCGAACAGCGCGACCTTCGAGGTGTCGTAGTACAGCTCCGCGGACTGGCCCTTGCTGATCGTCGACTCCGGGGAGAGTCGCGCGATGAGCTGGTTGGAACCGAAATCCGCGCCGGAGTCCGCAGCCAGTTCCGCCAGCGCATCGCTCGAGGCCCGCTGGCCCTCGACGGTGAAGTAGGCGTACTTGTCCGAACCCATCGACTCGAGCACCTCGACGTGGGCGGCGAAGGTGCCGCCGTTTCCGCGCGCCAGGCTGTCGATCAGTTTCGCGTCCTCGAAGTGCTCGGGGCGGATACCCACCAGCACCTCACCGTTGCTCTGCACCGACTGCGCGTTCGACACGACCTTCTGGTGGTCGGGGACGACGATCTCGCCGATCGCGGTCTGCACCGAGCCGGCCGTGAGCGTGCCCGGCAGGAAGTTCATCGCGGGCGAGCCGATGAACCCGGCGACGAACAGGTTCGCCGGGTTGGCGTAGAGCTCCTGCGGTGATCCGATCTGCTGGACGTGTCCGCCGCGCAGCACCACGACACGGTCGCCGAGCGTCATCGCCTCGGTCTGGTCGTGGGTGACGTAGACCGTGGTGGTGCCCAGTCGCTGCTGCAGCCGGGAGATCTCGGTGCGCATCTGCACGCGCAGCTTCGCGTCGAGGTTCGACAGCGGCTCGTCCATGAGGAAGGCCTTGGGATCACGCACGATCGCACGCCCCATCGCGACGCGCTGACGCTGACCACCGGAGAGGTTGGCCGGCTTGCGGTCGAGGTACTGGCCCAGGTCGAGGATCCGCGAGGCCTCGTCGACCTTCGCCGCGATCTCCGACTTCGACAGCTTCGCGAGCGTGAGCGGGAAGGCGATGTTGTCGCGCACGGTCATGTGCGGGTACAGCGCGTAGCTCTGGAAGACCATCGCGATGTCGCGGTCCTTCGGGGCCTTCTCGTTGACGCGGGTCCCGCCGATGCGCAGCTCACCCGAGGAGATGTCCTCGAGGCCGGCGATCATGTTGAGTGTCGTGGACTTGCCGCAGCCCGAGGGCCCCACGAGGATCACGAACTCGCCGTCGGCGATCTCGATGCTCACCTCGCTGACCGCCAGCGAGCCGTCGGGGTATTTCTTGGTCACCTTGTCGAGAACGATGTCGGCCATGGTTATCCCTTCACAGCGCCGGAGGTCAGGCCGGCAACGATTCGACGTTGGAAAAAGAGCACGAAGATGATGATCGGAATGGTGATCACGACGGCGGCCGCCGCGATCGAGCCGGTCGGCTCCTCGAACTGCGAGCTACCGGTGAAGTTGGCGATCGCCGCCGGTGCGGTGATCGACCGCTCCGTCGAGGTCAGTGAGATCGCCAGGAGCAGGTCGTTCCAGGCGAAGATGAAGACGAGGATCGCCGCGGTGACGATGCCCGGCGCGGCCAGCGGCGCGATGACCTTGCGGAACGCCTGGGCCGGTGTGGCACCGTCCATCTTCGCGGCCTTCTCCAACTCCCACGGGATCTCCCGGAAGAACGCCGAGAGCGTGTAGATCGCCAGCGGCAGCGCGAAGGTGATGTACGGCAGGATCAGCCCTGGCCAGGTGTCGAACAACCCCACCGCGCGCTCGATGTTGAACAACGGTGTCACCAGCGAGATCTGCGGGAACATCGCGATGAGCAGCGTCGCGCCGATGAACACCCGCTTGCCCGGGAAATTCAGGCGCGCAACGGCGTAGGCCGCCACGGTGCCGAGTATCACCGCGATCAGGGTGGTGATCAGACCGATACCGATCGAGTTGATCAGCGCGCTGGTGAACTCACTGGTGTCGAAGATCCCCTTGTAGTTCTCCCAGGTGAAGCTCTTGGGGATGAAGTTGCCGTCGGTGACCTGGCCGGGAGTCTTGAACGAGAGGCTCACGATCCACAGCACCGGGATGAGGGCATAGAGCACGACGAGCAGGTTGATGATGGACCAACCGACCTTGCGCCCAGCAGTCTGTTTCATGTTCGGCGCTACCGCCCCTCGTTGTCGGACCCGGGCGCCGATGCACCGAACCCCTTGATGAACAGTGCGGCGATGATCGCGACGGTCAGGAAGATCAGCACGCTGATCGCCGACCCGACACCGAGATTGAACGCCTTGAACAGGTTGTCGTACCCGAGGACCGACACCGACCCGGTGTCGTTCGACCCCTTCGTCAACACATAGATGTTGTCGAAGATGCGGAACGCGTCGAGGGTGCGGAACAGCAGCGCCACCAGGATCGCCGGCTTCATCAACGGGATCGTGATGCGGACCAACCGCGTCCACGCGCCGGCACCGTCGACCTGGGCGGCCTTGAGCAGGTCATCGGGGACCAGCGCGAGGCCGGCCAACAACAGCAGCGCCATGAACGGCGTCGTCTTCCACACCTCGGCGAGCACGATGATCGCCAGCGACGGCCACTGCTCGGTGAGCGGTGCGGTGCCGTCGGGCAGCAGATTGGCCAGGTAACCGGTCTCCGGCGTCCAGGCGTAGTACCAGGAGAACGCGGCCGCGACGGTGACGATGCCGTACGGGATGAGCACGACGGTGCGCACCAGCCCCTTGCCGAAAATGGTGCGGTGCATCACGAGTGCGACCGCGAGACCGAGGACGAACTCGATCGCCACCGAGACCACCGTGATACCCAGCGTCACGCTGAACGCGGTCCACCAGTAGCTGTCGCTGAGGGCGGTCGCGTAGTTGGTGAACCAGACGAACTCGTTCTCCCCCGGTGCGGAGAGACTCGCCTTGAACAGGCTCAGGTAGATCGAGTAGATGATCGGGTAACCGGTCACGGCGAGCATCACGATCGCGGCGGGCGCGATGAGCATCAGGCCCAGGCGCCGGTCGGCCTTCTTGCCCTCACTGACGTTCGTCGCGGTCGGAGGCGCACCCCCGCCGTCGGCCGGGGCCGGCGACCGCGTCGGGGCGGCGGTGTCCGGGCGTGCGTGCCGCCCACCGGGCTGCGCGAGCCCACCATCGGCAGTTGTCATGGAATCAGTCCCTCACCGTCGATTGCCTTGCGAACCTGTTCGGCCAGCACGTCGACCCCCGATTTCGGGTCGAGTCCCCCGGGCGGGCTCAGCTTGGCCACCAGGAGCGTCGAGATCGCCTGATAGACCGGCGATGCCGGCCGCGTCGACGACGCGTCGGACTCGAGTTGGGCCTTGATGTCGTCGCCCATCGGATAGGTCTGCTTGAACTCGGGGTCGTCGTAGAGCGACGCGATCGTCGGCGGGGTACCGCCGCTGATCGAGTACACCTTCTGCGCATCGGAGTTCGTCAGGCACTGAGCCGCCTTGAAGGCCAGTGACTTCTGCTTCGACGTGCTCGCGACCGCGAGGTTGACGCCACCGACCGTCACCTTGGCCGGCGTCCCGGCATTCACCGCCGGATACCGCGTGAAGTCGAACTTCGTGCGCACGAACTGGTTGACCGGTCCGAGCTCGGAGTCCGCGGGCGGGTTGTCGGCGTCGGCGAACAGCTTCCCGTAGCGCTGCGCCATCTCCGGGAAGAAGGCGACGTCACCGGCTGCGGCGTTCGACCGCATGCTTGGGAAGACGAAGGGGTAGTTGATCTCGAAAGCGGCGAGGCCGTTCTCCATCCCGAGGCGCCCCGAACCCTCGTCGCTGTTGCTGATCGACGGGTCGTGCCCGGGCGCTCGCGCCACGGCGCGCATGATCTCGAGCGCCTTCTCGGTCGCTGCGCGGTGCGCGGGGGTGTCGTTGAGGGTGATCTTCGAGGGATCGTCGGGATCGACGACCTGGCCGCCCGCGCTGGTGAGCAACGAGTTGAACCACACCATCAGACCCTCGTACTGCTTGCCCTGCACCATCACATAGCTCGGTCCGCCCTTCGCACGGATCTGCTCGGTGTTCGACAGGACCTCGTCCCAGGTCTTCGGCGGGGTGGTCTTGCCCAGGTACTTCTGCAGGATGTCGGGGCGGAACCACAGCAGCTGCGTGTTGGTCCACGTCGGGATCGCGTAGAGCCGCTTCTCGCTGTCGTCCTTGGTCTTCCACACTGCGGTCTCGTACGGGCCCGGCAACGAGTCCGACTGGATCGTGTTCACGAGATCCTGCGGTACCGGCTCGATCCACCCGGCGTCGGCGAACTCGGCCGTCCACACGACGTCCATGCCCATGAGGTCCAGGCTGTGATCGTTGCCCGAGAGCCGGCGCGCGAGCTGCAGTCGCTGATCGTCGGCCGCCTTGGGCAACGCGTGGGTGACGATGTTGTACTCACCGTTGGACGCGGCGCTGCACTTCTTGCCGACCTGATCGATGAAGGTCGCGCCGTCAGCCGGGGCGTACGCGTTGAGCGTGCCCGTCGTGTAGCCGGAGCCACACGCGCTGACCCCGGGGATCACCACCGCGGCCGCGATAGCCGCGACGATCAGCTTCGACGCACCGGGGCGACGAAGAAATCCCCCCTGGTGCGGACGGGATGGCCCGCCCCCTGAAAACCTGTTCCCCGCCACGTGCGCCTCCTTGCGACCGGAGCACACGCACCAACGAGCGGCGTGCACCTTCGAATGCCTGAGGCGTTACGTTATATGTGGCAATTCGTGACGCGCAACACATTCGGCATGATCGTGCCAACTAGTTGCGAAATTGCCGCCGCGCGGCCACATCTTGCCGCTCCACCGTCGAACCGGACCGCGCGAACCCCGTCGGCGATGACCCGAGTGTGGTATCGCGAGCCGGGTCAGATGGACGTGCGCGCCAACAGGTCGCGAGCCTTCTCGGCACTCTTGGGATCGCAGATCACGTCATAGCGACCGGCGACCAGCTGCATGGTCGAGGCGAAGTCGCGCTGACCCTTCGTGGCCGCATACGGGATCGAGGTCGAGATGACCCCGAAGACGATGCCGCCGACGAGGCCGAAAAGCAGTGGCACGATTGCGTTCCCGGTCACGACGAGGCTGACGAGCAGACCGAAGAACAGTCCGAGCCACGCGCCGGACACGATGCCACCGCCGATCACCTTGCCCCAGGTGAGCCGACCGAGCACGCGCTCGACCTGCATCAGGTCGACGCCGACGATGGTGACGTCCTGCACGGAGAAGTTCTCGTCGGACAGGTAGTCGACCGCTTTCTGCGCCTCGGCGTAGGTGCCGTAGGAGCCGATCGGCCAGCCGGTGGGCGGCGTGGGAAGTCCCGGGGTCTCACGGCCGGTACCGGGTCGCATCGGGTTCGTCATGTCTGGTGGTCCTCTCGTTGCAGGCCGGCGGCGCGGCCCTTCCGCGCGATCGCCGCTGCCATCGCAGCGCTCGCCTCATCGATCATCTCACCGCGATGGCGCACCGCACCGCGTGCGTCGCCGGGGCCCGACGTCGCCTCCCGATAGGCGTCGAGAAGGTTCTCGGCGGCGTCGTAGTCGCTCTGTCGGGGCGCGAAGGCAGCGTTGGCGTCCTCGATCTGACTGGGGTGGATCACCCATTTCCCGTCGAATCCCAACGCTGCGACCGCGGCTGCGTTGCGGCGGAACGCCTCTGGCGCCTCGATCGCGAGATAGGGGCCGTCGATGGCGGCCAGGCCGTGCGCACGGGCAGCGATCAGCACCGACATCAGCACGTGGTGGTGCGCGTCACCGCGTACATACCCCTCTGGTTGCTCCCCCGTCGTCAGCGTCCGCATGCCCAGGCTCGCGGCCATGTCTGCCGGGCCGAGTACCAGCGACTCCAGACGCGGACTGGCCGAGGCGATCTCGTTGATCTTCGTCAGAGCGATCGCATCCTCGATCTGCGCCTGGATGCCGATGGCCGACGGCTCGAGGTCATGTTTGGTCTCGAGTTGGGTCAACAGCAGGTCGATCGCGACGACCTCCGCGCCCGAGCGCACCTTCGGCAGGATGACCGAGTCGATGTGTTCACCGGCGCCACCGACGACCGAGATGAGATCGTCGTGGGTCCACGGGGTCGCCCACCCGTTGACCCGTACCGCCCGCCGCGTGCGTCCCCATCCAGGATGGGCGAGCGCCTCGACGATCGTCGCGCGCGCCGCCTCCTTCTCGCTCGGGGCGACCGCGTCCTCGAGATCGCAGAACACCTCGTCGGCGGGCAGATCGCGCGCCTTGCCGAGCATCTTCGCCGAACTGCCCGGAACGGCCAGCACCGAGCGCGGCACACCCGGCCTCGACTCTGTCTGCATGCGTACATACCTCTCCGCGAGCGGCGTCACAACGGGCGTTGACTACCCTTACAGCCATGGCAGCAGTGAGCAAGGTGTTCGTGGCCAGGCTCGCGGGCCTGGCGGTACTCGGCCCGGACGGCGAACAGATCGGTCGGGTGCGCGACCTCGTGCTCGCCCTGCGGTACGACGCCGCCCAGCCGCGTGCCCTCGGTCTGGCCGTCGAGTTGTCCACGCGACGACGGATCTTCGTGCCGATGCTGCGCGTCACCAACATCGAGCCGAACTCGGTGACGCTCAACACCGGTACCGTCAGCATGCGACGACTCAACCTCCGCCCCGGCGAGGCGCTGGCCATCGGTCAGATCCTCGATTCCCGCGTCCGCATCGTCGATCCCGACATCCCCGAGTTGGCGACCACCGACGCGACCGTCGTCGACCTGGGCATCGAGCGGAACCGGACCAGGGACTGGACGGTCTCCCGGGTGGCGGTGCGCGGTCTGCGATCACGACTCGGCAGGCGCGGCGGCACGCACGTGGTGGAATGGAACACCGTCCGTGGCCTCACCCACAGCGCCCTCGAGCTACCCGGACAGGGTGTGGCGCAAGCTCTCTCGCAGTTCGACGGCATGCGTGCGGCCGACGTGGCCAACGCGTTGCGCGAGCTGCCGCCGAAACGTCAGATGGAGATCGCCGCGGCGCTCGACGACGAGCGTCTGGCCGACGTCATCCAGGAGCTGCCGACCGACGACCAGACCGCGCTGATCAGTCGCATGGAGGTGGACCGCGCCGCCGACGTCCTCGAGGCGATGGACCCCGACGACGCCGCCGACCTCCTCGGTGAGCTGCCCGACGTCGAGGCCGAGGCGCTGCTGCAGCTGATGGACCCGGTCGAGTCCGAGCCCGTCCGCCGACTCCTCTCGCACTCCCCCGACACCGCGGGTGGTCTGATGACTCCGGAACCGCTGGTGGTGACCGCGTCGACCACCATCGCCGAGGCTCTGGCCCGGGCCCGCAACATCGATCTGACGCCGGCCTCGGCCAGCCTCACGTTCGTCGTACGCCCTCCGACGGCGACCCCGACCGGCAAGTACCTGGGGTGCGTCCACCTGCAGGCACTACTGCGTGAGCCCCCCGCCAATCTGGTCGGCGGGATCCTCGACACCGACCTCGCACACCTCAACCCCGAGGACTCGCTCGAGACCGTCACCCGTTACTTCGCGACGTACAACCTGGTGTGCGGACCGGTCGTCGACGAGGAGGGACACCTGATGGGCGCGGTCACTGTGGACGACCTCCTCGACCACCTGCTGCCCGAGGACTGGCGTGAGACCGAGCCGCAGGACGTCACCGCGACCGCCGAGGTCACGCCGTGAGCCCCGAGGTGTCGCGGTCGACGCGGGGCAAGCTCGACACCCCGCGCAGCGGGCGTCGACGCTTCCGCTTCCATCTCGACTCCGACATCATCGGCGTCTACAGCGAGCGCCTGGCCCGGTTCCTCGGGACCGGCCGGTACCTCGGTATCCAGACCGTCGTCGTGATCGTGTGGATCACCCTGAACCTCGTGGCGATCAGCATCCGCTGGGATCCGTACCCGTTCATCCTGCTCAACCTGGCGTTCTCGACGCAGGCCGCCTACGCGGCCCCGCTCATCCTGCTGGCGCAGAACCGCCAGGAGAACCGCGACCGGGTGGCGCTCGAAGAGGACCGGATGCGTGCCGAGCAGACCAAGGCCGACACCGAGTTCCTCGCCAGGGAACTCGCCGCCGTGCGGCTGGCCGTCGGAGACACGGTCACGCGCGACTATCTCCGCAAGGAGCTCGACGACCTGTTGACCGAGATGACGACACAGCTCAAGAAGGCCGAGAAACGGCGGAACTCCGAGGGCAAGAACAGCGACGCCCCGAAAAGCGAGCTCAAGGCCGGCTCGAAACGCGACGCCTCCGACGACTGATCAGCGGTGATCGGTTGTGACCGATCCGCTACGTCACCGTGACCACATATGTATCGTGGGTCACAGTCCCGGGTCGGGGGATGACGTAAAGATCGGCGAGAACGGAGCTTTCCCAACGTGTCTCGGTTTTCTGTGCCCCCCTCGATTCGCGAGCATTTCCCGCGCCGCGCGGTGTCGTTGAGTGTCGCGAGCATCCTCATCGGGGTGTTCGTCCTCGGGGCGGCCACCTCCAGCGCCCAGCGTCAGCCCGCCTCGGAGGCGGCCGTGGCCGCGGCCCGCGCCGAGGCCCCCGTCGCCGAGGTGCTCCCCGGCGCGACCCGGACGCCCGCGGGCTTCGCTCCGCCCGCCGCACGACCCGCCGCGGCCGTCGATGCGCTGCGGGTCCTCGCACCCGCACTGCCGCCCGGACCGTTGGGGATCCCGGGCATCGTCCTGCAGGCCTACAAGCTCGCGGCCGATCGGGTCGGCGCGGAGAACGCCGCCTGCAGACTTCCCTGGTTCCTGCTCGCCGGCATCGGCCGCATCGAGTCCGGCCACGCGGGCGACGGATCGGTGGACGCCTCCGGGACCACCATCAACCCCATCGAGGGCCCTCTGCTCAACGGCACCCTCGCGGGCAATGCCGTCATCACCGACACCGACAAGGGCGCCATCGACGGCGACGCGACGCACGACCGCGCGATGGGACCCATGCAGTTCATCCCGAGCACGTGGGCGGCGTGGGGCACCGACGCCAACGGCGACGGCAAGGCCGATCCGAACAACATCTTCGACGCAACCCTCGCCGCGGGCCGCTACCTCTGCTCCGGGGTCAGCGACATCATGGCCGACTCACACCGGGTGAGTTCGGTGTTGCGCTACAACAACTCCGTCGAGTACGCGACCAACGTCCTCACCTGGGCCCTGGCGTACGCCACGGGGGCGATGCCCACCACCGGCATCCTCGAACCCAAACGCCCACCGTCGACCAAGGTGTCCGCACCGGTCGCCGCCCCCGGCCTGCCCGGGCGCGCACCGTCGACCCC
>NZ_JAEMTF010000238.1 GCF_016462415.1 Williamsia sp. | reverse complement strand
TGCTCAGTGCGCGTGCCTTCGACGAGGTGTACGACATCGTGCATCCACGCCAACAGCGCACCGTCGCGCGCGACCGGCAGGTCAGCCCGATGCACGCCGGCCACGTGGCCCGGAAAGCGCATTTCGTCACCTCGCACGGGTGGGAGCGACCCGCCTGGTTCGATGCGAACGACGTTGTCGGGACCGGGGACCGGGATGATCTGGGCGACACCTGGTTCCGCAGGCACTGGTCGCCGACCGTCCTGGCCGAGGCGGCCGCGACCCGTTCGACGATGGGTCTCTACGACATGACCTCGCTGATGCGTGTCGAGATCGCCGGTGCCGACGCCGCGGCGTTCCTCGCCCCTCTGCTCACCCGCAACCCGGATCGGCCGATCGGCACGGTGCTCTACGCGCTGATCCTCGACGACACCGGTGGGATCCGCAGCGACGTGACCGTCGCCCGGACCGCGACCGACCGCTTCCAGATCGGTGTCAACGGGCCTGTCGACATCGCGTGGCTGACCGCGCACGCCCGACGTGCCCGGGCCGGCGGGATGTCGGTGTCGGTGCGCGAGACCACCACCGAGACCAGCTGTCTCGGCGTGTGGGGTCCGCATGCCGAGTCGGTCATCGCCCCGTTGACGTCGACGGCCGTCGACGCGGCGTCGCTGCCCTTCTACCGGTGCGCGCCTGCGACGGTGGCCGGTGTCGACGTCCTGCTGATGCGGGTGTCCTACGTCGGCGAATTCGGGTGGGAGATCTACGCCGACGCCACCGACGGCGCGGAACTCGCCGACCGGATCACCGAGGCGGCGCAACCCGCCGGCGCGGTCTGGGCCGGCCGCGGTGCCCTGGACTGTCTGCGGATCGAGAAGGGCTACCGGTCGTGGGGCACCGACATGAGCGCCGTCGACTCGCCCGACGAGGCAGGACTGGCGTTCGCCGTCGCCAAGAACCACGAGTTCACCGGCCGCACAGCGATGCTCGAGCGGCCGGTGCGGCGACGACTGCACACCGTGATCGCCGACGACCCCGCCACCGTGCTGATGGGATCGGAACCGGTGTCCACCGCGGATGGCCCCGTCGGACACATCACGTCGGCGACGTTCTCCCCGACGATCGGGCGGACCATCGCCTACGCCTGGGGGCCGGCCGATCTGCGAACCGGCGACCGTGTCGAGGTCGACTGGTTCGCCACCACCGCGTCGTTCACCGTGGCGCCGACCACCACCGTGGACCCGGAGAACGCTCGGATCAAGGGAAGGTACTGATGAGCTCATCGCAGCGATACGACGTCATCGTCGTCGGACTCGGGGGCATGGGATCGGCTGCGGCCTACCACCTCGCGGCGCGCGGACAGTGCGTGTTGGGACTCGAGCGGTTCTCGCCGGCGCACGACCGGGGGTCGTCGCACGGCGGGTCGCGGATCATCCGCCAGTCGTATTTCGAGGACCCGGCCTACGTGCCGCTGCTGCTGCGCGCCTACGAGCTGTGGGAGGAGCTCGCCCGTGACTCCGGCCGAGACGTCTACCGCATCACCGGTGGCCTGTTCGTGGGTCCACCGACCTGCGCGACGGTGTCGGGGTCGCGCCACGCGGCCGAGCTCTGGGGCCTGGCGCACGAGGTGCTCACCGCCGACGAGGTCCG
>NZ_JAEMTF010000064.1:18561-23204 GCF_016462415.1 Williamsia sp. | reverse complement strand
TTGTTTCTCGCGCGAGGCCCGTGCACACGAAAAACGGTCACCCACTCCGGGGAGTGGATGACCGTTGCTCGGCGTGAGGTGGACCGGTGGATCAGTGCGCGGCCTCGAAGGCGTCGACCACCTCGATGGGGATTCGTCCGCGGTTGCTGACCTCGTAGCCGTTGCTGTTGGCCCAGTCCCGAATTGCCTGCGTCTGCTCCTTGGAGCGGGTGGCGCCGGCGGGGACGAGCGCCCGCTTCCCGCGGCGACCTGCGACCGACCGTGATGCCTCTACGTATTTGACGAGGGAATCGCGGAACTGCTGCGCATGCTTGGGCGAGGTGTCGAACTCGTACTGACGCCCGTCGAGTGACCAGCGGACAGTTTCGAATTCCTCCAGCACCTTGCCGTCGATGTCGTCGATGAACTGAACAATCTGCTTCTTGGCCATTTTCTCCGGGGTCCTTCCAATCACTGCCGTCTGTCGATGGAAACATTAGGCGACATGTAGTAATTGGGCAAACAACTCCTATTTCGGCGGCCCGGCGTGTTCTGACGAATGCGTCTTTTATCGCGTTCCGGCGCGACATCAATAATGTAACTGGACTAATGCCCGGATTGACTTCCGGCGGACTCCGCAGGCCTGAATGTGTCGTACGCGACTCCGCACACGCGGTCGTCCGGTGGTTTCGTCGGCTACTGTGGTCAGCGAAAGGCTCGTTGGGATATCCCTGAGCCGCTCGCGTCGTAGAACGCTTCTTCCTTGCCGACGTCTCGGCAAGTCGATTCCTTCGAACGGCGAACGAACGCGCACGCCTGCGTGTTCGCCACGACTTCACGTCACCCGGTGATCCCGGGATGTTCCGCGGAGTCCGATGCCCGAAAGGCATTTTGTGACCCACACTGAATTCGGTGCGCTCGGCGTGCCCGCCCCCCTCGTCGCCTCGCTCGCTGCCGAGGGAAAGACCGAAGCCTTCCCCATCCAGATCGACACCCTCCCGGACACCCTCGCGGGTCGTGACGTGCTGGGGCGTGGGAAGACCGGGTCGGGCAAGACCCTGGCCTTCTCCATCCCGCTCGTCGCGCGCATCGGTGCCGACGGCTCCGGCGGAACGCGCCGGCGCGGCAAGCCGCGGGCCCTGGTCCTCGCGCCGACCCGTGAGCTGGCCACGCAGATCGACGCCGTCCTCTCGCCACTCGCCGCGGTCTACGGCATGCGGACGACGACGATCTTCGGTGGCGTGAACCAACGTCGTCAGGTCGACGCGTTGCAGGGTGGCGTCGACATCGTCGTCGCCTGCCCGGGCCGTCTCGAGGATCTCCTCGACCAGCGCCACCTCACCCTCGACCAGATCGAGGTCACCGTCATCGACGAGGCCGACCACATGGCCGACCTCGGGTTCCTGCCCGCCGTGACCCGCATCCTCACCAAGACACCGGAGAACGGACAGCGGCTGCTGTTCTCGGCGACCCTGGACAACGGCGTGGACAAGCTGGTCCGCCGCTTCATGCACAACCCGGTCATGCACTCTGTCGACGAGGCGAATTCCCCCGTCGCCGCGATGACCCACCACGTCTTCGAGGTGGCCGACACCTCGTCGAAGAACGACCTCATCGACGTCCTCGCCTCGGGCACCGGTCGCCGCATCCTGTTCATGCGGACCAAGCACCAGGCCAAGAAGCTCGCGAAGAAGCTGACCGCCTCGGGGATCCCCGCGGTCGACCTGCACGGCAACCTCTCGCAGCCGCAGCGTGACCGCAACCTGGCCGCGTTCGGTGAGGGGTCGGTGCGCGTGCTCGTCGCCACCGACGTCGCTGCCCGCGGCGTGCACGTCGACGACGTCGAGCTGGTCATCCACGTCGACCCGCCGGCTGAGCACAAGGCCTACCTGCATCGTTCGGGCCGTACCGCCCGTGCGGGCAACGCAGGTGACGTCGTCACCATCGCCCTTCCCGAGCAGCGCGCCGACCTGCGTCGCCTGCTCAAGAGGGCGGCCATCGACGTGGCCCCGAGCCGGGTCACCGCGCAGTCACCCGACGTCACCGACCTGGTCGGCGAGATCGCACCGCACGTGACCCCCAGCGCGGCTCCGCCGGCCACCCAGCAGCAGCCCGGCGGCGGTCGTCGCCGCGGTGGACAGGGCGGGGGAGCGCAGAACGGTCGCTCGCGCGCGCCGCGCAGCGGGTCCGGCCGTGGCGGCGCGTCGGGTCGCGGTGAGCGTTCCGGTTCGTCGAGCGCCGGTTCGGCCGGTCGCTCCTACAGCACCAGCTCCGGTGAGTCGTCCGCACCGGCCCGCCGCTCCGGCGGCGGCGCGCGTCCCGACTCCAACCACGGCGCCAGCGGGCGTCGCGGAACCGGCGCAGGCCGCAGCCGGGCGACCCGCTAGGCGTTCACCCCTGAAGACACCGATCGGCGGCCCGCACTGCGGGCCGCCGATCGGCGTATTGCCGGGGGATGTCAGGAACTGGCTGCCCCGGCGATTACCAGGATCAGTATCACCAGCAGCGCGATGATCATCAGGCCGACGCCCACCCAGCCGAGCACACGACCGGCCACCGCCATCCCGCGGCCGTCCTGGTGTCCGCCGGACGCGTCGATCTCGGCGACCGCCATGTTGCCCAGGATGATGGCCGGTATCCCCGCGATGACGCACAGGATCAGACCGGCGATGCCGCAGACCAGCGCGCCGATCGCCTTGCCGTTGGTCTGCGCGACGATGGGCATCCCGTAGGGCTGCTGTCCGTAGCCGCCATAGGGCGGGGTGCCGTACTGGCCCTGTCCGTAGGGCTGGTTCCCGTACTGCGGTTGTCCGGGCGGCAGGGATCCGTACTGCTGGTCGCCGTATTGCGGCCCCGGATAGGGGTTCTGCTCGCCGGAGTAGGCGCCGCCCGGATAGGGAGGCGGGTATCCGTCGCCACCCGGCGTCGGGTCCTGTGCAGGCTGATCGTCCTTGCGCAGGGACGGCCGGGAGTCGTCGTCGGGGGCGCCCGGGGGAGGCGGATAGGTCATGTCGTCGTCCTTCGTGCTGGGGCGTCGAGGGGGTCGATTGCGTCCGCAGAGTGTAGCTGTCACATGTCCGCTCGACCCGCTCCGTATTCTTGTCGGGTGTCGCTCTCGAAGATCGTTCTCTTCTACGTCTTCACACCGCTGACCGATCCCGACGCGATCCGTCTGTGGCAACAGACCCTGTGCGAGGCAGTTGGTGTGCGAGGTCGGATCATCGTTTCCCCCCACGGCATCAACGCGACCGTCGGCGGCGAGATCGGTGCGGTCAAGAAGTACGTCGCCGGCACGAAGCGCTACTCCGCGTTCGCCGACGCCGACATCAAGTGGTCCGACGGCGGCGCCGAGGATTTCCCGCGTCTGCAGGTGCGCGTCCGACCCGAGATCGTCAGTTTCGGCCGTCCCGACGAGGTGCACGTCGACGACCGCGGGGTGATCGGTGGCGGACGCCGGCTCGACCCCGATCAACTCCACGAGCTGATCGCCGATCGCGGCGACGAGGTCGTCCTGTTCGACGGCCGCAACCGCATCGAGTCCCGCATCGGCCACCTCCGCGGCGCGGTGCTGCCGGAGGTCGAGACCACGCGGGAGTTCGTCGATCTCCTCGACAGCGGTCGTTACGACCACCTCAAGGACCGGCCGGTGGTCACCTACTGCACCGGTGGTGTGCGGTGCGAGGTGCTCAGCAGCCTGATGCACGCCCGGGGTTTCGCCGACGTGTACCAACTCGACGGCGGGATCGTGAACTACGGGAAGCGATTCGGTGACGACGGGTTGTGGCGCGGATCGCTCTACGTGTTCGACAAGCGGATGTCACTGCAGTTCTCCGACCACGCCGAGGTGGTCGGTCGCTGCGACGCCTGCGATGCGCCCACCGACGCGGTCCGCAATCACCCCGACGAGAACGGACGCGACCTCGCGGTGGTGTGCCCGTCGTGTGCCGCGGCGGTACCCGCCCCGATCAACGGCGTCGCGATGAGTGCCGTCCGATGAACGCCGTCCGACCGCGCGGCCCCGTTCCGGTGGTCCTGCTCGCGGGTTTCCTCGGGGCCGGCAAGACCACGGTGCTCAACCACCTGCTCCGCAGCGGGTCGGGCTTGCGAATCGGCGTCGTGGTCAACGACTTCGGCGCTGTCTCCATCGACGCGTTGCTCGTGTCGGGGGCGGTCGACGGCGCCGTCACGCTCGGCAACGGATGCATCTGCTGCACCACCGATGCCGACTCCCTCGAATCGGTGATGGGTGAGCTGGTCAAGCCTGCGGCCGGGCTCGACGTGGTGGTCATCGAGGCCAGCGGGCTCGCCGAGCCCACGGCGCTGGTCCGGATGGTCACCGCGGCCCGCGCCGACCGGATCCTGTACGGCGGGCTGATCTACCTGGTCGACGCCGAGCAGTTCGACGACACCCGCGGACGTCACCCGCAGATCGATCACCACATCGCGCTGGCCGATCTGGTGCTGGTGAACAAGACCGACCGCGTGTCGGTCGAGCAGGCGGCGTCGGTGCACGAGACCATCCGAGGATGCAACGCGTCGGCCGCGGTGCTGGCGACCACGCACGGTGTGCTGGACCCGGCGATGCTCATCGACCTCCCCGACACCGTCGCCGACAATGGTCCCCGCCAGCTCGAGCTGGCCGATCTGCTCACCGACGACCACGA
>NZ_JAEMTF010000064.1:0-18461 GCF_016462415.1 Williamsia sp. | reverse complement strand
CGGTCGCTACGTCGTGCACGGCGTCGGCGGTCACATCAGCGTCACCGCCACACGCTGGGCCCCCGACGAGTCGCCGACGACACACCTGACGGTGATCGGAGCGGGGGTCGACGTCGACGAGGTCCGGGCGGCAATCGAGGCCACCGTCGCCGGCGACCGGTCGACCGATCGGCAGTCGATGCTCGCCATCACGCGCTACCAGCAGCAGGGAAGGCGGGCGTCATGACCGACGATCCGACATCGGTGACCGAGGCCGATCTAGAAAGCGCCATCTCCGACCTGCTCGACGCCCGCGCCGTGACCTCGTCGATCTGCCCGTCGGACGCCGCACGGGCCGTCGCCCCGACGAACTGGCGGCCCCTGATGGAGCCCGTCCGTCAGGCGGCGAACCGGCTGATGGCGGCCGGGGAGGTCGAGATCACCCAGCGGGGAGCCGTGGTGGACCCGGCCACCGTGAAGGGTCCCATCCGGATCCGTCGACCCCGCTCGGACGGCTAGATCTGCCGATCGGTCGGCTGAACCAACGATTGAGCATCGGCTCGGTCACGGCGAGACAACGAATGGTCGATCTCGGAGATCGGGTTGGCCCCCGACTCTCAAGTACTGGTTCACTGTTACACCAGTGACCTATGTGGCTCCTGTTGTTTGGGGGTCCGTGTGATCGACAATGAGAGGAGAGCCGCACCGGCCCGTGGTCGGTGCGCATCTGCCATGACCCGTACTCCGTTTGGTCCCCACCGAGTCCGTGCCGCGGGAACGGCGATCGTCGCCGGTACCGCTGCGGTCGTACTCGCCGCCGGAGTGGTGTCGATGCCGTCGATCGCCTCCGCCGCCCCTGCTCCTGCACCCACCCCGGCCGCCCCGTCGTCATCGGCCCCGGCTGCGCCGTCCAGCACGGCCCCGGCCGCGCCCGCACCCGAACAGAAGAACGCACTGGCGAGCAAGACCGTCTTCCTCGACCCCGGGCACCAGGGGTCGGCCGCGGGCAACGACCTGCGCAAGCAGGTCCCGGACGGTCGCGGTGGCAAGAAGGACTGCCAGACCACCGGAGCTGTCGGCGTCAACAAGGCCGCCGAGCACACCGTCAACTGGGATGTGGTCCAGCTGGTCAAGGCCGGTCTGGAGAGCCAGGGCGCCAAGGTCGTCCTCTCCCGCGCCGACGACAAGGGGTGGGGTGGATGCGTCGACGAGCGCGCCAACGCCGCCAACGCGTCCAAGGCCGACCTCGCCGTGAACGTCCACGCCGACTCGACCTCGACCACCGCGGACCCCGCGAAGAAGGGCTTCCACATCATCGTGCCGAAGCTGCCGGTGCCGGATCCGACGGTGAGCCTCGTGCAGTCGACGACCGGCCGAAAGGCCGCCGAGACCATGCGCGACTCGTTCAAGGCGGCAGGCTTCCCGCCCGCCAACTACGCGGGTGTCAACGACGGCCTGCAGGCGCGATCGGACATCGCCGCGGTGAACCTCACCAAGGTCCCCGACGTCTTCATCGAGATGGGCAACCTGGCCAACCCGGCCGAGGCCGACGCCCTCGCGGGCAAGACCGGGCAGGTCAAGTACGCCGTCGCGATCATCGACGGCATCGCCAAGACCCTGCTGGCCGCCCCGAAGACCTCGCCCTTGAGCCCGAGTCTGCCGCAGGGCAGCGAGAACACACCGTCGACCGGCGAGACACCCCCGGCGTCGACATCGAACGGTCTCGACCTGAGTGGACTGCAGGCGCTCATCCCGCTGATCGGTCAGCTCGTGCAGACCAAGGACCCGTCGGCCATCCTGAGCCTGCTGCAGACCCAGGGGCAGGACGCGTCGTCGCAGGTGCTCAAGTCGCTGCTGTCGGTGGTCTACTCGGCCTTCGGTGGCAAGCTCCCGATCTGAGCGACTCCGTCCCCGTCGGCTGATCAGGGTCAGGTGCTCGGGCCGTACGAGCATCTACGCTGCAGGCATGAGCGTGCGTGATCTCCTCGTCATGGCCACACCGGTGCCGTCACTGAACGACAAGTACGTCGTGGTGACCGGGGCTGCAGGCGGTATCGGCCGCGCGACCGCGCTCGAGGCCGCGCGGCGCGGTGCGCGGGTGATCGTCACCGACATCAACGCCGAACAGCTCGCGTCCACCGTCGCGGAGATCGGTTCCGCCGGTGGCATGGTTGCCCACTCCGAGGCCGGCGACGTCACCGACATCGACTGGGTCCGTGCCTTCGCCGCGCGCGTCGAGTCCGAACACGGGGTCGTCGACGTGCTGTGCAACGTCGCGGGCGTCTCGGCCTGGGGGACCGTCGAGAACCTCACGCACGAGACGTGGAAGAAGATGGTCGACATCAACCTGATGGGACCGATCCATTTCATCGAGTGCTTCGTCCCGGGCATGGTCCGTCGCGGACAGGGCGGGCACCTGGTGAACGTCTCTTCGGCCGCCGGCCTCATGGCGTTGCCGTGGCACTCCGCCTACAGCGCCAGCAAATTCGGGATCCGCGGAGTCTCGGAGGTGCTGCGCTTCGACCTGCGCCGACATGGCATCGGGGTGTCGCTGGTCTGTCCCGGCGCCGTCGCCACCCCACTGGTCGGGACCGTCGACATCGCCGGCGTCGACAGGGAGAACCCACGCATCAAGGCGGCCATCCGACACTTCGAGAAGCGCGCGGTCAGTCCGGAGACGGCGGCGAACGCACTGCTGGCCGGGGTGACGAAGAACCGATTCCTCGTCTACACGTCCACCGACATCCGCTTCGGGTACTGGATGTCGCGAAAGTTCGCGCTGCCCTACGAGATCGCGATGCGGGTGGCCAACGATCGATTCGACCGACTGGCGCGGCTCAGCGCGGTGGAGTCGTCCACCAGTCGTCGAACGGGGTGACCGGGACGGTGCGCTTGTGTCGGGTGTTGGTGAACAGCGTCTCGATGCGCTCGGCGACATGGTCGTCCACGTCGTGGCCCTCGAGGTAGTCGTCGATCTGCGCGTAGGTCACACCGAGCGCCTCCTCGTCCGGTAGCGCCGGCCGGTCGTCCTCGAGATCGGCCGTCGGGACCTTCGAGGTGACCGAGTCCGGTGCGTCGAGGTGACGCAGGATCTGTGCGCCCTGTCGCTTGCTCAGGCCCGTGAGAGGCGTGAGGTCGACGCCGCCGTCGCCGAACTTCGTGAAGAACCCGCTGACCGCCTCCGCGGCGTGGTCGGTGCCGACCACCAACAGGGACTCCTGACCGGCGATCGCGTACTGCAGGATCATCCGCTGTCGGGCCTTGATGTTGCCGCGCACGAAGTCCCGTAGGGGAGCGCCCACCGCGTCACCGGCGACGGTGGCGGTCGCGTCGGCCCCGGGCTTGACGTTCGCCACGACCGAGCGATCCGGGGCGATGAAGGTCAGCGCGATCTGGGCGTCGTCCTCATCGGCCTGCGTGCCGTAGGGCAGGCGCACCGCGACGAACGTGGCCTCGGTTCCCTCCGAACGCAATTCCGTCGCCGCGGTCTGGCACAGCGCACCGGCGAGCGTACTGTCCTGGCCGCCGCTGATACCCAGGACGAAGCCCTTCGCCCCGCTCGCCAGGAGGTAGGACTTGAGAAAATCGACCCGCCGTCGGACCTCGGTGGCCGGGTCGATCTCGGCCGAGACCTCGAGCTCGGTGATGATGGACTTCTGCAGACGCCTCATCGTCCCCATGGTAAACAAGGTCGGCGTGGCACGCTGGAGTCGATGAGCAGCGATGTCCACACCAAACACCGTTCCGACGTCCACCCGGACTTCTTCGCCGCCGAGGCCGCCGGACTGCGGTGGCTGGCGGCCGCGGGGGCGCCCGTCGTGGAGGTGGTGGACGTGGCCGCCGACCGGATCGAACTGCGCCGACTCCGCGAGACCGCCCCGACGCGCGGGGCGGCCGAACGGTTCGGCGCGGCCCTGTCCGCCATGCACGACGCCGGCGCCGACCACTTCGGCAGCCCGCCCGAGGGATTCACCGGGCAGACCTTCATCGGCAGCCGAGAGCAGGACTCGATCCCCACCGATTCGTGGGGTGAGTTCTACGCCCACACGCGGGTGTTGGCCTTCGTCGATCCGGCCGTGGCCGCGGGGAATCTGACCCGGTCGGACGAGGCCGTGGTGCGCGAGGCCTGCGAACGCATCGCGTCCGGCGACCTCGACCCCGAGCCGGGCGGTCCCGACGAGAACCCCGCCCGCCTCCACGGCGACCTGTGGACGGGCAACGTGCTGTGGACGCCCGACGGGGTGGTGATGATCGACCCGGCTGCGCACGGCGGACACCGCGAGACCGACCTGGCCATGCTGGCCCTGTTCGGATGCCCGCTGCTCGACGAGATCGTCGAGGGATACCAGAGCAGGAGACCGCTGGCCTCGGGGTGGGAGCAGCGGATCCCGTTGCATCAGCTCCACCCGCTCGCCGTCCACGCCGCCGGTCACGGACCCGGATACGGCCGTCGGTTGGGCACGGCCGCGCGGGCGACGCTCGCGTTGTGAGTGAGGATCGTCAGGATGTGCGGGCAGATTGCGTCAGGGGTTGGCGCCGCGGTACCGCGCGCGCGGTGCCGACGGCGGCCGGAAGTCGTCGAGGGGGTCCGGACGCGGCCGACGGGGCGGCAACCGTCCGGGCTGATCGCGCGTGGGCTCGGCGACGGGGCCGTCCACAGCGCGTCGGTGGCCGCTCGGGCGTGGTCGTTGCTCGCGGGGCAGGTCGTCCCGGTCGCGCGGAACCGCCGAGCGCAGCGGCTCGCGGGAACCGGTTGGGCGCTCGACGCGACGTCGGGTCGGGGGCTGGACGCGGGTCGGTTCGTCCGTCGACCGGCGCGACGTTCGACCGGCGCCGTCATGCTTGGTCGCGGTCGTCTCGCCGGGTCGGGACCGGCGGCGAGCGTCCGCGCCGTCGTCACGTCGCGTGTCGGATGTACGTGCTCGCGACCGCGCCCCGGAACCTGCGGTCTCCGGGCGGGTCGTGCGTGCTCGGGTTGTCCCGGTCGGCCGATCCGCACGACGTCTCTGTGACCGCTTCGGTGACTTGTCGGCGATCGACCGTGTGAGAAACCATCGACCGACTCCGAGGAGCAGCACCGCAGCGAAGGTCCAGGCCATCAGCGGGAACAACTTCGCGATCGGCAGCAGCACGTTGATGATGAGGTCCTTGAGCCCGCCGTCGGTTCCGACCTTGCTCAGATAGAAGACGACGGCGACACCGAAGGCGATCAGCGGCGGCTGGGTGACCGCGGTGAACAGCGACCGTCGGCGGGCGAGCAGCACGGCCGCCACACAGCCGACGAAATAGAGCACGCGGAACACGGTTCCGACCTCGGTCTGTCCGGACCCGTCGATGACCGCACCGACAACGGTGGGCACCAGAGCGACCAGGACCGCTCCCCACCAGGGCACGCCGCGCACGGTCGGGAGCACCGATTGCTGTTCCGTGGGGATCCCGGAACGCGTCTGTTGGGCAGAGAGCACGCCTAGACGGTACCGGTAGACGCTGAGAATCCCCGTATGACCACGCGCGATCGGCGACGTCAGTGCGAGTCGGCCCCACGAACGGCGCGCACATCGGAGTCGATCGGTGCGACGGAGGACGGGGTGTCGTCCCCGGATCCGTAGAACGCGTCGAGGTCACCGAGCTTGCGGGCGGTGACCATCACCCGCGATTCCATCGCACCCACGGTGGCGTTGAAGGACTCGACCGTGCGGCCGATGGAACTGCCGAGACGGTCGAGATGCGACGTCATCGTGGCAAGCCGGTGGTAGAGCTCACGGCCGAGGCTGTGTATCTGTTCGGCGTCACGGGCCATCGCGTCCTGCCGCCACGACAGCGCCACGGTGCGCAGGAGCGCCACGAGACTGCTCGGGGTGGCGAGCACGACGTTGCGTCCGAACGCGTACTCCACCAGATCGAGATCGACGCGGCAGGCTGCCTCGAGCATCTGATCGCTGGGGATGAACAGCACCACCAACTCCGGTGACCGCGCCATCTCCCGCCAGTACTCCTTGGCCGAGAGTGCGGTGACGTGCGCCCGCACCGCGCGGGCATGGTCGCCCAGGAAACGACGCTCGACCACGGTGTCGTCGGTGGCGACCGCCTCGAGGTAGGCCTGCAGCGGCACCTTGGCGTCGATGACGATGTCGCGTTCGGCGGGCAGGTGCACCACGAGATCGGGACGGGCCCCGGACGCGCTGGTCTGTTGTTCGGTGAAATCGCAGTACTTGCTGAGACCGGCCGCCTCGACGACCTTCTGTAGGTGCATCTCGCCCCACCGACCCCGGAGCTGCGGGGTGTGCAGGGCGTTGGCCAGCCGCTGCGTGTGTGCCCCGAGCTGCGCCGATGCGGCGCGCATCCCCGTGACCTGCTCGCTCAACCCGGCGAACGAGCTGATCCGTCCGCGTTCGACGCGTCGCAGTTCGTCCTGGAGTCGGTCGAGCGTCTCGTGCAGTGGACCGACGATGTGCGCGACCTGCGATCCGATCGCACCGGACTGTCGGCGGGCCGCGTCCTCACTCGCCGAGGCGAGGGCCTGGGACAGCAGTGCGTGACTCTCTCGGATCGCAGTGGTGCGCATCGCGTAGACCCACCAGCCGGCGCCGAATCCGACGGCCAGTCCGATGGCCAGGGCGACAACGGTGGAGACACTCATGATGGGCATGGTGCCTGTGCGGTACGACAAGCGACGAGGGGGCGGTGATGCTCGATGTTGCAATTTCGTACGATTGTGGCGCGAGTGGCGTGTCGTACGTGATACTTCATCGGTGATTCGACTACGAGCTGCCAGTGTCACCGCCATGTCGACGGTGGTGCTCGTCATCGCCGGTCTGCTCATCGCGCCCCCGGCCATCAGCGGTGCTGCACCGTCCGGTCTGCGCTACACGGTGGTCGGGTTCGAAACCGGCAACCCCCGCTCCATGGACGTCTACGAGTCGTCGGACGCCACGACGTTCACGCTCGCCCGCAACGGTGCGTATCAACCCACCACCGGCGTCGTACGCGACCCGAGCATCTTCCGCAGCGCAGACGGGGTGTACCACCTCACGTACACCACGGGTGGGGCCAAGATCGGTTTCGCGACCAGCACCGACCGCATCAACTGGACCTCGACGGGGGACGTTCCGGTGCCACTGTGCTGTGCGTTCCTCCCCGGTACCGGCGACGGCAAGGGTCCGAGCCTGCCGTTCCCCTTCACCGGCTCCGCAGGGGCCAAGGGCGGTCCGTCGCTGTCGCCCTTCGTCACCAAGGCGTGGGCGCCGGACTGGTTCGTCGAGGGCGGTCGGGTGAGCGTGATCCTGTCGCTGTCCACCGGCGGCGGTTTCGTGCCCTACGTGATGACGGCACTGGACTCGTCGTTGCGTCGCTGGGGACTGCCGCGGCTGATGAACGGCATCAACGCCGACCACATCGACACCACCGTGATCAAGGTCGGGTCGACCTACCACGCCTTCACCAAGAACGAGACCAAGAAGATCATCGACCATGCGGTCGCGCCCACCCTCTACGGGCCGTATCGCTATGTGCCATACGGGAACTGGGGAACGCTGCGTGAAGGCCCCGCGGTGACCCAGCTCCCGAACGGCGACTATCGCGTCTACTACGACGCCTACCGCGAGAACAAGTACTTCTACTCCGACAGCAGCGACGGCCTGCAGACCTTCTCGCCCCCGAGAGAGGTCCCCGGCCTCTCCGGCAAGGTCCATCACATCGGCGTGCTCTCCGAGCAGGTGGGCTGAGCGCCGTCGGCCGCGATCACGTCAGGCGGCGGCCTTCGCGGAGTGTTCGGCCTCGTGGGCGATCAGTGCACGTTTGATGTCGAGCCCGTAGCGGAATCCGCCGAGTGTGCCGTCCCGGCGCTGAACGCGGTGGCACGGCACGAACAAGGCTGCTGCGTTGCGCGCGCAGGTGGTCGCCGCGGCTCGATGTGCGGCCCCGTTGCCGGCACGCTCGGCCAGTTCGCTGTAGGTGACCTGCCTGCCCGGCGTGACGCGTCGCAACACGTCCCAGGCGTGGGTGACGAATTCGCCCGAGAGTTGCCGGACCGGGACGTCGTCGATGGCGGTGACATCGCCTTCGTCGTACCGGACCGCCGCGGTGCTGATCGAGCCGAGATCGTCGATGTGGGTGAGTGTCTCGGGGCGTAGTGCGGGATGGATCAACGCGTTCAGGTACTGCGGGTCCTGCGTCCACCCCGAGGCCAGGACGGTGCCCTCGTCAGCGATGACGGTGAACGGTCCGGTCGACAGTGAGATGGTCGTCCAGTGTGCGGTGCTCATGGGTTCTCCTCGGTGGGGGACGGTTCTGGGGGTGACGGTGTCGTGATGAATGGACGCGCGGAACGCAGAAGTGGTTCCGTCTCGCGCAGTGCGTCGTGCCAGAGATGCATCGACACATACGATCGCCACGGCGACCACCGTTGCGAGTCGGTCAGGTCGATGTCGATCGCCTCGGCCCGGCGTCTGAGGATGAGGTCGGTGTCGAGCAGGACGTCGGGGTCGCCGAGCACCCGCATGACGACGTAGTCGGCGGTCCATCGACCGATACCCGGCAGGGCCATCAGCGATGCCTTCAGCTCGGCGGCGGGCATCCCCGGGTGCAGGGCGACCTTGCCGTCGGCGACGGAGCGGGCGACGTCGATGATCGACGCGACGCGGCGTCGCGGGCCGGTCAGCACCTCCGAGCCCCGCTCGGCGATCGCCGCGGCGGTGGGGAACAGGTGGGTCACCTGTCCGTGCGGGGTGGCCAGGGGCTCGCCGAGGGCCGCGACCAGGCGCCGTCCGTGGGTGCGGGCGGCGGCCAGGCTGATCTGCTGGCCCAGCATCGTGCGGATCAGCATCTCCACCGGGTCGACGGCGCCCGGGACACGGATCCCCGGACAGTTGGCGACGAGTGGACGCATCTGCGGATCAGCGCCCAGGGCGTCGTCGACCGCGGCGATGTCGGCGTCGAGATCGAGCATCCGG
Organism: Williamsia sp.; assembly: GCF_016462415.1. Lineage (GTDB taxonomy): Bacteria > Actinomycetota > Actinomycetes > Mycobacteriales > Mycobacteriaceae > Williamsia_A. The sequence goes on along the minus strand of NZ_JAEMTF010000064.1, from coordinate 9,531 downwards.
CGCAGCCGGTGCACCGCGGTGCCCAGATCGTGCATGTCGACCTGGCCGATGTCGGCGATGACGTGGTCGTCGTGGAGCGTGACCGAGACGGCGGCCGGCCCGTGGGGGAGGGCGATGGCCCGGTGGTAGGTGCCGTCCCGGAAGTCCTCGAGTCCCTCGATGACGTGGGCCGCGAGGAACCAGCTGAGCCACGCCGACGAGAAGGGTTGACGCACGCTCAGTTTCAGACTGACCCGGACCGGTGTGTGATCGTCGGACGCCCGGCGGACGGGGTGTCGACCGCGGCGCCGTCGCAGTTCGGTGGGGCTGAGTGCGAAGACCTCGCGGATGGTGTCGTTGAACTGCCGCACACTGGCGAAGCCCGCCGCGAAGGCGATGTCGGCCATCGACATCGGGGTGCACTCGATGAGGATGCGGGCGTTGGTCGCGCGGTTGGCCCGGGCCAACGCGAGTGGGCCCGCCCCGAGTTCCTCGGTCAGCACCCGGTTGAGTTGTCGCGACGAGTAGCCCAGCGCGGTGGCCAGACCGTCCACCCCGGCTCGATCCACGAGTCCGTCCCCGATCAGTCGCATGGCGCGCGACGCCAGATCGGAGTTCAGGTTCCACCGCGGGGAACCGGGTACCGCGTCCGGCAGGCAGCGACGGCACGCCCGGAAACCACCCTGCTGAGCGGCGGCCGCGGTGATCACGAAGTCGACGTTCTCCGGGTGCGGTGTCACCGCGGGACAGGATGGGCGGCAGTAGATCCCGGTGGTGCGGACCGCGACGAAGAACTGGCCGTCGAATCGGGTGTCCCGCGACGACAACGCGCGGTAGCACCGCTCGAAGTCGAGGTCGGCCGATGTGGCCACTGACGGTGTCATGACTCCACTGTGTCAGTGGCCGCCCGGATGTACTAGCGGGAATCGGACGCGGGCGTGGCGGTATCGCCTAGCAGCACCGACCCTGGGGATTCGCCTCCTGCTCGTCGTGCCGCATCCGCCAGTAATCACGTTCGGAGAGCACCGCGGTTCCCGGGTGTCGGGCGTGGTGGTGGGCGACGTAGCGCCGGTAGTCGTGATCACCCATCACCGCCCCGACGTACGACCAGGCCCGCGAGAGTGCGCGGGCCAGCATGACCTGACCGTTTCCGCCCTGGTTCGTCATGTCGGCGGTCACTTCAAGGACTCGGTGGGGTGGTCGCCGTCGGTCGACGAGGCACGGTACTCGACCCACTCCTTCTCGACCGCCTTCTCCGTCGGTGTCGCGATCATGCCGCTGGGGGCGAACAGCTTCGAGGGCACCGGTTCGTCCTCGGTGGTCGGGAGACTGCCCGCACGGACCGCCTTGACGCACACCCACGCACCGGCGAGGGCGACGATGATGACCAGCACCGCGAAGACGATCGACAGCGTGCCCTGGATGAACGTATTACGGATGACGGCGTCCATCTGCTCCGGCGTCGTGGCCGTCTTGAACGACTGCTCACCCGCGTCCTTCGCGTTCTGGAATGCATCGTGGTTGGCCCAGTAGCCGATCGCCTCGTTGGACGAGAAGATCTTCTGGTACGACGCGGTCATGGTGACCGCCAGATCCCAGACCAGTGGCAGACCCGGGATCCAGGCCCATTTGAACAGGCCCTTCTTCACCACGACCACCAGGACGACGGTCAGGGCGACGGCGGCGAGCAACTGGTTGGCGATGCCGAACAGCGGGAACAGGGTGTTGATGCCGCCGAGGGGGTCGGTGACACCCATCAGCAGGATGGCTCCCCAGCCCGCCACCACGATGAAGGTGCACACCCACGCGCCCACACGCCACGACGGGTCGGCGAATCGTTTGCCGCCCTTGATGTTGCTCAGGCCGTCGGAGAGCATGAACCGCGCCACGCGGGTGCCGGCGTCGACCGTGGTGAGGATGAACAGGGCCTCGAACATGATCGCGAAGTGGTACCAGAACGCCTTCAGCGACGACCCGCCGAACGCGTTCTGCAGAGTCTCCGACATTCCCATCGCCAGCGTCGGCGCACCGCCGGTGCGGGAGATCAGTGACGGTTCCTCCACTCCGTCGGCGAAGGCCTGCAGCTCCGCCCCCGACGTCGGTGGTCCCGACAGGTTGAGCGTGTTGTTGGTGTAATCGGCAGCGCTTTCGGCGGTTCCGCCGGTGACACCCTTGGGCGCGTTCATCGCGAAGTAGAGGTGCTGATCCAGGATGCACGCGGTGATCAGCGCCATGATCGCGACGAAGGACTCGACGAGCATGCCGCCGTAGCCGATGATGCGGGCCTGGCTCTCCTTCTCCAGCAACTTCGGTGTGGTGCCGGAGGCGATGAGCGCGTGGAACCCCGAGAGCGCGCCGCACGCGATGGTGATGAACAGGAACGGGAACAGTGAACCCGCGAAGGCCGGACCCTTTCCGTTGGAGGCGAACTCGCTGACCGCGGGGGCGTTCATCACCGGCTGTGCGATGACGATGCCGACGGCGAGCAGTGCGATGGTGCCGACCTTCATGAAGGTCGACAGGTAGTCGCGCGGGGCGAGCACGAGCCAGACCGGCAGCACCGCGGCGGCGAAGCCGTAGATGATGATCGCCCAGCTGAGGAAGACCGGCGAGAGCGTGAACCAGTCCTCGCCCCAGCTGGTCTCGGCGACCCAGCCGCCGGAGATGATCGCCAGCATCAGCAGGACGAAGCCGATCAAGGAGACCTCGGAGATCTTGCCGGGCCGCAGGAACCGCAGGTAGACACCCATGAACACGGCGATCGGCAGTGTCATCGCGAGAGAGAAGACGCCCCAGGGGCTCTCGGCCAGCGCGTTGACGACGACCAGTCCGAGCACGGCGATCAGGATGATCATGATGACGAACACGGCGATGATGGCGGCGAACCCGCCGACGTTGCCCAGTTCGTCCCGGGCCATCTGGCCGAGACTGCGTCCGCGACGACGAGTGGAGATCGACAGCACCAGGTAGTCCTGGACCGCGCCGGCGAACACGACGCCCACGATGATCCAGATGGTCCCGGGCAGGTAGCCCATCTGTGCGGCGAGCACGGGGCCGACGAGCGGGCCGGCGCCGGCGATGGCGGCGAAGTGGTGGCCGAACAGCACACGCCGATCGGTCGGCATGTAGTCCTTGGCGTTGTCCAGGATCTCGGCCGGGGTCGCATGATCGTCGCGCGGCTTGATGACCTTCGTCTCGATCAGGCGTGCGTAGAACCGGTAGGCGACGATGTAGGTGCACAGTGCGGCGAGGACGAACCACACGGCGTTGACGTTCTCACCCCGCACGATGGCGATGACGGCCCATGAGACCGCGCCGATCAGGCCGATGACGGCGAAGAGCAGTCGTTTCTTGACGGTCATCGGCGATCGATCGACGATCGCCACGGGTGGCCGATCCGGATCGGTCTTGATGAGGTCGATGTCCGGGTTGTGCGGACGTTCTGGAGCGAGTGTCACGGGATCCCCTCGGCGGTGTGGGCTGCCATTGTGTGGCGCGCGTCACTATACCGGTGTGACCATGGAGGGATCGACGGCCGTCGGTTTTGACCGTCACCAGCGAATTACGCGACAGATCCGAGTGGACGTGCCATTCTCGTAACATGCGCGTAACACGGAAAAAGGAGCAGGATCGCCCTCTCGCCGAGTTCCCCGGCTGGGGGCTCGAGATCATGATGGGCCTCTACGGCGAGGAGCAGGTCAAGACCGCGTTGTCGTCGGAATCGGTGGACCCGGAGCGACATCGACAGTCACCGCACCCGCCGCATCCGGACGCCGTGCCGACGAGTTCGGAGGCCGCGGAGTTCGACGCCGTGTCGTCGCTGTTCGCGCGGGTACGTCGGATGCGGCGCGGTCGCTGACGAGCGCGATCAGGCGGGGCTGACCTTCAGGATCTTGTCCTGCCCTCCGCCGTTGTCGGTGGTGACCAACAGCGAACCGTCGGGCGTCGGGGTGATCGACCGCAGACGACCCTCGGCGTCGTCGAGCAGATCGACCCGCTCGGTGGTGGTCGTGCCGTCGGCGCCCAGTCGCAGCAACACCAGTCGTTTCGCCTTGAGTGCGCCCATGACGACCATCCCGCTGTAGCGGCCCCAGGCGGGCCCGAGGAAGTCGACGTCGGAGATCGCCAGGGTCGGATCGCCCGAGGACCAGACGGCCGGCGTGGATCCGGGGTGCCGTTCGGTGTCGGTCATCGGCACCGACTCGTCGTAGGAACCGGAACCGGTGTTCGGATCCCATCCGTAGTTCGCCTGCGGCAGAACCTGGTTGAGCTCGTCGTCGATGTCGGGGCCGTGCTCGGTCACGTACAGACGGTCGGTCCCGGGTGCGAAGGCGAGTCCCTGCGGATTGCGGTGACCGTAGTCGTAGACGACGCTGCCTGCGAACGTGCCCGCGGCCGGGGTTCCGTCGGCGTTGACGTGAAGTACCTTGCCGCCCAAGTTCTTCAGATCCTGGGGTGCGGTGGGGTTCGCGGTGTCGCCCGTGGACACGAACAGCGTGCCGTCGGCGGCCGGCAGGATCCGACAGCCGCTGTGCCGTCCGGACGCGCCGAGCGGGATCCCGGTGACCACGTTCTGCACCTGGCGCATCGAGGACCAGTCCGCTGCTGCGGTCCACCGGACCACGCGGACATCGCCGACCGTGCTGGCGAAACACGTGTAGACCGAGCGGCTCTGCGCGAAGTCGCCGGCGAGGGCCAGCCCCATGAACCCGGCTTCTCCCTTGGCGTCGACCCCGGAGGTGTCGGCCTGGACCTGTGCAACGCGTCCGTCGCTGTGCCGCATCATGATCCGCCCGGATCGCTCGCCGGTGACGATGTTCCCGTCGCCGTCGATCGCGACGTCCCACGGGTGGTCCAGGCCGGTCATCACGTCGGTGACCCGCGCCTGCCCGGACGTGGGGGCCGCGCTGCCGGTGGAACCCGACGGCGTGGAGGAGGTCGGTGTCGAGGCGGTGTCACTCGAGCCGTCGCCGCAGGCCGCGACCAGGAGGAACGCCGCGGTGGTGGCCGTGGCGACGGCTGCGCGGCCGCCACCCGCCGGGAATGTCGGGAATCGCATCACCTCCTCGAAAGTACACGTGCACAGCAAGGCCACCACGTCGCTTGACCTGGTCGTGTAGCGTCGACAGGTCAGCCGAGAACGTCGCTGTACACCTGTTTCGCGTAAGTGCCTGTCGCCCATCACCGTCGGCGGTTGCACGTGATCGCACTCCAGACCACATACGGCCCGACGTCCGATGGCGTCGCGGTCAGTGCTCGGACTCGTAGGAGGACGGCAGATGCCCGAGAAGAAATCGGCAGAGTCACAACCTCAGTTGAAAGACCCTGATCTGTACGAGAAGTTGCGGGACGACGGCAACTCCAAGGAGAAGTCGGCCCGCATCTCCAACGCCGCCGCGAACCGCGGACGGTCCGACGTCGGCCATTCCGGCGGTACGTCGCCGTCGTACGAGGAATGGACCGTCGACGAACTCAAGTCCCGGGCGAAAGAGCTTGATCTGCACGGGTACTCGGACATGAACAAGTCCGACCTCGTCGATCTGCTGCGCGACCACTGACACACACCGCCCGTACGACGGCGCGGTCGAGAAGTAAGGAAGTCGATGACCGACAATCTGAACGGTAAGACGATTGCATTCCTCGTTGCCCCCGAGGGCATCGAGCAGGTGGAGCTCACCGAGCCCTGGGAGGCCGTGAAGGAGGCCGGTGGGACACCTCGCCTCGTGTCCACCGTCTCGGGCACCGTCCAGGCCTTCAACCACCTCGATGCGGCTGACACCTTTCCGGTGGACGACACCGTCGAATCGGTCTCGGTCGGCGATTTCGACGGACTGGTACTGCCCGGCGGCGTCGCCAACCCCGATTACCTGCGCACCCAGGAAACCGCGGTCGCTTTCGCCCGCAGCTTCTTCGACGAGGGCAAGCCGGTGGCGGCGATCTGCCACGCACCCTGGACCCTGATCGAGGGTGGGGTTCTGGCCGGCCGCACCATCACCTCATGGCCGAGCCTGCAGACCGACATCCGCAACGCCGGCGGCACCTGGGTCGACGAGGAGGTCGTCGAGTGCACCGCAGGGCCGAACTCGCTGATCACCAGCCGGAACCCGGACGACCTGCCCGCGTTCTGCGCCAAGCTGACCTCGGTCTTCGCGGCGAGCTGAGCCATGCCCTTGAAAATCGGGTTCAAGTTGATGGCCGAGACCTTCGAACCGAGGGAGATCGTCCGCCAGGCGGTCGCGGCCGAACGCGCAGGTTTCGACTTCGTCGAGATCAGTGATCACATCCATCCGTGGCTCTACAGCCACAAACACTCCGGGTTCGCCTGGTCCATGCTCGCCGCGATCGCGGTGCAGACCGAGCGGCTCGAACTGGCCACGGGCGTCACCTGTCCGTTCATCCGGTACCACCCGGCGATCATCGCGCAGGCCGCGGCCACGACGCAGATCCTCGCCGAGGGGCGCTTCACGCTGGGGCTCGGTACCGGCGAGCGCCTGAACGAGCACGTGACCGGCGCTCCGTGGCCGAACGCGCAGATCCGTCAGGAGATGCTGCGCGAGTCGATCGAGGTCATGCGGATGTTGTGGACCGACGGCTACCACTCGTATCGCGGGCAGCACATCACCCTCGACGACGCCCGGATCTTCGACATCCCGGATTCACTGCCACCGATCGTGGTGGCGGCCGGCGGTGCGGAGTCCGCGGCACTCGCCGGCGAAATCGGTGACGGCATCTTCACCACCGAGCCGAAGTCCGACCTCGTCGCCGCCTACGGCGATGCCGGTGGTTCCGGTCCGCGCTACTCCGAGGTGCCGATGGCCTGGGCCACCGACGTCGACACCGCCGTGGCGTCGGCACACGAGAAGTTCCGCTTCGGTCTGACCGGGTGGAAGGTCCAGGCCGAGCTGCCGAACCCGATCAATTTCGAGGCCGCCACGGCGTCGATCCGGCACTCCGATGTCGCCGAGGCGATGTCGTGCGGCCCGGACCTCGACAAGCACGTCGAGGGCGCACGGGGGTTCGTCGACGCGGGATTCGACCATCTCACCCTGCTGAACGCCGGCCCCGACGTGGACGGTTTCCTGGCCGTCTGCGAGTCCGATCTGATCGAGAAAGTCAGATCGCTCGGCAACTGAGGCGATATGTGACGATTGACCCATGACACCTCCGACTCGGGGATCGATCTTCGCGACGCATCTCCGATCGAGTTCGTTGATCGCCGTGCAGTTCGTCGCGGTCGCCGCGGCCCTGTGGATTGTCGGGTGGTTGATCGGCAGAGGGTGGGTGATCATCCTGCCGGTCGTGCTGTCGGTGATCGTCTGCACCGTGCTGTGGCCGCCGGTGAAGTGGTTGCGGCGCAAGGGGCTGCCACCGGCCCTCGCGGTGCTGATCGTGTTGCTCATCGCGGTGGGGGTGGTGGCCGGCGTCATCGCGGCGGTGGCGCCGGGCATCGTCGAGCAGTCCACCGAGCTCGCTGATCGTGCGTCGCAGGGTGTGGTCCAGGTGCAGGACTGGCTGCACGGACCGCCTCTCAACGTCAGCGACGACCAGTTGGACTCGGCGGTCGCCGCGATCACCGACCGCCTCCAGTCGAGCAGCGCTCAGATCGCGTCCGGGCTGTTCACCGGAGTCGGTGCCGCGACGTCTGCGCTGGTCACCCTGTTCACGGTCGTCGTCGCCACGTTCTTCTTCCTCAAGGACGGTCCGCGGTTCATCCCGTGGCTGCGACGCACCGCGGGCATGCCCGCGGCACCGCATCTCGCAGAGGTGCTCAGCCGGGTGTGGGCGACGCTGGGCGGTTTCATCCGGACCCAGGCCCTGGTCAGCCTCGTCGACGCGGTGCTGATCGGTATCGGTCTGGTGATCCTCGGCGTCCCGTTGGCCTACGCGTTGGCGATCATCACGTTCATCGGTGGGTTCATCCCCATCGTGGGCGCGTTCGTCGCCGGTGGTCTGGCGGTGTTGATCGCCCTGGTGTCCAAAGGCGTGGTCACGGCGCTCATCGTGTTGGCGATCATCCTGGCGGTCCAGCAGCTCGAGGGAAATGTGCTCCAGCCGTGGTTGCAGTCGAAGTCGATGAACCTGCATGCGGTGATCGTCCTGCTCGCGGTCACGTTGGGCAGTACCGCGTTCGGCATCATCGGTGCGTTCCTCGCCGTGCCGGTCGCGGCGTCACTGGCCGTGGTCCTGCGCTACTACGGCGAGCAGGTGTCGAAGCGGACGGGCGAGGATGTCGCAGTCGACGACGATGACGCCGAGGCGGACGACACCGATCCGCCGAGCGTGCGGAAAGACACCACCGAGCGTGCCGATACGGTCACCGACAGCTCCGACGGGGACCCCGCACCGGCCACCTGAGGCCACGGGTGCGAGCTGGACCGGTCGCGAAAACTAGACTGGTTCCTCGTGAGCCTCACCCTTGGAATCGTCGGACTGCCCAACGTCGGCAAGTCAACCCTGTTCAACGCCCTGACCCGCAACGATGTGTTGGCCGCGAACTACCCGTTCGCCACCATCGAGCCGAACGTGGGAATGGTGGAGCTGCCCGATTCCCGCCTGGCCCGTCTCGCGGAGATCCACTCGAGTGAGCGCATCCTGCCCGCGACGGTGTCCTTCGTCGACATCGCCGGCATCGTGAAGGGCGCCTCGGAGGGCGAGGGGATGGGCAACCAGTTCCTGGCCAACATCCGCGAGGCGGAGGCGATCTGTCAGGTCGTCCGCGTCTTCGCCGACGACGACGTGGTGCACGTCGACGGCCGGGTCGATCCGCTCGCCGACATCGAGGTGATCGAGACCGAGCTGATCCTGGCCGACATGCAGACGCTCGAGAAGGCGATCCCGCGTCTGGAGAAGGACGCGCGCAAGGACAAGAGCCTGGCCGACTCGCTGGCCGCCGCCCAGAAGGCGCAGGAGCTGCTCAACAGCGGCAAGACGCTGTTCTCGCAGCAGGATTCGATCGACCTCGCCTCACTGCGCGATCTGCATCTGATGACCACGAAGCCGTTCCTCTACGTGTTCAACGCCGACGAGTCGGTGCTGACCGACGAGGCGCGCAAGGACGAGCTGCGTGCGGCCGTCGCCCCTGCCGACGCGGTGTTCCTCGACGCGAAGGTCGAGAGCGAGTTGCTCGAACTCGACGCCGACGATGCCCAGGAACTGCTCGACTCGATCGGTCAGACCGAGCCCGGTCTGCACTCGCTGGCTCGCGCCGGCTTCCACACCCTGGGCCTGCAGACCTACCTCACCGCCGGTCCCAAGGAGTCGCGCGCCTGGACGATCCACAAGGGCGACACGGCCCCCAAGGCGGCCGGCGTCATCCACACGGATTTCGAGAAGGGCTTCATCAAGGCCGAGATCGTGTCGTTCGACGACCTCGATGCCAACGGATCGATGGCCGCGGCCAAGGCTGCCGGCAAGGTGCGCATGGAGGGCAAGGACTACGTCATGTCCGACGGTGACGTGGTCGAGTTCCGCTTCAACGTCTGATCACGGTCTCACCGTCGAATCCGTAGCAGTTCGTATCGCTCAGCGACACAAACTGCTACCGATGGTGGG